>JBCCMP010000157.1:0-10349 GCA_039026295.1 Pseudomonadota bacterium | reverse complement strand
CCGCATACTCCCCCTGCGCGCCGGAATTCGGCTGCATGGAAATCGCGTCATAGCCTGTGATCTGGCACAGCTTTTCGTTCAGATCGCCGATCATCTCCCTGTAGCCCTCGGCCTGATCGGCCGGAGCAAAGGGGTGCAGCTCGGCAAACTCCGGCCAGGTGATGGGCAGCATCTCCACGGTCGCGTTCAGCTTCATGGTGCAGGACCCCAACGGGATCATCGAACGGTCCAGCGCCAGATCCCGGTCGGCGAGACGCCGCATGTAGCGCGTCATCTCCTGCTCCGCCCGGTTCATGTGAAAGATCGGGTGGGTCAGGTAGTCAGAGGTGCGGGCCAATGCCTCCGGAAGCCTGTAGTGCGGGAAGTCATCGGTGTATTCCAGATGATCCCCGCCAAACGCCCGCAGCACGGACATCACCGTATCGGGCCGCGTCCGTTCATCAACCGTGATCCCGATCCTGTCCGAACCGATCGCCCGCAGGTTCACGCCGTTCTCAACCGCATTGCGAAGGATCAGTCCCTGGAACCTGCCCACATCTACCGTGATCGTGTCAAAGAATGCCTTCGGCGTGATCTCGAAGCCAAGCTGCTCCAGCCCATCGGCGATCCGGGCCGCCTTGCGGTGAACCCGCTCCGCGATTGCTCGCAGACCGACAGGGCCATGGAAGACTGCGTACATGCCGGCAATCACCGCCAGCAGAACCTGCGCCGTGCAGATGTTCGACGTCGCCTTCTCCCGCCGGATATGTTGCTCGCGCGTCTGCAGGGCCAGCCGATAGGCCTTGTTCCCGCGCGCGTCGATTGACACCCCGACCAGCCGCCCGGGCATCGCCCGCTTGTGCGCATCCTTGGTCGCCATATAGGCCGCGTGCGGACCGCCATAGCCCATGGGCACGCCGAACCGCTGTGTCGAGCCGATGGCGATATCGGCCCCCATCTCGCCCGGGGGCGTCAGCAGACACAGGGCCAGCGGATCTGCCGCCATCACCGCCAGCGCCTTCGCCCCATGCAGCGCCGCAATCTGGCCGGTGTAATCGTGAAACGCCCCGTTCAGCCCCGGATACTGGAACAGCGCCCCGAACACTGCGTCAGGTTCAAGATCGGCGAACGGATCACCGACGACAATCTCGATCCCCAGCGGCTCGGCCCGCGTCCGCAGCACGGCCAATGTCTGGGGCAAAACCTCGTGGTCCACGAAGAACGGCGTCGCCTTGGACTTCGCCTGCCGCTGTGCCATCGCCATCGCCTCGGCCGCCGCCGTTGCCTCGTCCAGCAGCGAGGCATTGGCGATCTCCATCCCCGTCAGATCGCATATCATGGTCTGATAGTTCAGCAGCGCCTCCAGCCGTCCCTGGCTGATTTCCGGCTGATATGGCGTGTAAGCGGTATACCAGGCCGGGTTCTCCAGAATGTTCCGCTGGATCGCGGGCGGCGTGATCGTGCCGTGATAGCCCTGACCGATCAGCGAGGTGACCATCCGGTTCTTGCCAGCGACCGCCCGCATCCTGTCCAGTGTCGCCCGTTCCGACAGGGCCGGGCCCCATGCCAGCGCCTCCCTTTGCCGGATGCTGTCCGGCACCGTCTGGTCGATCAGCAGGTCCAGCGTGTTGGCCCCGACAACCTCCAGCATATCCGCCATTTCCTCGGGCGACGGCCCGATATGGCGGCGGTTGGCGAAGTCGTAAGGTTCGTATTTCGGCGTGGTCATTGCGGGGCTCCCGGAGTTTTCAAGGGGGACATGCAGTGCTGATTGGCTGTCTCAGCTTACCATCTCGTCATAAGCGGCCTGATCCATCAGGTCGTCTGCGTCGGCGACATCGGTAAGCTTGATCTTGAAAAACCAGCCCGCGCCCATCGGGTCCTCGTTGACCTTGGCGGGCTCCTCGACGATCGCCTCGTTGATCTCGGCAATGGTGCCGTCCAGCGGCATATAGACATCCGATGCGGCCTTTACGGATTCTACGACCCCGGCCGCATCGTTCTTGTCGAATTCGGTCCCGACTTCGGGCAGCTCGACAAAGACGATATCGCCCAGCTGTTCGGTTGCGTGCGTGGTGATGCCGACGGTCGCGATATCGCCGTCGATCTGCAACCATTCGTGGTCATCGGTGAATTTCAGCATGTCGCTCTCCCCTTTCTAGCGTTTGTATCCCGGCGTGATGAACGGCAGTTTCTGCACGGTCAGCGGCAGGCGCTTGCCACGCACTTCCGCAGTCAACGCGGTGCCTTCCGCGGCGTGCCCGGCGGCCACGTAGCCCATCGCGACTGGCCCCTCGACGGTCGGCCCGAAAACACCCGAAGTCACGTGACCGATCTCCGGCCCGTCGCCCACATGCAGCGTGGCCCCGGCCCGAACCGGTGCCCGGCCTTCGGGCTTCAGGCCGACCAGACGCCGTGAAGGCCCGTCGGCCAGTTCCTTCAGGATCCGCTCTGCGCCCGGGAAACCGCCCTCGCGCTCTCCCCCTCTGCGCCGGACCTTCTGGATTGCCCATGTCAGACCCGCCTCAACCGGAGACGTCTCGCGATCAATGTCGTTCCCATAGAGGCAGAGACCTGCCTCCAGACGCAGGGAGTCGCGCGCGCCCAGCCCGGCCATATCGACGAAATCCAGCCCGGTCAGGGCCCGTGCCAATGGCTCGCCATGGTCCGCGTCAATCGAAATCTCGAAGCCGTCCTCCCCGGTGTAACCGGACCGGGACACCAGCGCCTTGGTCGGGCCAACCGTGATCTCCCGCACGTCCATGAAACGCATGCCCTCGGCCTCCGGCGCGACCCAGGACATCGCCTCGGCCGCGCGCGGACCCTGCACGGCCAGCATGGCGCGGTTCTTCAAAGGGCCGGCCAGGCAGGTCTCATTCAGCTTTTCGGCAATGCCATAGATCACGTCTTCCGCATTCCCCGCATTGACCACCAGATAGAACTGCTGCTCCAGCCGCGCGAACATCAGATCATCGATGATCCCGCCATCTTCGGTGGTCAGAACGCCGTAGCGCTGGCGACCCTCGGCCAGACCGGCCACATCGACCGGCATAAGGGTCTCAAGGGCCTCGGCCGCGACCTGCAGGTCATCCGACCGCGGCTGCACCATCATCGGACCCATGTGGCTGACATCGAACACCGAACAGGCGGCTCGTGTGTGCAGATGCTCTTTCAGGATGCCGGGGCCATAGTTCAGCGGCATGTCCCAGCCCGCGAACGGCACCATCTTGGCGTCCAGTTCGCGGTGCAGTGCATCCAGCGGTGAGTGTTTCAGTTTTTCTTCGCCCACAGGCCCCTCCCGGTCGTTTCAGCCGGAATGGCCCGGCACGTGCCCGACAATCTGCCGGACCGTGCCCCCTCTGTCCTTTCGCCTGAGATCGCTATCCCTTCGGCGGGCGCTCCCGCGCCTCTCTCCAGAGCTATGTCTCCCCGCCGGTCCTTTTGCCTGAGCGTTTCCGGGGCGGTTGCGCCTTCGGCGCCGGCTAAGCCGGTCTCTCCCGGACGAGGTTGAGAACCGCTAGCGCGGCTTGCGGCATGATGCAACCGAAGCAAGGGTAACAATCTTGCGTAATCGGCGTGTGGCACAGCGCGCCGCCGACCTGGTGAAGATCTTCCACCAGCGCGGCTTTCCCTTTGGCCGCACCCGTCGCAGCCACCCTTGCCGACTCGGCCGCATGAGAACATAATAGGAACATGCGTGTTCCCGAGCTTGCCGCCACGACCAATTTCACCTTCCTCACCGGGGCCTCCCACCCGGAGGAGATGGTCGAGCGCGCCGCAGAGCTTGGCCTCTCTGCCATTGCCATCACCGACCGCAATTCGGTGGCGGGCGTCGTCCGCGCCCATGTGCGCCTGCGAGAGATGAAGCGCGATGCGGTCACCATCAAACCGCGCAACATCACCGGATCAGATGTGCGCGAGCATGCGGCCAGGCAGGCTGAAATCAAGCAAGCCGAGATCAGGCAGGCTGAAATCAAGCAAGCCTGGGAAAAGCAGGCGGATGCAAAGCCAAGCAGGATCCGTTCGCATGTGAGGATCGACCCGTCTTCACGCCTGCCGGAAGATAAGGCCTGGGGCGGGTTGAAGAAAGGCGAGCCCTCGCCCGAGGTTTCGCAGAAAGAGCGTGTGGGAAGGACGATATCACAGGGTGAAAAAGAGCGTCTTGAGAGCAGTTTATCGACCCTGACCAGCCCGTCAGGGCAGAGGTTTGATAATCAAGAACATAGCTCAGAGCTTTCGCCCGGTGGGCACCACCGGGCAGCGCCCGCCCCCCCGGCGGACGGATGCTGCCCCCAGCGCAGAGACAAAACATCTGAACCAGTCCTCCCCAATCTCATCATCGGTGCCCGTCTTGTCCTGACCGACACGCCGATGCAGTTCACTGCGCTCTGCCCTGACCGGACCGCCTATGGCCGCCTCTGCCGCCTGCTGACCGATGGCAAACGCGAGGCAGAGAAAGGCAACTTCCACCTGACGCTGGAGGATCTGGCAAAGGGCGCTGAAGGGCTGATCCTGATCGCCCATCTGCCGGACCCCTGCCAGGGTGACGCCAGATCCCGCGCGGATCAGATATACACCCTGAAGCAGGCACACCAGAAGATCGCGTCCCTTGCCGGTATCGCCCTCACCCCCGCCTATGACGGGCGGGACGCAGAACGCTTTGCCCGTCTGGCGGCCCTGTCCGGGGAAACGGATCTCCCCCTCGTTGCCACCTGCGCCCCGATGATGCACCGGGGCAACCGGCGGCAACTGGCGGACGTGCTCACCTGCATTCGAGAAGGCTGCACGGTCGACACGCTCGGCCGCCGCGCCCTGCCCAATGCCGAACAGCACCTGCGCGGGCCGGACCAGATGGCCCGGATCTTCGCCCGCCACCCGGAAGCGCTGGCCAGGGCAAAGGCCATAGCCGATGCCTGCACCTTCTCCCTCGACGAGCTGCGCTACGAATACCCCGACGAAGGGAACGGTGAGACGCCGCAGGACCGGCTGGCCCGGCTGGCCGCCGAGGGCCTGAACTGGCGTTACCCGGACGGCGTCCCCGACCGGGCGCAGCAACTGGTCAACCGGGAACTCGATCTCATCGGCAAGCTCAGTTACGCGCCCTATTTCCTGACCGTCCGTGACATCGTAAAATTCGCGCGCGACCGCGGCATTCTCTGCCAGGGCCGGGGGTCGGCCGCCAACTCCACCGTCTGCTACGCGCTCGGCATCACCGAGATCGCGCCCGACACCATATCGATGGTCTTCGAACGCTTCGTCTCGGAAGCCCGGGACGAACCCCCCGACATCGATGTCGACTTCGAACACGAACGCCGGGAAGAGGTCATCCAGCACATATACGACACCTATGGCCGCCACCGCGCCGGGCTGACCGCCACCGTCATCCACTTCCGGTCGCGGGCAGCGATAAGAGAAGTCGGCAAGGCCATGGGGCTCAGCATCGACGTCACCTCCGCGCTTTCCGGTCAGGTCTGGGGCTGGTCGCGCGAGGCGATCAAGGACGAACGCCTGCGCGAGGTCGGCCTCGACCCAAGGGACCGCCGCCTGAAACAGACCCTCGCCCTGATCGAGCAGATCATCGGCTTCCCCCGCCACCTGTCCCAGCATGTCGGCGGCTTCGTGATCACCGCAGGCCGTCTCGACGAGCTTTGCCCGATCGAGAACGCCGCGATGGAGGACCGCACCGTCATCGAATGGGACAAGGACGACATCGACGCGCTGGGCATCCTGAAGGTCGACGTCCTCGCATTGGGCATGCTGACCTGCATCCGCAAGGCCTTCGACCTGATCGCGGGCCATGTCGGCACCCGCTACACGCTGGCCACGCTGCCGCAGGAATGCCCTGAAGTCTACGACATGCTCTGCGCGGCGGACAGCCTCGGCGTCTTTCAGGTCGAATCCCGGGCTCAGATGAACTTCCTTCCCCGGATGCGCCCGCGCAATTTCTATGACCTGGTGATCGAGGTCGCGATCATCCGCCCCGGCCCCATTCAGGGCGACATGGTCCACCCGTTCCTCCGGCGCCGAAACGGGGAAGAAAAGGTCGAGTTCCCCTCAGATGAGCTGGGCGAAGTGCTGGGCAAAACCCTCGGCGTGCCCTTGTTTCAGGAACAAGCCATGCAGATCGCCATCGTCGGGGCCGGGTTCACGCCCGACCAAGCCGACCGGCTGCGGCGCTCCCTCGCTACCTTCAAAAAACACGGCAACGTGTCAGAATTCCGCACGCTGTTTCTCAAAGGCATGAAGAAGAACGGCTATGACGATGACTTCGCCGAGCGGTGTTTTTCCCAGATCGAAGGTTTTGGGTCCTACGGCTTCCCTGAATCCCACGCCGCCAGCTTCGCATTGCTGGTCTATGCCTCATCCTGGCTGAAATGCCACCACCCCGGCATCTTCGCCTGCGCGCTTCTCAATTCCCAGCCCATGGGCTTTTACGCCCCCGCCCAGATCGTCCGCGATGCCCGCGAACACGGGGTGGAAGTCCGCGCCGTCTCAATCGCCGAGAGCTTCTGGGACAATGTGATGGAACCGGACGGCAAGGGCGGACTCGCGCTCCGATTGGGGTTCCGCCAGATCAAGTCGCTGCGCGAGGATGACGCCGCCTGGATCACAGCCGCCCGCGGCAATGGCTATCTCACGGTCGAAGACGTCTGGCGCCGCGCCGGTGTGGGCGCCCCCGCTCTGCGGGCATTGGCCGAAGCGGACGCCTTTGCAGATCTTGGTCTTTCCCGCCGCGACGCGCTTTGGGCCGCCAAAGCCATCGGCGGCGAAAAGCCCCTGCCACTCTTTGGGGGCGATATCGACGGCGAAGGCATTGTCGAACCCGCCGCCCATCTGCCCCAGATGTCCGAAGGCGAAGAGGTCATCGAAGATTATGTGGCCATGCGGCTGACACTGCGCGCCCACCCGATGAGTTTCCTGCGTGATAAACTGACACCCAGCCCCACAGGTGGCCATAACAGGGATACAGCACGCGTGACCCCCGGACGTTCAGCCAATCCTGGTCCGTAACAGAAGCCCAAACATCACGGCTCTTGCGCACATCATGCCGCCAACAGCGCGTTAACGGCATGAATTGCAGAAAACGCAGCGCCATGAACCGTCGATTGAGCGTCTGCTCCAAGCGCCTCACCGGCAAAGAAAATGCGTCCATCAACCGGGGCCAAGATTTCGGGCACATCAAGATCACTGAAGTTCGTCATCGAGTAGCTGCCCATAATGTGGGGTTCTTGGGTCCAGTTTTGGACAACACCATCAACAAATGCAGTCCTGGCAACATCGCCAAAAACATCTGTTAGCTCGGACAAAACATCTTCAATCAGCGCGCGGCTATCCATGCTGGCGCGCGGCAATGTATCATCCGAGACAGTGAACAAGCCTAGAATGTTCTGTCGTGTCGGCTCTCCAAAGGCCGCATCATAATAAAGCTTGGATGACCATGTATCGGCCAACGCGCTTCTGCGTGACCCTTCCAGCAATACATCAGGATAGAAGCGTTCCCTGCATTTCATGAAGACTTTAAAGCCGCTGCCGAAGTCCACATCTCGAAGGTCCGCCAGATAGGGTGGCCTTAGATCATCCGCGAAAGACAATTGCCCACGCTGAAGCACAGAAATTGGCACAGTCACGATGATTGCGTCGGTCTCGAATGTGCGGCCATCGGCCAAGTGTACCAAAACAGCGGGCCCATCTGAGCTTATGTGTGCGACCGAAGCACTGTACTCAATCTTCGCGCCCACACGGGGAAGAATAAACTTCTCAAAGAACCCATACCATGTGGTGTCGAAAAATTTGACCTCCTCATATGCATGTCTGAGAAGGTTGAAGTCCTTCAAGGCACCCTTGTCCCAAAGCTGAAACGTCTGCGGATTGTAGGCGATCGTATCAACGCCAAGATCCGTTTCGCCTTCACCGATGATGCGCCCCAAAACTGTTGGCGCGTCGTGGATCCACTCGGCGCCCAGGTCGAGAGGCACATCTGCAAATCCCGACAGGCGTTTGACGCGGCCGCCCCACCCAGTGGCCGCCTCCAAAATCCGAAAGTCTGTTCCCGACTTCTCAAGATGATATGCGGCGGACAGGCCCGCACTGCCCGCGCCAATGACCGTTACGTGCTTTGGCTGGTTCGCTCGCAGAATGGTCGGCGCGCAAAAGAGAGATGCTGCCGAAACCCGAGCGAATGTTCTTCGGTCCATCTGTAACCTCATTCCCGCAAAATTGGTGGTTGCGGACAGTCGCAAGCGCCCCGGCTTAGATCAAGTTCGAAGACCACAGGAACAGCAAGCGTGCGCGTGGCGGTGCTCCGTGGCAGCTTTTTGCTGGTGAAAATACTCAAGTGGCAACCGCAGTCGGGGCGCGCAGACCCAGAACCTTCGCAGCGCCGTTGTCATACGTTTTGAATACAATTTGTAATACGCTTTGAATACACCGATTTTCGCGCTTTCAGACGTTTGCGACTGACGCCGCCCGGCCCGCGTGCTAGCCCTGCCCCATGGCCCGTATCCCGACCAAAGATGACATCCTCAACTGGATTTCAGACAACCCCACCAAGACTGCCAAACGCGACATCGCCAAAGCTTTCGGGATCAAGGGGGCTGCCCGGATCGACCTCAAACGGTTGCTTAAAGATCTTGAAGAAGACGGGCATCTGCAAAAGCGCAAAAAGACCTACCGGGATCCTGAAAAACTGCCTCCTGTCAGTGTGTTAGAGGTCACAGAGCCAAATGATGACGGCGACCTTTTTGCGCGCCCGCTGGAATGGGATGGCGACGGGCCCGAACCCCAAATCCTGATGGTGCTGCGCGACAGCGACCCAGCCTTGGGCGAAGGCAACCGGATCCTCGCCCGCCTGACCGAAGTCAAAGCCGAAGATCACGCCTATGAAGCGCGGTTGATCCGCCGCATCGGGTCGAACCCCCGGAAAATACTGGGGATTTTCCGAGCAACCTCGGAAGGGGGGCGGATCGCATCCATCGACAAAGCCTCTGATCGGGAATGGCGTATCGCCGAGAAAGACCGCCATGGTGCGAAGGATGGCGAGTTGGTGGAGGCCGAACTGGCCGGGCCAAAATCGCGCATGGGCCTGCCACCGGCACGGATTGTCACCCGTTTGGGCGATCCGTCCGCTCCAAAAGCGGTCTCGCTCATCGCGATCCATGAGCATGGCATTCCAGACACGTTTCCAGATGCGGCCATCACCGAAGCCGATGCCGCCAAACCCGCACAATTGGATGCCCGCACCGACCTGCGCGACCTGCCACTATTGACCATCGATCCATCCGACGCCCGCGACCATGATGATGCCTGTTACGCTGAAGCCGACACCGCGCCCGACAACCCCGGCGGCCATATCTTGTGGGTCGCAATTGCCGATGTGGCCCATTACGTGCCGCCTGGATCGGCGCTTGACCGCGAAGCCAAAAAGCGTGGAAATTCAACATACTTCCCTGACCGGGTCGTACCGATGCTGCCCGACGTTCTATCGGGTGATCTCTGCTCGCTGCACGAAGGCGTCGACCGGGCATGCGTCGCGGTGCGGATGCGCATCCGCGAAGACGGCACGCTGATTGAACAAGAATTTCACCGAGGTCTGATGCGCTCTGTCGCGTCGTTGCATTATGAAGAAGTGCAGGCCGCCATTGACGGCAGCACCAACGACCGTACCGCACCGCTCCTTGAGACCGTGCTAAAGCCGCTTTACGCGGCATACGAGGCCTTGATCCGGGCACGAGACACGCGCCAACCGTTGGAGCTTAACCTACCAGAACGCCAAATCGTATTGTCAGACGAAGGCAAGGTTGCCTCTGTCGCTTTCAAAGACCGGCTGGATGCGCACCGTCTGATCGAAGAGTTCATGGTCCTTGCAAACGTGGCCGCGGCAATAGAACTCGAAAAACGCAAGACCCCACTTGTGTACCGTGTGCATGAAGAGCCCACCCCAGAAAAGCTTGACGCGTTACGGGAAACTGCCGGTTCCGTGGGCATGAATCTGGCAAAGGGACAGGTCTTGAAGACAGCCCACTTGAACCGTTTGCTGGAAGCGGCTGCCGACACCGATCATGCCGACGTCATCAACATCTCGACCCTGCGGTCAATGCAGCAGGCCTACTACAACCCCGAGAATTTCGGGCATTTCGGGCTGGCGCTAAAGTCCTACGCGCATTTCACTTCGCCCATCCGGCGCTATGCTGACTTGGTTGTGCACCGTGCGCTGGTCACCGGCCATGGTTGGGGCGACGATGGTCTCTCCCCGGATGATATCGACCGGCTGCAGGCCACAGCCCAAAGCGTTTCGGAAACAGAGCGTCGATCGATGGTCGCAGAACGCGACACCACTGATCGCTACCTCGCGGCCTATCTAAGCGAAAGGG
>JBCCMP010000156.1:0-10351 GCA_039026295.1 Pseudomonadota bacterium | reverse complement strand
TACCTTTGAATGCGCCTGATCGACCGCTTTTGCGACCTTCTCGCGATCCTTGCCGGGGTCTATCTTGTAGCGATCATGTTCGGGATCGTGATCAGCGCCATTGCGCGCACGTTCCACTTTGCCGGCACCTGGGCAAGCCACCTCTTCACATTCGCCGAGTTTGGGCTTTTGTACATCGTGATGGCCGCCTCGCCGTGGCTGGTGCGCGAGAAAGGGCATGTCTTTATCGAGTTGGTGACGGCCGCCGTCCCAAGGTCAGCGCAACGCGGCTTTAGCCGCGCCATCTCAGCCATGTGCGTCATAATCTGCCTAGTGCTCGTGTGGTACACATGGGGGGCCACGGCAAAGGCCTACAAGTTTGGCGATGCAGAGATGCGTTCGCTCGACATGCCGAAGTTCCTGTTACTGGGTGCCATGCCGATCTGCTTTGGCCTGATGGCCATTCAGTTCGGTCGGTTCGTTCTGGGTCGGGACACACTGCATTCCGGACAGGCCGGAGTGCACGAATGAACAGACACAAATGGCCGGGGGGGTCATGAACTTCTATTCCTTCAACAACACCATGATGGACTTCATCATTCTGGGCGCAGTCGTCGGTGTCGCCGGGCACTTTGTGTTCGATATCTTGCGCGGGAAACTGCCCTGGATCTTTTCAATGCTTCCGACCGCCGCGGCCGGGGCAGTTCTGGGCGCCATGCTGTTCATTTTCCAATCCGGAACAAGTTTCGGCTGACGCTTCATGGAATGGTACGAGGCGCTTTTCTTCCTGCTGGGCATGATCCTGTTTTTCATGGCCCTCGGGGTTCCGGTCGCTCTTGCTTTTCTGGCCGCAAACATGATCGGGGCCGCTTATTTCATGGGGGGGCGCGGGGCCTGGGATGTCCAGATGGCCCGCGGGATCGGGCAGTTGGCCAACAACGCCATTCCCACCGTGACCAGTTTCAACCTCATGCCCGTGCCGATGTTCCTGCTGATGGGCGAAATCTTCTTCTTTACCGGACTGGCCAATCGGATGTTCGGGGCCGTGGATCGGCTGATGGGCCGCCTGCCGGCGCGGCTGTCCTTTGTGACCGTCGCCGGGGGCACCGCTTTCGCCACGCTGTCCGGGTCTTCGATGGGGTCTACCGCGCTGCTCGGATCGTTGATGGTGCCCGAGATGCAGAAGCGCGGGTACAAGAAGCACATGGCAATCGGTCCGATCCTGGGCACAGGCGGGCTTGCCATGCTTATCCCGCCTTCGGCCCTCGCCGTTCTGCTGGGAACCCTCGCAGAACTGGACATCGGATCGCTGCTGATCGCGGGCATTTTGCCGGGTCTGATGCTTGCCTTTTTCTACGTCATCCTGATCCTTGGCATGGCGCTTTGGGACCCCAAGGCGGCGCCGATGTATGACGTGGATGGCGTATCGATTGGCGAAGCCCTGAAGCTGATCTTCCTCGACATTTTACCGATGGTCTCGATCGTGATCGGCGTGATCCTTGTCATTATGGGCGGGATCGCAACGCCGTCGGAAAGCGCGGCCTTCGGCTGCCTGGGCGTGATCCTCCTGGCTGCCTGCTACCGGTCACTAACTATCGACGGAATTATCAAGTCTGTGACCGGTGCTCTAAAGGTCACGACTATGGCGCTGCTGATAATCTTCGGCTCGGCGACCTTCTCTGCCCTTTTGGCGTTTTCCGGCGCGTCATCCGGCCTGATAAAATGGGCGACAGCGTTTGATCTGGATCCCACCACCATGCTGCTGGTGATGTTCCTGATCCTGCTCGTCCTGGGCATGTTCATGGACCAGCTTTCTATGATGTTGCTGACGGTCCCAATCTTCTTTCCGCTGGCACAGACCCTTGGTTTCGACCTGATCTGGTTCGCGGTCATCGTTCTCCTCGCTCTGGAAATCAGCTTCACGACCCCGCCCTTCGGGTTGCTCTTGTTCGTCATGAAAGGGGTCTCCGCCCCCGGCACGACCATGCGCGACATCTATGTTGCCGCGCTGCCCTTCATGGGGTGCTCGATGCTACTGGTGTTCCTGCTGGTTCTGTTTCCCGAGATCGCGTTGTGGCTTCCGGGTTTGGAATTTTGATCTTGGGGCGTGCCCATGTCTGCGCCGGAAAAGAAAGTCGCTATACGGCCGAGCGCACTCACGCTCGTCCTAATTTTAGTCATCTTGGCCATCATCGGATACTCTTGTGTCGGACCGATCCGGCAAATGGAACAGTCAGGCCTTTTGATTGATAATCCTGAAGAAGTTCGTGCCGCTGTCCCAAAGATCGAAAACCTGCTCATGAGCCAGCAGAAGTTTGCATCGCTTTCGCGGATTATGCCGGCCCGTTTCAACAAGTTGACGGTCGGGATTGCTATTGAACTCAAAGGTAAGACCGAGCCGCTGGCTGTCCTTTGGTCCGCTTCGATCCGCAATCTTGAAAAAGAAATTGAGAGTCTGGTGCGCAAGGCTGATGACCAAAATGCCCGCAAAATCATCGAGACTCGGAACAGTCTGTTGCGCGACATGGACGAGAACGCGCCGAAAGACTGCGGACACTACAGCCTGCTATCTGAGGCGTTCTTTGCAAACGGCCAGCACAATGGTCAGCTTGGGACGTACTATACTGATCGGGCGGCATTCTACGATCTAATCTACGCGACAGCGAGAGACGTTCGGGTTGGTACAGCGACCCAAGGGCTGGGCGGCCAGGCCGACTGGCACGCCTTTAATCCAAAAGCGCGCGAGGCGATGCCCGAAGTGACTGCCCGGCTATTCAAAGCGCACGATCCCGATGATCCGCAACTATGCTCATCGAAGCTGGCATACAATCGGTTCTTACTCGATTTCCCCAGGGAAGAGGGAGAACGCCTTCGTGCGGACACAGCGCGTTCTATTGCAGGCAGGTAAACAGCATCCATTGCTCGGCGCGCGTGTTGCGGCGTGACCTCATCAGTTTCGCTGGAAAACCGCTAGGCAGCCGGACGGAACAGCCCCAGGTGGCGTAGCATGGCAACGAAAGCCGACAGTCGCTTGCGTTGGTAAGCCGGGATGTCCATCCCTTCGTAGTTCAGAAACCCTTGGCCAGTCCGAAGGCCAATCCGGCCCTCGGCCATGTTGCGGCCAATCACATCCGGCGCTTCAAAGCGGTCTTCCCCCGTGGCATCTGACATGTAGCGAGAGGCGTGATGCAGAATGTCTCCGCCGCCCCAGTCGATGAATTCGAGCATGCCGAGGATCGCAAAGCGGAATCCCAGACCAAACACCGTGGCCTTGTCGATATCCTCAGCGTTGGCAACGCCCTCCTCATAGATCCGGGCGGCCTCGTTCATCGCCAGCGCCTGGATACGCGGCACGATGAACCCCGGCGAGGCCTTCATGACCACCGGCATTTTGCCGATCGCTTCAAGCATCGTGACCAGACTGGCAGTCACGTCCGGATCGGTGGCCTGCCCTGGCGAGATTTCGACCAGCGGAACTAGGAAAGCCGGGTTCAACCAATGGGCGTTCAGGAAGCGTTCCGGTCCTATGACCATGCCCTGCAGGTCGTCCGACAAGATGGTCGAGGTTGTCGAGGCGATGATTGCATCGGGTGCGGCATGCGAGGAAACTGCAGCGAGAGCCTCGGCCTTCGCCTCCAGTGTCTCTGGCACGCCTTCAAAGATCACTGCTGCATCCGCCAGCGCCTCCGGCGCCGCCGAAAAGGGGACATAGCTCACCCGCCCGGCAATCCGGTCGATGTCGCCCTCGCCGATCATGCCGCAGCCGACCAGGATATTCAGCGTTCCCAGGATCTCGGCCTCGGCCGCTCCGAGCCAGCCGGACGCATCCTCGCGCGCTTTAAGATCTACCAGATGCACCGGGTGCCCTGCATAGGCGAAGACAATCGCCAAACCGCGCCCCATGCGCCCTGCGCCGGCGGCCGCAATGGTTTCCCTCATCTCTCATCGGCCCAATGAGACGGGTCAGGTTTCGCCGTCATAGCCCCGCCTCCAGCAGCGATGTCATCTCCGGACGGCTCAGTCCCGCCAGACCAAAGCCTTCCAGGGTGCGCCCCTCTGTGCGGAAATCCGTTCCGCAGATTGCGGACCCCAATGCGAGCAGGCCCCGCGCGACCGGACACGGCACACCTGCCCAATCCGCAACAGAGATAAGGAATGCCAGTCCCATTGCCACATCTTCGCGCATGTAACGGTGGCTGGTCAGATCCAACGCCTCTCGCCAGTCTCCCGAATCTGTCAGTTTGTCATGGGCAAGATTGCCGTACATCCACTGATCCGTGTGGTAATGATCGGACAGCGGAAAGTGCGGCGCGCCGTATCCGAGCGCTTCGCGCACAGCGATCCGTTCGGCATCAAGCGCATCGGTCACCCGTCGTACGGCAGGCTGCGTCCCCTCGTTATGGATGTCCCAGTGGTCGAAATGTTCGATCGGGCCGGCATTCATCAGGATCAACGGCGGGTGAATGATCGGCCCTGCGTTCATCAGCGCGCCTGACAAAGCGTCGCCTGCGTCCTCGATCGAGGGGTACGCCCTTGCGATCACCTCCAGCGCATGGGCGCGATTTCGCAAAGGAAACACGCCCGATGGCAAGCGCGAGGCTCGCGTCGTGATTGCGACTGTGTCCTCACCGTGCTTGCGGGTCAGGTAAGGGAGTGTGCCCGCCTCGGCATAGGAGACATCCGCAGAATTTCCGGCATCCCGCTTCGCCTTGGCCATCAGGTAGCTGCCGAAGGTTCCGGGCGGCAGATAGACCACCTGCCCGTCGCTCAGCAGCGGCGCAAGGCGGGCCGCGATATCGGGCTGTGCGTCGGCCGGTGCCGGGCAGATGACCAGCGGGGCACCTTTGATCGCCTCCTGAAGATCGGCCGTAATCATGGCGAGCTCAACAGACAGTGCACCGGAATGATCTTTCAACGTCAGCGCACTCGGCATCGCCGCAATTATTTGCGCTGAGCGGCGCCAGAGCCGCACATCATGGCCTTGCTCCGTCAGGTCCAATGCAGCAGCCAGCGAACCGTTTCCACCGCCAAGAACAGCAATGTCCATGATCACCCCCGCGCTCGATGTTTCAACATTCTCCCCCGCGCGTGGGCCCGGTCAAGCGTTCAGGTCGAACGCTCCTGCGCCTTCATCTGATCCCAGAGCGCATCCATTTCCGCGAGGCTTGCCTCGACCGGCGAGCGGCCTTCCTTTTTGAGCGCAGTCTCGACACCGCGAAACCGCCGTTCAAACTTGGTGTTCGTCCGCCGCAGCGCGGTTTCCGGATCCACTCTCAGGTGACGGCCAAGGTTGGCCATGACGAACAGAAGATCGCCGAACTCGTCTTCCATGTGATCCTGATCAGCCTTGTCGATCTCTGCGACCAATTCGCCTGCTTCTTCGTGAAGCTTCGCCAGAACATCCTGCGGATCGGTCCAGTCGAACCCGACTTTCGCTGCGCGTTTGGTCAGCGCCGTCGCCCGGGTCAGACCGGACAGTGTGCTGGGGACGCCATCCAGAACCGACTCCCTCGCCTCTCCTTTCTCTGTCCGCTCTTCTGCCTTCAAGGCCTCCCAATCGACACTCTCCGGGTCCGCCTTCGGTCCGCCCGGTCTGGTGCCAAAAACATGCGGGTGGCGACGCAGCATCTTGTTGGAAATCGATCTGGCAACGTCGTGAAAGTCGAAATCCCCACCCTCCTCTGCAATTCGCGCGTGATAGACGACCTGCAGCAGAAGATCGCCAAGCTCTTCGCAAACATCGTCGATCGCCCCGCGTTCGATCGCATCGGCGACTTCACATGCTTCCTCGATCGTGTAGGGCGCGATCGACCTGAAGTCCTGCTGGCGATCCCAAGGGCAACCATCAGGCGCCCGCAGCCGGCGCATGATCTCCAGCAGCCGATCCAGACCGGCCTCCATGTCAAAGACCAATGCGTCGGATTCAGAACGATCCATGTCGGACATCAGGCTGTCTCCGGCACTTTGGCGCGCGCGTTCTCCGCACGCAGATTCAGGACATTTGCAAACAGGATCAGCGCTGCACCGACGGCCACAGCAATTTCAAGCGGTTCTGAATAAACCAGCCAGGCCACAATCGCGATGACCGGCAGCCGCGAAAAGTCCATGGGGGCCACGACCGAGGCAGGGGCCAGCCCCAGAGCATTGGTAAGTGAAAGGTGCGCGGTGAGCCCGCAGATGCCGACCAGCACGACCCAGTACCACGTCTCGGCATCCGGCAGGGTCATGTCACCGTCCCAAGCAACGGCGATCGCGCCGTAAACCGATTGGATCGCAGTCAGCCAGAACAGGATCGTCCAGGTCTTTTCAATGCGCGACAAAGCCTTCGTCATCATGATCGAGCCGCAGAATCCGATGGTCGAAAGCGCGGCGGTCAGATGCCCGACATTCAGCGGTGCAAGTCCAGGCCGGGCAATGACCAGAATGCCCGCAAACCCCAGAGCCGCGGCAATGACGCGCCAATACGTGAATTTCTCTGCCAACAGCAGGGGCGCCAGCAATGCGATCCAGATCGGCGTCGTGAACTCGATGGCAAAAAGCTGTGACAGCGGGATGAACGGCAATGCATAGAACCAGAGATTCTGCGCCGTGAAATGGAAGAGGTTACGCACTGCATGCAAACCGAACCGCTGCGTCTTCACCTGTGCGAAGCATCCGACAGCGGCACCGTAAGCCAGCACGAGGGCGAGGCCGATCATTGACCGGAAAAACATCAACTCGAACGTGTCCAGCCGATGCGAAACCTCGCGCCCGCCGATAGCCATCAGCGAAAAGGAAGCGACCGCGCCCGTCATCCAGAGGGCCGCGCGCAGAGAAGAGCTTTGCGAGGCTGGCATGGCCGGACCATGGCGCGGCGGCCCGGCACCTTCAAGGATATTCCGGAGCGGTTTCAGCAAAGATCAGATGCGGGCTAGAAGGCTCTCCAGCATCCCATGCATCTGCCTCAGCTTCTGCAAGGCCCGCCGTGCATCCCTGCCTGTTCGCAGAAGCGCAGGCAGATCCGAAGGTTTGCGCAGCAGAGAGCGCAGCACCGCGCCATGGCGGACGTGCCCGAGCGGACCAATGGCCCCGTCTACAGACTCGGGTAGCGCGGCTTCGGTGGGATCTGCCACCACGCGCAGAAGGCCAACCTTCGTCGTTTCCTTAGCAGCCCGGATTAGAGCACCGCTTTCCATGTCGATGATATCTGCGCCCGTCTCGCGATGAAGGGTGATCTTCTGGGCAACTGTCTTGACGATCTCAGCGACGGCCAACGCACGTCCGGCAGTTGCTCTTTCCAAAAAAAGATCATCCAATGGAATCGGATCACCTGTTTCGAAAACCAGTTCGCGGGCGACAACGACATCACCGGTCTGAAGCGAGGAACTCAATCCGCCGCAAAGACCGAAACTGACCATAACCGGTGCACCACTTTCGACCAGCTCTGCAGCAGCCCGTGCCGCACCTTCTGCCGATGCGCCGCTTACAGCCACACGCACATCCGGGTGATTGGCCAAATGCCCAATCGCCCGGACTTCAGATAGCATCCCGCACAAAACCCCGATTTTCGGTGTGCTGCTCACAGCCCCCAAGGAACTTCGGGAGCGTTTGACTCTGTCAGTTTTTGATAGCGTGCAAGGGCCCAAAGCGGAAAAAAGGCCGAATAGCCGTGATACTTCAGATAGAAGACCCGGGGAAAGCCGACCCCGGTAAATGCGGGCTCTCGCCAACGGACGCCGTCGCGCGGTGCAGCCTGCAACCACTCCGCTCCGCGCGCGACTGCAGGGTTATCCCATCGTCCGGCCGCCATCAGCGCCAGTATTGCCCATGCCGTTTGCGATGGCGTCGAACCGAAATCGTCAGCGGCAGGGTCGGCATAGCTCTCCAAACCCTCGCCCCATCCACCGTCGTGGTTTTGCCGCGTCTCCAGCCAATCGACCGCCCGGATGATCCAAGGCTGCCACATGTCCTCGCCAGCCGCATTCAAACCGGAAAGGGCAGACCATGTCCCATAAACATAGTTCGCGCCCCACCGCCCAAACCAGGAGCCGTCCGCCTCCTGCGTCTTCCGCAGGAATGAGACGCCTTCGCGAATGGACCCGGCGTAACGGTCTGCGTCAACCTGCGCCAGAGCACCAACGCATCGCGCTGTGACATCGGCGGTCGGCGGGTCGAGCAACGCACCGTGATCGGCAAATGGGATGGCGTTCAGATAATGATACTCGTTATCGGCATCGAACGCGCCCCAGCCACCTGATCGTGACTGCATTCCCGCCAGCCAGTCACAGGCCCGCTCAATGTTCAACGCATAGCGATCCGGGTCTGCCCGGTGCATAGCCATGGCAACAACCGCGGTGTCATCGACATCCGGGTAAGCCGGATTGTCGTACTGGAACGCCCACCCGCCGGGTTCCAATTCTGGTCGCGTGGCCGCCCAGTCGCCTTTTCTGTCCAGAATTTGCCGCGCCGCCAGCCAGTCCAATGCCTTTTTCGTCGTCTCTTTCTGACCTGTTTCCAACAGAGCGTGGGCGGTAAGTCCTGTATCCCAGACGGGCGAGAAGCACGGCTGGCAGGTCAGCTCTCGATCAATATTCGTCAGCAATCGATCCAAAGCATCACAGGCAGCCGTCATCGCCGGGTGATCGTCTGCATAGCCCAACACCCTAAGCATCATGACCGCATTGGCCATTGCCGGGAAAATCGCGCCCAGGCCGTTCTCGCCGTTCAGCCTTTCAAGAACAAATGTTTCTGCTTTCCCGATCGCCCGGCTCCGAATGATCGCGGGGACGGCGGGCTCGATGACACGCAGACATCGATCGAGACCCAGAAAAGCAGAGCCCACCCACCGGCCGGTCGGATTGATGTTGTAGCGTGGATGTTCATCGGGCGGCGTCACGAAGAGTTCGTCAATCCTGAGCCCGGACGGGTTAACCCCCCTTGCTCGGCGAGCATAAAGCACCAATAGCGGCACCAGAACCGTACGTGACCAGTAGGCAATCTTTTGCAGGTGAAACGGAAACCATTTTGGCAAGAGCATGCACTCGACCGGCAAGACCGGAACCGCGCGCCAGGGCACCTGCCCAAACAAGGCCATTGAAAAGCGCGTGAAAACATTCGCCGTCGCCGCGCCGCCCTGCTCCAGGATCCAGCCACGCGCACGCGTCATTAATTGGCTCTCAGGGTCAGCCCCGGAAAGCTTCAACGCCCAATATGCCTTGACCGACGCCGAGATGTTGCCCGCACCGCCCTCGAACAACGGCCAGGATCCGTCATCGTTTTGGCGGGCACGAATGTAGTTTGCGATCGCCCGTTGCCGCGCATCGTCGACGTCGCCAAGCCAGTGCTGCAGCAGGATGTACTCGGATGGGATCGTAGAGTCCGCTTCTAGGTGGAAAACGAAATGCCCGTCGTCCTGCTGAGCCCCGCGCAACGCATCGGCCTGCGCCGCGATCAACGCCCGGCGTTCCAACGCGTCAACGCGCAACAGCGTCTCGTTCGGTTGCGACTGAACGGACTGCATTTTCATGCGGCTAACCGTGCCGCCAAGTTGCCGGACCGGACGGCTCCCTCGATGGTCGCGGGCAGGCCCGTGTCCGTCGCGTCCCCGGCGAGAAAAAGATTCGTCAGAGCTGTTCTGGCACTTGGGCGGCGCGCGACCTCGGCCGGTGACTGGTCAAATGTCGCCCGGCGTTCTTTGTTCACCCGTGCAGCGACATAATTCGCATCACCCAGGTCCAGCGCCTGACAAGTCTCTAGCCACAATTCCGGCAGCAACTCCTCCGGATCGCGGGTCATTGGACCCAACCGGTCTGCGGCAGAAATCGTCAGGCTGATCACATCTCCGCGGATAAAGATCCAGTGAGTGGTTGCATTGACCAAACCGGTCATCGGCGGCCGATCTGCGATGATAGTGGGGTCCGCTATCCTGAAATGCACGTTCACGATCCCTGCGTCGTCTGCGGGCACGTCGACCCACGGCAGAACAGCCTTCAGGCGTGACGGCGGCAACGCCAGGACCACTCGGTCTTCTTTACCTAGCTCTTTCACGGATCCGTTCGTGAAATGCAGCGCGGACAGCCGGTCGCCTTCGGTCGTTACACCGCGCAAAGCGTGCTGAAAGCTGAGAGTAGCGCCGTGCTGCTGCAGGCGTGCGACCGCCGGGTCGATCAATGCCGTTCCCAAGCCTTGCGGCGCAAAGACCGGGCGACAGTGCCGTCCGCCTCGCAAAAAAGTCTCCGACATCGCCCGCCACAGCAGCGCAGCAGCGCCGCGCTCGGGGGTCGTGTTCAACACCGCCCAGCACAATGGACGCCAGAATCGATGCCAAAGCTGCCCGCGGCCTCTGATCGCGCCAGCGACCGTTGCGCCTGCACGCGCGAAGGCCAGCCGCAAC
>JBCCMP010000155.1:0-10402 GCA_039026295.1 Pseudomonadota bacterium | reverse complement strand
GGTCCGGCTATTCCAAGCAGGGCGGCTTCGAGCTTTACCTGATGGACGGCACGCGGGGACTGGACCTGTGGGACCGCGTGGCCACTGCAGGTAAGGAATTCGGCATCGGCCCCGGCAGTCCCAATCCCATGGAGCGCGTAGAGAGCGGGCTGCTGTCCTGGGGCGGCGACACCGACGACGAGACCAATCCCTTCGAGGTCCGGCTGGGCCGCTTCGTCGATCTGGACTGCCCGGACGACGTGATCGGGATCCACGCGTTGCGGCGGATCAAGGAAAACGGGCCCTTGCGCTGGCAGTTGGGCGTCAAGCTGGACGTCGAAGACAGGCTGCCCGCCATGGACTTCCGGTCGGAGATCACGCGGGATTCGATGTTGATGGGTCATGTCACGGCCCATGCCTGGTCGCCGAAACTGCAGCAGAACATCGGGCTGGCCTTGGTCTCTCGCGACCTCAAACCGGGCGACAGCGTAAACATCGCCCTGCCGGGCGGTGCGTATTCGGTTGCGCAGATGTGCAAACTGCCTTTTGTCTGACGATAGAGAATTCGAGCGCAGCACTTCAAAGCTGCCGATAAAGGAGGAAGCAATGACACCTGAAGAGATCATGAGCCACCCTGGCCGCGTGCTGACAGAGGCGCAGCGCCAGAAATACTTTTCCGACGGGTTTGTTTCGGTCGAAGAGATCGTGCCTGCCGACACGCTGGCCGAATTGCAGGCCGTCACGGCAGAATTCGTTGAAAAGTCCAAGGCAGTCTCGGAGCCGGGCAAGGTGTTCGACATTGGCCCCGGTCACGCGCCCGACAACCCCGTGCTGCGTCGGCTGAAGAAGCCGGACGAACAGCACGAGGCCTACTGGAACTTTGCGACGGGTCTGATGGCGGATGTGGCCGCGGATCTGGTGGGGCCCAACGTGACGTTCCATCACTCGAAACTGAACTTCAAATGGTACGACGAGTCCGACACGGTGAAGTGGCATCAGGACATCCAGTTCTTCCCCCACACCAACTACAACGTCATCACCATCGGCTGCTACCTGGCCGATACCGACATGAACAACGGGCCGCTGGCGGCGCTGAAAGGCAGCCACGACGAGCCTCTCTATGACCAATATGATGCGCAGGGAAACTGGACAGGGATGCTGTCGGATGACGATGCGGCAGGCGTCGACATGAACCGGGTCGAGTACATGACCGGGAAGGCCGGCAGCATCACGGTGCACAATGCTCGGACGCTGCACTATTCGCCGTCGTCGAGGTCGCCGCTGCCGCGCCCGCTGCTGCTGAACTGCTTCACCTCGGCCGATGCCAAGCCCTATACGCCGCATCCCGATCCGTCGCGGAACGTCTATCAGGTGGTTCGCGGAACGCCGGTACACTGGGCGCATCACGACCCGCGTCCCTGTCAGATCCCGCCGGATTGGTCAGGGGGATATTCCTCGATCTACGCCGCGCAGGCGGGCGAGGACAAGGAGGCGGCCGGCGGTATGATGTAGGGTCGGGGTGCTGCGTGCCGGGTAGTGGCGAGACCTCTATCGCCGCTACCGGACTTCCGCGTCCGCATCGCGCGCCAGTGCGTAGACGCTTGCGCAGAGGGCGATCACCAGGCCCATTGCGCCAAAGCTGAAGCGGAATTGCTGGGCTGCATCGAAGCCTTCGGCCCGGGCAAAATCCAGAATGACGCCGAACCCGGTCTGCATGACCGGGATCGCCGCCACACCGACCAGCGACAGCATGATGGATGCACGCCCGACCACGCCGAGCGGGACAACCTTGCGCATGTGCGCGCCGAGCGGGATGTAGAACTGCTGGCAGAACATCATGCCGAAGAGGAGCGCTATGGTCACCACCGGGCCAGGGCCGGGCAAAAGGGCCAGGGTGAAGAGGCACGCCGACGACAGACCGGCAGCGATCAGGATCATCACCTTTCGCCGGGTGACGAGGCGGTCAAGCTGACCGAACAGGAAGGCCGACAGGACCGAGGCACCGAACAGCATGAGCAAAACTGCACCAGACGCTTCGGGTGACATGCCCAGCACGTCCTGCAGGAATGGACCGCCCCAGATGCCGGTTATCGTGGTGATAGGTGCAAAGGTCACCAGCCCGATGGTCAGGATCTTGCGCACCTCTGCCGAGCGTAGAAGGCTGAGATAGCCGGTTGGCTGCCCCTCGGTCTGCGCGGGCTTCGGCACGGGGCCGGGGGGCACGATACGGTAGATGGCGGCGAGCAGCAGCAGCACGAAGACCATGACGGTGCCAAAGACCAGCGTCCAGTCGAACCGTCCCAGCGCCAGCGCCAAGGGATAGGTCCCCATGAGACCGCCGGTGCTGCCGAACATTATGATCATGCCGTTGGCATAGCCGAACTGCCGCTCGGGAAAGGTGCGGGCGACGATCACATGGGTCGCCGCACCGCACACGGCTGTGCCGAGGCCGATGGTCAGACGGGCGGCAAAGAGCGCCTCGTAACTGTCGCCGATGGCGAAAAGCCCGGTGCCGAGCGCGGCCACCAGAATGGAGAGGCAGAGCATCCGGCGCGGGCCGTATCGATCGAGCGCTGCACCAAGCGGGATCTGCGTCAGGACCGCCGCGAGAAACATGGCGGAGACAAGACCGCTGATCACGGTTGCGGACAGCGCGAAGCGGTCGATCAGGATCGGCGTGAAGACCGACCCGGCTGCGCGGTGGAACTGCCCCAGCGCAAAGATCGCGGCGCAAAGCGCTATGATCAGCCGGGTGTTCGGGGTGCGGGCGGTGGGTTGTGACACGGTGCCAGAGTGGCGCGGCGGCCGCGCTGATGGAAGCACCAAAGCGCTGTCCCGGGCACCTATCGCATATGGCGCAGCCGGATCGCTTGCACGGGGCCGGGGCCGCCGCCATAACCGATGAAAATGTCAGGGGAGAGCCATGACCGACCGCCAGATCCGCCCGCGCCGAAGCTTCATTTTCACGCCCGGTCTGAACCCTGCCATGTATCCCAAAGCCCTTGCCTCCGGCACCGACATCGTCTGCGTGGAACTGGAGGACGGTGTCGCCCCGAAGGACAAGGCGGCCGCCCGGGCCAATGCAATCGCGTTGTTCGCCGCGCCGCAGGCCGATGACCGGGTCGAGCGGATCGTGCGCATCAACTGCGTGCGCGAGGCCTTTGGTCTGGCTGATGTCCAGGCAGTGCTGGCAACCGACACGCCGCCGCCTGCGCTGATGATGCCGAAGGTGCGCACGCCGGACGAGGTCGTCTGGCTGGACGACCTGCTCAGCGAGCGCGGCCACCCGACCCGGCTGCACGTGATCATCGAGACAAACGCCGCGCTGGAGGCGGCGATGGACATCGCACGGTGCTCAGCCCGGATCGACGCGCTGTTCTTCGGCGGGGTGGACATGGCCGCCGAACTTCGGTGTCGCAACGCGTTCGAGCCGCTGCTCTATGCCCGGTCCCGGGTCGTGCATGCGGCAGCATCCGTGGGGATCGACGCGATCGACGTCCCCTGGCTGGATCTGGAAGACCCAGGCGGCATGGTCACGGAGGCGGGGAAGGTTCGTGATCTGGGTTTTTCCGGAAAGGGTGCCATTCATCCCAAACAGATCGCCGCCATCAACGGGGTGTTCACACCGGACGAGGCAACGGTCGCCCGTGCGAAGCGCATCCTTGAGGAGTTCGCTGCCGCTGATACCGGGCTGGTGGTGATCGATGGCAAGCTGATCGAAAGGCCGGTCCTGCGGGAGATGGAGCGGATCATCTCGATCGCCGAACGGGTCGGCTGAGGTACTGCGACCGGCTATCGGCAATCGGCTATCTGCTATCCGCTTTTGAGGTAGGCCTGGAGGTCCGCGAAGTCGTCGAAGGTGAACACGGTCTTCATCGCCTCGATCGGGCCTTTTCGATAGCCCTGCGTCGAGAGGGCGAACGGCACGCCCGCGGCCCGGGCTGTTGCCGCATCAACCTCGCTGTCGCCGATCATTATGGCCTGTTCCGGCGGCGTTCCCAGTTGCTCTAGGCAGTGCAGCAGCGGGGCCGGATCGGGCTTGCGCTGCGCCAGCGTGTCGGCGCTGACGACGGCCTGAAAATAGGGCTCGAGGCCAAGCTTGCCGAGGACGATCTGTGTCGCCGCCCCGGGCTTGTTGGTGCAGATGCCCATCGGCAGCCCCGCTGCCTGCAAGGTGTCCAAGACATCTATCGCGCCGGGATAGATGCGGGTCAGCGCACCGCCGCCCCGATTGTAGTAGCTGAGCAGAAGATCCTGGGCGTGCTTCTGAACGGTCATATCGGGCCGTCCGCCCGTCGCATCCAGACACAGCTCGACCAGCCGCTGCAACCCGTTCCCAATGAAGCTGACCGCCTGGTCCAACGTGATCGCTGGCCGCCCGAGGTCGCGCAGCATTGCCACGGCGGCGGCGTGCAGGTCCGGCGCGCTGTCGATCAGCGTTCCGTCCAGGTCGAAAACAACGGCTTTCATGCGGGCTCCCCCTGCTCCGCCCGCCTTCTGGACTGTGCGGGGCCGGCTGCGCAAGGGTCCGATTGAAAGATGAGAATTCAGCATAATCGTTCATGCCGCTTCAGCAGAGGCGTGCGAGAAGGGTGGCCGGGTATGAAATGATCATAACGCAGCTATGCAACGGTCTTCCATTGCACCGCGCCGCCCAGATGCCTAAAGAGCGCACCATTCGCAAAGAGGAGCGGTGCGACCATGTCGATAACCTTGCATCAGGGGGATTTACCGGGCGATCTGGACCTGGGTTCGGTCGTCGCGATCGATACCGAAACGATGGGTCTGAACCCGCATCGCGACCGGCTGTGCCTGGTGCAGCTGTCCTCGGGCGATGGAACGGTTCATCTGGTGCAGATCGCCAAGGGTCAGAAGAAAGCGCCTAATCTTGCCCGGCTGCTGCGGTCGCGGAAAGTCGAGAAGCTGTTCCACTTCGGACGCTTCGACATCGCGGTGCTGGCCCACGCCTTCGGTGCGGTGGCAAGGCCGGTCTACTGTACCAAGATCGCCTCGAAACTGGTGCGGACCTTCACGGATCGTCACGGGCTGAGAAACCTCTGCCAGGACCTGATCGGGGTCGATATCTCGAAGCAGCAGCAGTCGAGCGACTGGGGTGCGCCTGAATTGACAGAAGCACAGCTGGAATATGCGGCCTCGGACGTTCTTTATCTGCATCGCCTAAAAGAGGTGCTCGATGGGCGTCTGGCACGCGAGGGGCGTACGGATACCGCCGCTGCCTGTTTCCGGTTTTTGCCGGACCGCGCTATGTTAGACCTGAACGGCTGGCCCGAGGAGGATATCTTTGCCCACTGAGCCGATCCGCGCTGTGGACACCGAGGCTGACCGCCGGACGCGCGCATTGGACGTGGGACGGCGCGTGCTGCACGCAGAGGCCAACGCCCTGACCGCCTTTGCCGGGGCGCTGGATTCGGATTTCGTTCAGGCGGTCGAGTTAATCGAAAGCGCCAAGGGCCGGGTGATCTTGTCCGGCATGGGCAAATCCGGGCACGTCGCGCGCAAGATCGCCGCGACGCTGGCCTCGAACGGGACACCTTCTTTCTATGTCCACCCGGCAGAGGCATCGCATGGCGATCTGGGTATGATCACCCGGGATGACGTCGCAATCGTGCTGTCGAATTCCGGCGAGACGCGTGAGCTGGCCGATGTGCTGACCCACTGTAAACGCTTCCAGATCCCGATGATCGGGGTCGCATCGAAAGCAAATTCCACGCTTCTTCGCGCGGCCGATATCGCGCTGGTCCTGCCGCCGATACCGGAGGCATGCTCGGTCGGGATGGCGCCGACGACGTCGACGACGATGACCATGGCGCTGGGTGACGCATTGGCCGTTGCGTTGATGGAGCGCCGGGCATTCACGACGCATGATTTTTCGATGTTCCACCCGGGCGGCAAGCTGGGTGCACAACTGTTGAAGGTCAGCGACCTGATGCACACCGGCGAGGAAATGCCCCTGGTCAGTCAGGAAACGCCAATGTCGGATGTCCTGGTCGAAATGTCAGCAAAGGGCTTCGGCATCGTCGGTGTGACAGACGACACCGGCGTCCTGAGCGGCGTTGTCACCGATGGCGATTTGCGCCGCAACATGGACGGGCTGCTGACCCGCTTCGCGGCCGACGTTGCCACGCCGTCGCCGAAGACCATCACCATGGAGGCGCTCGCTTCGGAAGCGCTGGCGCTGATGAACGCGCCGCGACGGGCGCTGTGTCTGTTCGTCTTCGCAACCCAGGACGATCCGCGGCCCGTTGGGATCCTGCACGTGCATGACTGCCTGCGCGCCGGTGTGGACGGGGGTTGAGAAATGAACCGCGAGGATCTGGCGCATCAACACCACGTTCGCCGGGCGGCGGAGATCCGGCATTACTCGGTGCTGGTGCGTTGGATGAAGTTCCTGCTGCCTATTGCGGCAATGGTGCTGATCGGGATGATTTTCATTCAGGGCAATGACCGCGGTGCCGTGATCGACATGCAGAGCACCGCAGATGCAGCCGCGCTGAGTGCAGGGTTGACGCTGGAGAACCCGCGTTTCGCAGGGATGACCGAGGATGGCCAGCCGTTCGTCGTGACGGCCAAGTCGGCCCTGCCCGATGGGGCGGCACCCGACCGGATCGAACTGGATGCGCCCGTTGGCGAGATCCGGCTTGGCGACGGGATCACGCTGACGGTGACCGCCAATGCGGGCGAGATGTACCGCAACGACGAACAGCTTAACCTGAATGGCAGCGTGACCCTGGAAAGTTCGAACGGCTACACCGCCAGGGCGGATGTCGTGGAACTCGATCTCACGACCAAGACGGCAACAGTGCCCGGACCGGTCGAGGCGGACGGGCCGCGCGGCGGCATTTCCGCCGATCGCATGGAACTTCGGCAGGAACAACCGGAAAGCCGCGCTCTGACAGCTGTCTTCCAGGGAAATGTGCGTGTCGTACTTCTGCCGTCCGCAGACTGACCGTTTGGACGATTGCCCCGGCGAATACGTCACGACATTTTGCAACTAACCTGTTGCCAGCCAAGACGTCCGACGTTCTATTGCGGCGCATGAACAATATGTCTGACTTTCATATCGCCGTTATGCCGGGCGACGGCATTGGCGATGAGATCATGCGGCCCACGGTACGGCTGCTTGAAACAGCTGCAAATCGTGTCGGCGGGCTTGGGTTCCGCTTTGACACGCTTGACGGCGGTGCCGGGTACTTTCGCGATCACGGCGAGTCGATGCCCAAGGAGACCCGCAAAATCGCGGGAGCGGCGGATGCAATTCTGCTGGCCGCGATGGGTCTGCCCGATGTGCGTTATCCCGACGGGCGGGAGATCGGACCTCAGCTGGAGCTTCGCTTTGACTATGGCCTCTTCGCAGGGGTGCGCCCGGTCAAGCCTGTCCCCGGGGTGCGCCCGATCCTGGCCGACCCGCGCGCGCATGATGTCGACTACATTATCGTCCGGGAATCGACCGAAGGCCTTTTTGCGCCGTGGGCGCCGGGTGAGATCATTGAAGACCGCGAGGCGCGCGAGACCATGGCGCTGACGCGGGAGACGTCGGAAAAACTGTTCGACTTTTGCTTTCGGCTGGCGCGCGACCGGGCGGGAGCCCGCGGCGACGGGTCGAAGGGCCGGGTCACGAACGTGGACAAGGCAAATGTCTTCCGGGCGTTCCACTGGCAACGCGGCATATTCTACGAGCGCGCGGCGCAGCATCCTGACGTCGACGCCGACCACGTTTATGTCGATGCCTTCGCCATGCAGATGGTGCAGAAGCCCTGGGCCTATGACGTGACCGTCACCGAAAACCAGTTCGGGGATATCCTATCGGACCTCGGTGCCGCCCTGATGGGCGGCCTTGGCTACGCACCGTCCGCCGATATCGGATCGGAACATGCGGTGTTCCAGCCATGCCATGGATCGGCCCCGGATATCGCCGGAAAGGGGCTGGCCAATCCGACAGCCATGATCCTGTCTGCCGCCATGATGATGGAATGGCTGGGCACAAAAGAGAATTCGGCCGAGGCACAGGCCACGGGCAATCTGCTGCGCAGCGGCGTCGAGGCTGCTTTCAGCGATGGAAGCCTTGTGACGGTCGAACTTGGCGGTGATGCCGGAACCCAGGCCGTTTTCGACGCCGTCGGGTCTGCCATGGAGCGCATCGACGTATGAAACCAGTGCGTGTTTCGTTGATCGGTGCAGGTTATTTTGGGCAGTTTCATTACGATGCGTGGGCGCGGATGCACGATGTCGAGATCGTGGCGATGTGCGTGCGACCCGGTGAAGACGCCAGCAGCACAGCCGTCCGGTACGGGGTCCCGGCAACTTACGAAGATGCGGAGATGATGGTTGCCGATACGGCACCGGACATAGTGGACATTACCGCACCGCCGCAGGCACACAAGGCGCTGCTGGAGGGGCTGGCGGGCAAGGTCCGCTGGATCATCTGCCAGAAACCGTTCTGCAATTCGATCGACGAAGCGCGCAGCGTAATGGCAGTGGTGGACTCAGCCGGCTCTCGTGTCATCATCCACGAGAATGTTCGCTTTCAGCCCTGGTATCGCGAAATTCGGCAACTGATGAACGACGGCGCAATCGGTGCACCTTTCCAGATCAGCTTTCGATTGCGGCCCGGTGATGGGCAGGGCCACGAGGCCTATCTCGATCGGCAACCCTACTTCCAGACCATGCCGCGCTTTCTGATCCGGGAGACCGCGATACACTGGATCGACACGTTCCGGTTCCTGTTCGGCGAGGTCACCGGGATTTTCGCCGACCTGCACCGCCTGAATCCCGCCATCGCGGGGGAAGATGCAGGCATTCTTCAGATGACCTTCCAGAACGGCGCGCGCGGGCTGTTCGATGGCAACCGACTGGCCGACCATGCGGCGGCCAACAAGCGACTGACCATGGGCGAGTTGCTGGTCGAAGGATCAGACGGTGCGATCGCGCTGGACGGTAATGCGCGTCTGTCCCGCCGCGTTCTTGGCGGCACCGACTGGGTGCCGCATGCCTATGCCTGGGCCAACCGTAACTTTGGCGGGGATTGTGTCTTCGCGACTAACCGAGCAGCGCTGGAGGCCTTGCGGACCGGCTCGACCGTCGAAAACGAGGCCAAAGTCTACCTTCGGAACATGGAGCTGGTGGAAGCGGCCTACCAAAGCAACGAGGAACGGCGCTGGGTTGATGTGTGATCGGCCAGATCGCGCGCGACATTCAAACAACCTAAACGTGTTTTCCCTTTCCTTAGATGTTGGCTCAGGTACACTGACACCGGTTTGATCAGGTGCTTGGGAGATTCTTTTTCAACCATCTGTTGATGCGTAACACTTGTTACTGCCGGTGTGGCGACTCAGTCTTAACCCTTGATCATTGCCAAGGTCGACTTGGCAGAGCCGCAAGGAAGGGAAGCGAGTGATGAGACTCTTTGATGCCCTTTTGGCCGCGGCCCTGAGCATCGCCCCTCAGGGTGCCGAGGCTGATGTGTTCGGAGTGGACAAGGTCAAACTGCCCGCGGGCATGTCCATGCCAGCCTGTGTTGAACGGGCAAAAAGCGCGATGGCCGATGCCGGGCTGTCGGTCATTCTGGTGACCGAAGGTGCCGTTGGCGGCAAATCGCTGGAAATCAACAAGGCGACGATTGTTTGCCTGCCGGAATCGGGAATGGCGATGGTCAGCGTGAATGCGCCGTCGGATGCACCGTACACCGACACCTGGCAGGCCATGTCGGACGCAATGGAAGCGCAATAGCGCAGTTTCAGGTTCGTCCCAAGCGCCGGTCCCGTTCGATGAGTTCGGGATCGCGATCGGCCGGGTCGCCATAGCCGCCGCCTCCCGGAGTGCGCACGCGCACACGATCACCTGCGGTCAGGGAAATGTCCTGTTCCTTTGAGAGGTGCTCTGGCGTGTGTTTCTTACCGGATCGCCAAACCTCGACTTCGTTCGGTGCGCCGTCCGTGCCGCCCAGAACGCCGGGCGGCCCGAAGCGTCCGTGATCCATCACGAAGCTGGCCCGCGCCGTGCCGCGCCTAAGTTCGATCTCATAATCCAGACCCAGCCCGCCGCGATGCTGTCCGGCGCCGCCCGACCCCTCGCGCAGGGCGTAACGATGGTAGAGAACCGGAAACTTCTGTTCCATGATTTCGACAGGCGGCGCTTTCGAGATGCCGATGGTTGAACAGCCATTGGACAGACCATCGTGGTCAGCGTTGCCGCCATAGCCGCCACCCGAAAGCTGGTACATCACAAAGTCATGCCCTTTCTCTGGGTCGTGACCACCGAGGCCGAAATTACCGCTGGTGCCGGCAGGCGCAGCCGTGACCCGGTCGGGCAGCGCCTCGACCAGCGCGAGGAAGACCGCCTCGGCGATCCTCTGGCTGACCTCTGCCGCGCAACCTGACACCGGGCGCGGATAACGGGCATCAAG
>JBCCMP010000154.1:0-10457 GCA_039026295.1 Pseudomonadota bacterium | reverse complement strand
GTCCGGCAAAGCCCGATGCCGCACGCCCCGAAACCACGCGCGGTGGCGGCATCCTCTCCCGTGTCGGCATTTGCCCGCACGCCCAGGCGGCGCACCTCGTCCGCCCAGCCCATCAGTGTTGCAAAAGCACCTGACGTCTCGGGCTGGATCATCGCGACCTCACCGGCCAGGACCTGCCCGGTCGTGCCGTCCACCGTGACGATGTCGCCCTGCTGCAGGTTCCTGCCATCGGCAGTCCGCAGCGTCCCGTCCGCGCGGTCAAGGCTCAGATCCCGCGCGCCGACAATGCAGGGTTTGCCAAGGCCGCGTGCCACGACGGCGGCGTGGCTTGTCATGCCGCCGCGTACCGTCAGGACGCCGCCCGCCGCGTGCATGCCGCGAATGTCCTCGGGACTGGTCTCGATCAGGGCTAGGATCGTCTGGACACCGCGCGCCTCCGCGACCTCTGCCGCATCGGGCGTAAAGACCAACGGACCGGACACCGCGCCGGGCGATGCGGGTAGGCCCTGCCCCACCACCTTGCGCGGCGCATCGGGATCTATGGCCGGATGCAGTTGTTCTTCCAGATGCCCCGGGTCCACCCTCATCAGCGCCGCGTGGCGCGTAATCGCCCCGGCCTCGGCCAAGTCCACGGCAATGCGGATCGCCGCGCGGGCAGACCGGCGGGCGCGCTTGACCTCAAGGATCTTCGGCGCGCCGTCTTCGATGGTGAACTCCAGGCTGACCGCATCGCCGATCGCGTTCTCCAAAACGTCGGCAGCAGCCCGAAGCGCAGCAATCGCGTCAGGCTCCCGGTCCTCCAGCGCGGCACCACTCAGGCCCATCGCATCCCGCTCGGCGGTCGTCAGAACCATGGGCGTGCGCAGGCCCATCAGCGCGTCGTCGCCCTGGGCATCGGGCAGGTACCGCCCGCTCAATGCGCGCCGCCCCGTCGCCTCGTCACGAAGATCGGCAAAACCGGCACCGCCGCGCGGACCCAGCCCCAGCGCCATGACCTGAATGATCAGCGCCAGTGGCGCATCGGGATCTCCGCCAAGGGCCTGCCGCCTCAGGCGGGCTCGGCGCGAATTCCAGATCCTCGGCAGCGCGGCCACGGCACCTGCAACTTGCGCCATGGCGTCATCGGGGAACGGCTCTTCCGCCTCGTCCGCGATCAGGCCCAGATATGTCTTGGACAGCGCCGCCAGCTGACCGGCATCCAGATCGGTTTCCGACTCTCGGCCCGCCAGCCGAAGGGCATCGTGGAGCGCATATTCGAAATCGTCGCCTTCCAGCTCCAGCACACCGGTGCCATAGGAATGGAGCAGCCGCCGGTGGACGTCACGAGCGGTACGCTCGCCCAGCCGCGCCGCCAGCGCCGGGAAAGCGGCCTGCGTCAGCCCAAGATCCAGCACCGCGGGCGCCTGCGCCCCGGCAGTGCCGATCGGCGAGGGCCGGACCGAGAGCAGAAGCGGTGCCTCCGCACCTCCCAGCCGGGCACCCGTTGCCGCCTCAAGCCGCGACAGTAGCGGCGCGATATCCCCTGTGAACCCCGGGGGCAGCGCCAGCGCGGGCGGCACGGGCAGCCCGGCGGCCGCACCCGCCGCCAGAAGCGCTGCTTTCTCCCCGTGGCGCGCAGGATCAGGGGCGGGCCCGTCGAGCCCGATAACGCCGATCCCGGACATGGTGCACGCCTCTGTCATGGCGCTGTCATACTGCGAAGATTGTGCGCCGCACAAGAAGGCCCGGGCCGAGGCCGGGCGATAATGGCGGGATTGGCACCATGGCGGCTGAGCGCTTCGAAACCGCAGGCCGTTCCCGGCGTGTTCATAGCGGGCAATCAGGGGGGTTGCGAAGCTTGCCTTACCCCTCGATCGCCTCCCAGACCGCGACCTGACGCATCACGGTGCGCACGCGGGTCAGCAGGCAGAGGCGATTACGACGGGTGATCTGATTTTCAGCGTTCACGGTGACCTTCTCGAAGAACGTGTCGATCGGCGCGCGCAGGGTGGCCATCTCGCCCATGGCGCGGGCGAAATCCTCGGCTTCCAGCGCGGCGGCGATGGATGGTTCGGCTCCGTCGAGCGCGGCGAAGAGCGCGCGTTCCTCGTCCTGTTCGAATAGCTTCGGCTCTACTTCGCCTTCAAAAACGACGTTCGGACCCTGATCTTCTTCCGCTTTAACAACGATGTTAGAGGCGCGCTTGTAGCCTGCGAGCAGGTTCGCGCCGTCCTCCGTCTCCAGAAACTTCTGCAGCGCGCGCACCCGGTTGACCAGCAGCACCAGATCGTCCTGCCCGCCGAGGTCGAAGCAGGCCTGGATCACGTCATGGCGGATGCCCTGATCGCGGAGATAGACCTTGAGGCGGTCGGCGATGAAATTCAAAAGATCCTGACCGGCTTGCACACGATCTATCGAAGGCTCAAAGCCTGACTTTCCAGCCGCTGCGGTGGTTCGATGAGGAACAAATGCGAACGAGAAGACTGGAAACAGTGCCGGGCGAACATCATTCTCCAAAACCGTCCGGATCACCCCCAGCGCCGCCCGTCTCAGCGCAAACGGGTCCTTGCTCCCTGTGGGCTTCTCATCAATCGCCCAGAAGCCGGTCAGCATGTCGATCTTGTCAGCCAGCGCCACGGCGACGGAGACCGGTTCCACCGGCACATCGTCGGACGGCCCCAGCGGCGCATAATGCCCCTCGCAGGCCTTCGAGACGGCCTCGGCCAACCCTGCGCGCGCCGTGTAGTAACGCCCCATGACCCCCTGCAATTCGGGGAACTCGTAAACCATTTCGGACGACAGGTCGGCCTTACAGACCCGCGCAGCCTCGGCGGCTTCCTCGGGCGAAGCCCCCACGGCAGGCGCGATCTCGGCGGCCAGCGAAGCGATGCGCTCAATCCGCTCCCATTGGGTGCCCAGCTTGTTGTGGAAGGTCACGGACTTCAGGGGTTCCGCCAGCGCGTCCATGCCGCCGCGATCGACGGTCCTCAGATCATTTTCCCAGAAGAACTTGGCATCCGAAAGCCGGGCCGACAGGACCTTCTGGTTGCCCTTCAGGATCGTCGCGCCGTCATCGGCGGTGGTGCGGTTGGCGACCGTGATGAACCGCTCGATCCGGCGCGTCTTCGGGTTGCGGACCGAGAAGAACTTCTGGTGCTCCTTCATCGAGGTCTGCAGCACCTCCGGCGGCAGATCGAGAAATTCGTCGTCGATGGTGCCCATCAGAACGACCGGCCATTCGACCAGACCGGCAACCTCCGCCAGCAGACCCTTGTCGGGCACGACCTCCAACCCTTCTGCCGCCGCAAGCGCGGCCGCGTCCGCTTCGATCCGCGCCATGCGGTCGGCCGGGTCCAGCACCACATGGGCGGCAGCGAGCTTCTCGGCGTAATCGTCAAACGACGTGACCGCGAAAGATCCCGGCGACAGGAACCGGTGCCCCTCTGTCCGGTCGCCCGCAGCAATCCCGTCGATCTCAATCGGCACCGCCCGGGCGCCCACCTCGTCGCTCAGCACGCAGAGGATCGAATGCAGCGGGCGCACCCATCGCAGCGACCCGGCCCCCCAGCGCATGGATTTCGGCCAAGGGAAGTTGCGCATCGCCGCCTCGACCGCTGTGGCCACAACATCTTCCGCTGTCCGGCCCGGCTTGCGCATCACGGCGAAATAGACCTGCCCCTTCTTGTCGTCGCGAACCTCCAGATCGTCCTTTGTCAGACCGGTCGAGCGCAAGAACCCCTCAATCGCTTTCTCCGGCGCGTCGGTCCGGGGACCCTTGCGCTCTTCCACCTGCTCCGGCGTCTCGCCGGGCAGACCAGGCAGCGCCAGCACCAGACGGCGCGGCGTCGCATAGGCACGGCCATCCCCGCATTTCAGACCAGCCTCTGCCATGTGAGTGGACACAAGACGCTTCAGATCTTCTGCCGCACGCGCCTGCATGCGGGCGGGAATTTCCTCGGAAAACAGCTCCAACAGAAGATCGGGCACGTCAGCTCTCGCATCAATTCGGCGTTGCGGCGGCGTCTTATCGCGCGCCACCGGCCTTGGCGAGACCCAATTCAGCCGCATCCGCCCGCTGATCAGTCTCGATTCCCCTTGACCGACCGACGCAATTTTGTTGCTTTCCGCGCGGGCAGCACAAAAGCGACCGGAAAAACAGGGGATCACCGTGCGCACAGGTCTTTATCCCGGCACCTTCGACCCGGTGACCCGGGGCCATACCGATGTCATCCGCCGGGCCGCCAAACTGGTCGACCATCTGGTCATCGGCGTTGCGATCAACAGGGACAAGAAACCGCTTTTCTCGCTGGAGGAACGGGTGGAGATGATCACCCGCGAAACCGCCCCCATCGCCGAAAAGCTGAACATCAGGATCGAGCCGCGCCCGTTCGAGAACCTGCTGATGCACTTTGCTGAAGAGGTCGGTGCGCAGGTGATCATCCGCGGCCTGCGCGCCGTGGCGGATTTCGAGTACGAATTTCAAATGGTCGGCATGAATCGTGCGCTGAACGCCGATATCGAAATGGTCTTCCTGATGGCCGAGGCGCAGCACCAGGCCATCGCCTCGAAGCTGGTCAAGGAAATCGCCAGGATGGGCGGGGATGTGTCCAAGTTCGTCGCGCCCGATGTAAAGGCGGCGCTCCTGAAGAAACTCGGCAAATAGCCGCGCCGCACCCGTTTGACCCTGCCGCGGGAAACCGTTAGGGGGTGCGTCGATCACGCATCGCCCCGATCTGCCCCGCGAAAGGACCAAGAATGTTCCGCACCCTGCTGACCGCCGCCGCGATGGCGCTGACCGTTGGACTGACCAATTTGGCGAATGCAGCGCCGTTTCTGCTGATCGAGCTGAAGTCCGGGACCGTGAAGGTCGAGATGCTGCCCGATATTGCACCAAAGCACGTCGCTCAGATCTCGGCGCTGGCCAAACAGGGTGCCTATGACGGCATTGCCTTTCACCGTGTCATCGACCGTTTCATGGCGCAGACCGGCGATGTGGAATACGGCAAGGTGCAGAACGACGGCTCGGTCTCGCGCCGCGCCGGAACAGGGGATTCCGACCTGCCGAACATACCTGCCGAGTTCAGCGACATTCCTTTCGACCGAGGCATCGTGGGCATGGCCCGGACAAACGATCCAAACTCTGCCAACAGCCAGTTCTTCATCATGTTCGACCGCGAGCCTTACGGCGCGAATCTCGACGGTAAATATACGGTCTGGGGCCGGGTCGTTGAGGGGATCGAACATGTCGACAACATCCAGATGGGCGAGCCGCCCGCGCAGCCCGACCGCATGATCAAGGTCACGGTTGTCGACGAATAATCCAGGGGCCGGCCAGTCAAACAGCGCGCCCTCCATAAAAGGACTACCCCATGAGCAACCCAACCCTGACCATCGCCCTGAAAGACGGAGACGTGGTCATCGAAATGCTGCCCGATGTTGCGCCCAAGCATGTCGAGCGGATCACCGTGCTGGCCGAGCGTGGCGACTATGACGGCGTCGCGTTTCACCGCGTGATCGACGGCTTCATGGCCCAGACCGGCGACGTCCAGCACGCCCGGGTTGACGAGGATGGCAAGGTCTCGGGCCGCGCAGGGACCGGCGGATCGGACATGGGCAATGTCGATGCAGAATTCTCGGACGTGCCATTCGACCGCGGCGTTTGCGGCATGGCCCGGGCGCAAAGCCCGAACTCGGCGAACTCGCAGTTCTTCATCATGTTCCAGGATGGCCACTTCCTGAACAACAACTACACGGTCTGGGGCCGCGTGACCGAAGGGATGGAGCATGTCGATGCGATCACCCGGGGCGAGCCGCCAGCGGAGCCGGACCAAATGGTGAAGGTCACCGTCTCTGAAGGCTGATCGGCGACAGACCGGGCGCTGGTTCGCGGACGCTGGTTGATACGGCCCCACGCAGCGCCTGGGCACCCTTTTCCCACCATCCCTGCTCTATCGGCTATGGTGTCGAAGACCATGACCGCCGTGCAAAGAGCCCGCACTTGCGATGGCGTTAGACTGCACCACCACCACCGCACGCAAATGTGTTGAGCATTCGCATCAATTCAGTGCTTCATTCCTGCACAAAGGGAGGAAGACGATGCGCATCCTGTTCGCCGCCATTCTGACGCTGCTGCCGACCCTCGCGCTGGCCACGGACTTCGCAGGTCAGGTTCCTGACCGCTGGAAAAGCGCCTGGCCGCAAACCGACTTCACGAAGATCACGGTCGACCCGACCGAGATCTTTTCGGGCGGACCGCCCAAGGATGGCATTCCGGCCATCACCAATCCGGAGATGATCCCGGCCCGGACAGAAACGCGCCTTGGGCCGCGCGAACCCGTCATGAGCATTGAAATCGATGGGATGCCGCCCCGCGCCTATCCGATCCGCTATCTCATGTGGCACGAGATCGTAAATGACCGCATCCGCGACCGCCCCATCGCCGTCACCTTCTGCCCGCTCTGCAATTCCGGCCTGATCTTTGACCTGCGCCTGCCCACCGGGGTCGAGGGGCACATGGAACTGGAACTCGGCGTCTCTGGCATGCTGCGCCACTCGGACATGGTGATGTATGATCGCCAGACCGAAAGCTGGTGGCAGCAGTTCACCGGAGAGGCCATTGCCGGGCAATTGACAGGTGCTGAACTGGTCGCACTTCCGGCGCTGCTGGAAAGCTGGGACAGCTTTCGCACCCGCGCCCCGAATGGCGAAGTGATGGACCAGCCGCGCGATTTCGATCGCCCCTACGGCCAGAACCCGTACCAGAACTACGATACCGGTACGCCTTTTCTTTACCGAGGTGATGGCCCGCCCGAAGGCATTCACCCGCTGCTCCGCGTCGTGCGCGTCGGCGACCGCGGCTGGCCCCTGCCCCGCCTGCGCGAGGCCGGCAGGATCGAGGAGGACGGTGTCCGCCTGACCTGGACCGAAGGCCAGGCCTCGGCCCTGTCGACGGTGGATATTGCCAACGGCACAGAGGTGGGCAATGTGATGGTCACGGACCTCGCAGGCAAACTTCTGGTCCACGAGGTCGTCTTCGCCTTCGCCTTCCATGAGTTCACCGACGACGCAAAATGGATGATGGGCAAACAGTGATCGCCCCTTGCGGTCGTTCCACCGCCCGCGCCCCGGGCAACGCCAGATATAGAGGCAGTGACCAAGGCACTACACAACCGCTTGCCAAGCCCCTATAGTGGTGTGTGCAAGGCCAAGCGGAGGGCTAGATGCGCTGTCCTTTCTGTGGAAATTCTGACACCCAGGTGAAGGACTCCCGTCCAGCCGAAGACAATGTCGCCATTCGCCGGCGACGCTATTGCGCGGCCTGCGGGGGGCGGTTCACGACCTACGAAAGGGTCCAACTGCGCGATCTGGTCGTGGTGAAAAAGAACGGGCGGCGAGAGGACTTCGACCGGGACAAGCTTTCGCGATCGATCCGCATTGCCCTTCAAAAGCGGCCAGTCGAACCTGAGCGGATGGACCAGATGATCTCGGGCATCGTCCGGCGGCTGGAAAGCACCGGAGAGACCGACATCAAATCGGACATGATCGGCGAGATCGTCATGGACGCGCTGAACCGGATCGACACCGTCGCCTATGTGCGCTTTGCCTCCGTCTATCGCGACTTTCAGGCGGCAGAGGATTTCGAGGACTTCGTCGAGCAGCTTCGCCCCAAACCAACAGACGACGGATAGACACAGATGTCTGACGCGCGCTGGATGGCAAGCGCGCTGGCCCTGGCCCGGCGCAGCTTGGGCCGCACGTGGCCGAACCCGGCCGTCGGTTGCCTGATTGTCCGCGATGGGCGTTTGCTCGGCCGCGGTCAGACAGCTCCGGGCGGCCGTCCGCATGCGGAAACCGAAGCGTTGGCACAGGCGGCGGACCTGGGAGCTGACGTCCGGGGTGCCACCGCCTATGTCACGCTCGAGCCCTGCGCCCATCACGGGCGGACACCGCCCTGCTGCGATGCCCTGATCGCCGCCGGGATCGCGCGCGTGGTCTGCCCACTGGAAGACCCGGATCCACGGGTCGCCGGACGCGGGTTTGAGGCCTTGCGCGCCGCCGGTATCGAAGTGGATGTCGGCTGCATGCAGCGCGAGGCTGAAGCCGTGAATGCCGGTTTTCTGTCCCGCATCCGGCGCGGCCGCCCCTGCGTGACGCTGAAGCTCGCGCTGACGCTGGACGGCCGCATCGCAACGCGGACCGGAGAAAGCCGGTGGATCACCGGGCCGATAGCGCGACGCCGCGTGCACATGATGCGCGCCGATCACGATGCGGTGCTGATCGGCGCCGGGACCGCGCGCGCAGATGATCCGCTGCTGGACATTCGCGATCTTGGCCTCGAAGGGCGTGCCCCGGTCCGAATTGTCGCCGACGGCGGCCTCTCACTGCCACTTACAGGACGGCTTGCCGCGACAGCGAGTCAGCAACCCCTTTGGATCCTGCACCGGGACGGTATTGATTCAGACCGGCTTGCCGCCTTTCAGGATATCGGTGCAGAGACCATCCAGGTGCCATCGGATGAGGATGGGCTTTCGATTGCCCCCGCTATGGAGGCACTGGCAGATCGGGGGATCACCCGATTGCTATGTGAGGGCGGCGGCCAAATCGCGGCAACGCTGATAAAGGCCGGCCTCGTCGATCAACTGGTCGTCTTCAGCGCCGGAAAGATCATCGGCGGCGACGGCCTGCCCGGCATCCGCGGTTTCGGACTTGCAGATCTGCCCGGTGCGCCGCGGTTCGAATTGAACCGGTACGAAACCATCGGCGAGGACACCTGTTCAATCTGGCAGCCGGTCTGATGAACTCGGTTACCGCCGCCAGAGCCAGGATTGGCGGGCAAAGATCGTCTGCAGGCGCGACAACGTTCCGGATTTCGGAAAACGTACTCCCGTTGCCAGCCGCTCCACGATCAACTCTGGCGAGCAGGGCAGACCCGTGACAGGATCACGATACGACGGATAGGCAATCAGACTTGCCCAGATCAGGGCATCAAGGCTCGGCCGCGCCTGACGGCGATCCGGTACCGCACCCAGATCGGTGGTCAGCCCCCAACCGGCGTAAAACGGCGCACCAAGGCAAGTGACCGGGACCCCGCGCAGCAACGCCTCGAAACCGAGCAGACTGGTCATGGTCCAGACTGCATCGACCTGATCGATGAGATCCGTCGGTGAGTGATCGCAGGCTTCGCTGTCGGCAAGTTCGGCGACCGCGGACGGTGCGATCACACCCTTGCGCAGGCCGGCCTCCACATCGGGATGCGGTTTATAGATGATCCAGGCGTCGGGGTTGCGGGCCCGCACGGCGCGGAGCAGGTCCAGATTGGTCCTGACACTGTCCGTGCCGCGCAGGATCGAGGCGTCATCCTCCACCTGCCCGGGCACAAGGATGGCTGGCTTGCGCTTAGGGGATATCGCGCCGCCTGCGCCGACATTGTATTTGGAAACGCGCGCCGCAACGATCTGCTGGCGCAATGCAGCGGCGCGCGGCAGGTCTACCGCGCCTTCGGCCGCCTGCGTGATCAGCTCTTCGAGATCCGACGGTGCCGACGGATCGAAATAGATGCCTTTGTGATCAAAGACCAGCGAGGCTGGCTGCGTCAGCGCCGCCCCCAGCCCGACAGATCGCAGGAAGCCGTCTTCGACAAACCCGGCCCTGCCGCCCGCCTCCCGGATTGGGCCGGTGGCACTCAGCGGCGACTTAGACGCCCAGAACCATGTCTGGCGTCCCGGGGCCGCCCCTGCCTGTTGAGCAGAGGCTTCGTCCTTGGCAAACACTGGAGCGTCAGGCAACGAAGGTCGAAACAGCGTCAGATTTCGGCGTTTCCAACGGCGCACACCGACGAAGACCTCGCCCTTGCAATCCGGCGCGGGCGTCTCTGCGGCAAGCTGCAGGGCCAAGGTCGACAGAGTCTCTTCAAACGTGCCGAGGCGATCGTGAAACGGATCGTAGTAGACCGGGTATCTCAGGTGGCAGCCTGCGAAGAGCTCGTCCGGTGACAGGGTTCTGTCGCGACGTTCGCACGCAACCTCGTCCTGCGTGAGCCCCCAGCCTGCGTAGAACGCGGACCCAAAACAGCGCACCGGCCGCTCTGCGAGTGCGGCTTCGTAGCCGATCTGTGAACTGACGGTGTAGATGGCACGGGCGTTCTCGATCAGATCCCAGGGGTTGATGTCCGTCGCCAGCAGAACCTCATCTGGGCGCAGATCTTCCTTGCGAAAGTGCCCGTTCTTGCGACCCGCCATCACATCGGGATGGGTCTTGACCACGATCTGCGAGCCGGGATGTTCAGCCCGCGCCACCGCGAGCATTTTCTGAAAGGTTTCCGGTCCCGCACCGGCCACGCGGATCGAGGCATCGCCCGCCGTCTGGTCAACGACAAGAATGTGATCCCGAAACGTCGTCACCGGCTGCACCGGGGGCGTGTACTTCGACAGACGCGCGGCCCGAAGGGCAGCCCAGCCATCCCGCGCGCGCGCGGCGTC
>JBCCMP010000153.1:0-10518 GCA_039026295.1 Pseudomonadota bacterium | reverse complement strand
CGCCCGGCGGGTGTTGCAGGGTCGCTGCTCAGCCCGATCAGCCCGATCGATTGCGGGGTGAAGACGGCATCGCCCAAACTTCTTGCATCGCCCGCCATTAAGGTTCCTCCCCTCGAAATCCCATAGGCGTTTCGGCGGGAATTGTCCAAGCCGTCACCCATCGCTAGGGTGATAGTCCGGAGCAGGATGATTTCAGTCCAAGAATACGATGTCAGTGAATTCGTCCGGTCATGAAGAATAGCCATGCGAATGGCCACGCGTTGTCGCGTTCACTTCGACGATCAGTACGCCACTATAGATACCGCCGGGTAGCACGACTGAAATGAACCCTCCGCTCGACCGCCGCCATTCCGAAGTTCCGGTCTCAAAAACATCTCAAGGTGTTGCCTGGCGCAGCTTTGGGGCGGGGGAGCCCCTGATCTTGCTGCATGGCGGCGCTGGAAACTGGCATCACTGGGTGCTGAATGTTGATGCGCTTGCGTCTCGCTTTCATGTCATGGCCGTTGATTTGCCATGCTACGGTGACAGCGATGCTGTCCCTTGGGAGACGGAAGTCGATGCATATCTGGCCCACCTCTTCTTGGCGGTGGAGGAGATGATCGAAACGTCCACGCGGGTCCACATGGCGGGCTTTTCCTTCGGTGGATTTCTTGCCTCGGACGTTGCTGCCCAGTTGGGTGAAAGGGCGGCATCGCTCTCGATGACCGGCGGCGCAGGGTATGGACCGCCGACCGGCCGGGGCTTCACGCTGGATTCGCGCAAACGTATGCGCGAGCGTCTTGGGAGAGAGCCAACAGAGGACGAGATCTGGTCTATTCAAGCCGAAAATCTGGGTAAGCTGATGATCTGGGACAGGGCCAAGATCGATGACTGGGCAATCCGGATGCAGGTCGAAAACGTGTCTCGAACACGCTTTGACTCGCGCAGGCTGTCATGGATCGACGGGACAGTCGATCGCGTGTCGCGGCTGTCTTGTCCGGTTATGATTGTCTATGGCGCGCACGATGCCGCAGCCATTCCGCCGATCAGAGAGCGTATTGCCCGTTGCAGGGCCGTGCGCTCGGATCTGGCAGATCACATCATCCCGGAATGTGGTCATTGGGCGATGTATGAGGCGCCGGAGACGATGAACCGGCTCTTGCTGGATTTCCATGGCAGTGCCGCATGAACCGGCTGCTGGTCGTTTTGCTGTTGTTTGCCGCACCGGCGGGAGCCGACGAAACGCGGGTCGATGAAATCGTCGAAGCGAACACGCGCTTCGCTCTTTGGCGCGTGATCAGCGCACCTTTGGCACATGAGAACCAGGTTATGGGCTACCAAGAAAACCGGGATGTGCTGACAGTGTTTGCGGCGAACCGGGTCATGGACGGCGATAACGCAACGGATATTGAGCGTATGCTGGATGTCGCCCAGCTTTGGCTTGTCGCGGAAGAGATCGGCAAAGCACCTCCGTTGCATCGCGGGGCTGGTATGGATGGAGAGGCGGCGCGCCGGGTCTTTTGCCGGATCGCGATAGAAGGGCCCGGCAGGGTGCATGATCTGATCGCCCGCTGGGGACTTCCGGCAGAACAACCCGATACGTGCGAGGAAGATCAGTCGATCCTCGCGGAAGAAACGGACGCGCTGTTTGAAGCCGCCTTGCTGCAGGATGAGCCGTTGCGCGCTGGCCGCGTCGCCGATGGTTACGTCCGCATAATCAATGGGTTCCCGGATCACTTGGATATTGCGGTTTCTGATCAGAAATCCAGGCAATGGCTGGGTTTTCTGCGTCGAACCGAGGTCATTGAGAGTGTCGCGGATCAGCTTGCATCGGAGTTTTCGATCGGCGACCTGATGATACTTGCCGATCGCTGCGGGGTTGCCACTGTTCGATGGGATCCGGACCAGCGCGAGATGACGCTTTGCCTTGAGTTGCTCGACAGCTATGCACGTCTCGCGCACATCATGGTCGCGGACTGACGGGGGGAATAAAGTGAAAATCGCAGTTCTGGATGACTATCAGGACGTTGCCAGAGACATGGCCGACTGGTCGAAGCTGTCAAACCACGACATCACATTTTTTGCTGAAGCCTATGAAGACGTTGATGGATTTGCCGCGCGACTTGAACCCTTCGACGTAATCTGTGTGATGCGCGAACGGTCTCCATTGAAGCGTGATCTTCTTTCGCGATTGCCCAATCTCCAGCTCCTCGCCACCGCGGGAATGCGCAACGCCGCCATCGATCTGGATTATTGCGCGGAGCGGGGGATCGTGGTCTCGGGCACACAGAACTCGGCTCAGGCCACGCCCGAGCTCGCGTGGGGGATGATGCTGTCTCTGGCCCGCAACATCCATATCGAGAACGACCGGATGCGGTCCGGGTCATGGATTACCACCCTGGGCACGGACCTGCAGACCAAAACCTTAGGGATCCTGGGGCTTGGTCGACTTGGCACGAAAATGGCGCAGGTGGCACAGGCATTCGACATGAACGTCATCGCCTGGTCTGCCAACATGACCGATGAGACCGCAGGCAAAAGCGGTGTGGAAAGGGTCGATAAAGAAGAGCTTTTCCGGCGATCTGACTTCCTGACCATCCACTACAAGCTGGGCGAACGATCCCGCGGTCTGGTTGGCGCGGCGGAACTGTCATTGATGAAGCCGACAGCGTATCTGATCAACACATCTCGCGGCCCGATCGTTGATACGGACGCCCTGATCGATGCCTTAAAGCAAGGGACGATCGCCGGTGCAGGGGTGGATGTCTACGATCTGGAGCCGTTGGCCCCGGATGCCCCGATCCGCCGGGCACCCAATTGCATCTTGACCCCGCATCTGGGGTACGTCACCGATGGCGTTTACCGAGCGTTCTACGGGCAGATGGTCGAGAGCATAGAGGCCTGGCTGGCCGGTGATCCGATCCGGGTTCTGGCATGACCGAGGAGCGGCGCGACGCACTGTGGGACAAGGGTCTGGCCACGCGTCGAGAGGTCGTGGGCGATTCCTATGTCGACAAGTCGCTCGAATCCATGGACGATTTTTCGGATGCGCTGCAGGACTATATTACGCGCTATGCTTGGGGTGATGTGTGGAACCGGCCCGGTCTCGGGAGGCGTGATCGCTCGCTTCTCAACATCGGCATGCTGATTGCGCTTGGGTGGGAGGCGGAGCTGAAGCTGCACCTGAAAGGCGCCCTTCGCAACGGCGTGACCCGCGAAGAGATCAAGGAAGCAATTTTGCAATCAGCCATCTACTGCGGCGGTCCCGCCGCGCTGGAGGCGACCCGGGTTGCACGAGAGGCCTTTGCCGACGTGGGAGAAGATTGATGCGTCCTCTGGACGGTCTCCGCGTTCTGGACCTGTCGTCCTTTCTGGCAGGACCCTATGCGTCTTCTTTGCTGGGGGAGTTCGGGGCCGAGGTCATCAAGATCGAGCATCCCGACGGCGGCGAGCCCGGGCGCCGGTTCGGCACCGCGACGGGCATCGATAACCTGTCGCTGACCTTCCAGTCGGAGAACCGCTGCAAAGTCTCGGTCACTCTGGATCTGAAGGCACCTGACGATCAGGAAAAGCTTCGCCAACTGGCGCGTCGGTCGGACATTCTGGTGGAGAATTTCCGCCCCGGAACGTTGGAGAAATGGGGGCTGGGGCCAGAGGTCCTTCACCGCTTGAACAAACGGTTGGTGATCCTGCGGATCAGCGGTTACGGGCAGACCGGCCCCTACAAGGATCGCCCCGGCTTTGCACGCATCGCTCATGCCGTCGGCGGCCTGACGCATCTGGCTGGAATGGAAGATGGCCCGCCCGTGACGCCGGGCTCCTCTTCACTGGCTGACTATTTCACCGGGATGTACGGCGTTATGGGCGTCTTGCTGGCGCAGCGCGTGGCGGAGTTGACTGGCAAGGGACAGGTGATTGATGCAGCGCTTTTCGAGTCGATTTTCCGCATCTTGGATGAGCTTGCGCCCGCTTACGCTTGGAACGGTAAGGTGCGCGGGCGCGAGGGGAGAATGACCCTGCAGGTCTGTCCCCACGGGCATTTCCAGTGCGGCGACGGCAAGTGGGTGGCAATCGCCTGCACGTCTGACCGGATGTGGGACCGGTTGGCGCGCCGGGTGATCGATCGGCCGGATCTGGCGGACCGCTTTCCGCATACAGCCGACCGGCTGGCGGAGAGGGATCTGATCGAAGGCGTGGTCGAGGCATTCACGATGGCTCACCCCATGACCGACGTCGTGCGGCTCTGCACTGATGGCGACGTGCCATGCGGGCCCGTGAATTCGATCGAGGACATCTTCGCCGACCCTCATTTCAAGGCGCGCGGTTCGATGATCGAGATCCAACATCCCGAACTGGGGCCTATCACGGTACCGGCGACGTTTCCGCACCTGTCCGAGACGCCGGGCCGGATCGACCATCTGGGGCCGGAGCTTGGCAACTGGAACAAACACCTGGATGCGCTGCTTGGCGACGACAGCGAACTCCGTGACCCGGGAGCGCCGGCTGGCTGACCGGTGCCCCACCCCGAATCGCAAGGAATATCTATGAAGACTCTTAAAATTGCGTGCATTCCAGGCGACGGTATCGGCAACGAAGTGATGCCCGAGGGGCTGCGCGCCGTCGAAAAAGCCGCCGCCTCGGCGCAGGTGAAGATCGAGACCATTCATTACGACTGGTCTTGCGAGCGGTACAAGGCAACCGGCGCGATGATGCCGGAGGACGGCATCGCTCAGCTTTCACAATCGGACGCGGTCTTTCTGGGCGCCGTCGGATTTCCCGGGGTGCCGGACCACATTTCGCTGTGGGGGCTCTTGGTGCCGATCCGGCGAGAGTTTGACCAGTACGTGAATCTGCGGCCCGTGCGGTTGTTGCCCGGCGTGCCGTGTCCATTGGCGAATAAGCACCCCGGCGATATCGACTTCTGGGTCGTGCGTGAAAACACCGAGGGCGAATACTCGCAGGTCGGCGGCATGATGTTTGCGGGGACGGAACGTGAGTTCGTCACTCAACAGGCGGTCTTTACACGTAAAGGCTGTGACAGGATCAGCCGCTATGCTTTTGATTTGGCGAAGAAAATAGGCGCATCCAAAGTCGACATGGCGACGAAGTCGAACGGCATTTTCGTCAGCATGCCTTACTGGGACGAACGGTTCCGTGCCGTGGCGGCAGAGTATCCTGCGATCGAAACCCAAGAGCATCACATCGACATCCTAGCCGCTCGGATGGTCATGCAACCAGAGCAGTTCAAGGTGGTCGTCGCGACCAATCTGTTCGGTGACATTCTCTCAGACCTTGGGCCCGGAGTGACCGGGACAATTGCTGTTGCGCCGTCGGCAAACATCAACCCCGAGGGCGAACATCCCAGCATGTTCGAACCGGTCCATGGCTCGGCGCCGGACATTGCAGGGCAGGGTATCGCCAACCCCGTTGGGCAGATCTGGTCCGGCGCAATGATGCTCGAACATTTGGGAGAACACGAGGCCGCCGCCGCCATAGTCAGTGCCATCGAATCGGTGCTGGGGGATGAGGCTGCGCCGAAAACGCCTGACCTTGGCGGGCGAGCCACGACATCGGATCTCGGTGACGCGATCGTTGCCGCGATCTGAGCGCGCGCTGCATTGTCACCTGCGCGCCTGAGAGCGTTAAGATGTGCGTGCGCTGCTGGACAAGCCGTATGGCTCGCGTATGGCAACCGTATGGCTTTCGTCGTCCCTTCGAAGTCGACTGAGATGGTTAATTGCGGGCCTGCAACACTGAACCCGAAACTTCTTTCCCCGACATGAAGACTTCGCTCCGACGCAGACTGTGTTACGCTGCGCTGCAACAACACTGGGTGCTGACGCCATGAGTGGATTTACTGATATCCTGTCGTCCGTTCTGGATCGGGGTGCACGTCTGATCGATTGGCCCCGGCAGGATGGGCTGGAACTGCTTCAAGGCCTTACGGTGGAACTGCTTTCGTCGAAAGGCGAGGCGTCGGGAATTGCCTTGGCCAGCGCGATCTTCGACGGCTACGCAGAGCTTCATCCTGATGACCGGCTTGCTTTCTTTGAGTACCTCGGCACGCAGCACGATCCGGACCCCGAAGCGGTTTCGGAAGCGGCGGCGCGTTTCGCGACCGTGGGTGATGCCAGCGCGCTGGCTGCGCTGCAAACCGCAGCCGAGCCACCACGGCAGGAGCTTTTTCGAAGGCTGAACATGGCACCGGGTGGAACTGCGCGGTTGGTTGCGATGCGCAAGGACCTTCTGGGGTTTATGCGCGATCATCCGGATCTGCGCCGGATTGACGTGGACTTCAGCCACCTCCTCGCATCGTGGTTCAATCGCGGCTTTCTTATCCTGCGTCCGATCGACTGGACGACGCCCGCGATGATCCTGGAGAAAATCATCGAATACGAGGCCGTTCACCAGATCGACAGTTGGGACGAACTTCGGCGGCGCGTTAATCCGCAAGATCGCCGGTGCATGGCTTTTTTCCATCCGTCGATGCCGGACGAGCCTCTGATATTCGTCGAGATCGCGCTGATGCGGACTGTGCCCACGTCGATTGGGCAGGTCCTGGACCCGGATCGACCTCAAATCCGGGAAGAAGAGGCCACAACGGCGGTCTTCTACTCGATTTCGAACTGCCAGGCTGGGCTTGCCGGCGTCTCGTTCGGTGCGTTCCTGATCAAGCAGGTCGCGCGCGATCTTGGCCGGGCGCTGCCGCGGCTTGATACATTCGTGACCCTGTCGCCGGTTCCCGGTTTTCATCGTTGGCTGCAAACCAAATCCGAAGATCCTGTCGCGGCGGATCTGATTGAACGACTGGCTTCCGAAGACCCCGCCCAGGCGATCGCAGACCAAGAGGCTGCCGTTATGCGATTGGCGGCGGAGTACTTCCTGGATGCCAAACGGGCGGATGGTCAACCGCCGGACCCGGTTGCGCGCTTTCACCTTGGCAACGGCGCGGAACTGGATGCGATACGCTGGATGGGTGACCCTTCAGAGAAAGGCTTGGGCGCTGCGGCGGGGCTGATGGTCAACTACCGCTATCGCCTGGACCGGATTGAAACCAATCACGAAGCTTATGTCGGGCAGGGCAGCATTGTCGCCGCGCGCGCCGTCCGAAACCTGCTGCGCAACTGAGCGACAGACTGCGCCATGCCGTGTTGCGCCCCGCCTGGGGCGGCGGGGCGCATCGCAGCGGCTGAGTGTTGCGTAAATCAGCCGCCGCTAAAGAAACCGATGATCAGATCCATCTGGTCGACATTGCCTTCAGTTCCATCGGTCACTTCGACCGTGACCTCGTAGAAGCTGTCGCCGTCCGTGCTGCCGTTCATCTCCAGCATTGTGCCGCGCAGATCGATCTCGCCGGTTTCGGCGTCAATGTTGAAGCGATCAGCGTCTTCGCCGGTCAGGGTAAAGATCAGTGTGTCGCCTTCCGGATCGAATGCATCGACGTCGACGATCACGCCGGTCTGGGCAGTCGTAACCGGGACATTCGGGCTCATCGGAGCGGTGATTGTCGGGGCCTCGTTCGGCTCCGGCTCCGGTTCCGGCTGTTGGCACTTGAACTTCCAGGCCTTCTGCTTGATGCCCCAGGCCTTCTTCCAGCCGCCGTCATCGTCGCAGCGCCTGATGCAAGAGGACCCTTGATCATCATCATCGTCGCCCTCGCACCGATCATCAGCATCACGGTCATTGAATTTCTTTTTCCAGCCGCGGTCTCCGCAATCCCAGCCAGATTTCTTGTTGAATTTGTTGTAAGCCCAGCTTTTGCTGTAGCCAGATGAATTCGCATTCCAATACGAATAAACCGAAGTCATACCTTGCACCTTTCACAAGTAAGCCAATTACGCTGTCACGTAAAACTTGAATATGAATCAATATTATATCGGCGAAAATTTAAGTGCTGTACCGTCTGTTACAACGAATAATTTTCTGAGCCACGGGCGTAATTCAGAACAAGCGCTCGAATTGATGCATACCAGCCGAACCGAGAATTGAGGCACGTCGGAGGTGTCAGGGATGACATCGCATTGTTGATCCGATTGGTTGTTCCATTGCGGGTTCCGCCGCGCCATGATGGATAAAAGTCTGAAAGTGAGGACCGGCCAGATGCACACTTACACCAGCTATGACCTTGTGGAATTCGACAAGCCACTGCAGGCGCGCCAGCGGCCAATGCCGGTGCCGGAAGGGACAGAGGTTCTGGTGCGTGTTCGTCGATCAGGGGTCTGCCATTCGGATCTGCACATTCAAGAGGGCTTTTTCGACCTGGGCGAAGAGGGCAGGCTTGATATGGGCGCGCGCGGCATGAAGCTGCCGCAGGCGCTTGGGCATGAAATTCTGGGTGAGGTGGTCGCCGCCGGTCCCGACGCGCCCGATGCCCCGATTGGCAAGACCATGCTGGTCCATCCATGGATCGGCTGCTTGCAGCCCGATTGCATTGCCTGCTCGGACGATCGTGAGAACGACTGCACCCGGATGCGGGCGCTCGGCGTCGTGCGTGATGGCGGGTACGGCGAGTATGTCGTTGTCGATCACCCGAAGTTTCTCGTCGATATCGATGGGTTGGATCTGGACACGGTAACGCCCTATGCGTGCTCTGGAGTGACTGTCTACTGCGCGCTGAAAAAGGTCGACGTCAGCAAGATGAATCCTGGCGAATGGCTTGCGGTGATGGGGGCTGGCGGGCTGGGCCTGAACGCGGTTGCGATCGCCAAAGCCATGGGCTTCGAGAAGATCGTGTCCTGCGACATCGATCAGTCCAAACTTCAGACCGCGGTGTCGATGGGGGCGGACGCGGTGCTGGATACCAGCCGCGAGGACGCGCTGGACGAATTGCGCAAGATCACCGGCAATCAACTGCTCGGCGTGGTTGACACGGTCGGTGTGCCAGCGACGTCCCGGCTCGCGGTGCATGCACTGGTCAAAATGGGCCGCTACGTGATCGTCGGTCTGCACGGCGGTGACTTCAAGATGCCCCTGCCCTGGCTGCCGCAGAAGGCAATGATGGTTCAGGGATCCTATGTGGGGTCCTGTAAGGATCTGCGCGAATTGATCGATCTGGTGCGGACGGGCAAGGTCAAGGATATCCCTGTATCGACCCGCCCATTGTCTGCCGCTTCCGACACCTTGGACGATTTGAAAGCTGGCAAGATAACCGGCCGCGTCGTTCTGACGACAGACTAGGTCGCGGGGACCAGATAAGTGCAGGTGGCAGAGGGCGTCCCGTCTTGCCGCCATTGCGACGAATAATTTTGGGTTGAAGCTGTTTCAGCTTTCGATGCCCGCAGTAGCGGCAGTGGTTTTGCGCCAACCGGTACGGCACCAATGCGTTTGCCGAACTCGACTCATTGCGGTTGATCAACAGGAAGCGTCGTCCGATGCCAAAGCGAGATTACGATCTTGATCAAGCCTACACTATCGAAGGGCCCGAAGACGCTCAGCGGCTTTACGGCGCATGGGCTGAAAGCTATGACGACCGCTTCGGGGCCGATTGGGGGTACATCGCCCCGCGCGAGATTGCAGGTCTGTACCGCTCCGCAATGACCGACGCAGATGTCCCCATCCTGGATATCGGCGCCGGAACCGGTCTGGTCGGTGAGCATCTGAGCGATCTGACCGTGGATGCATTCGACATAACGCCAGAGATGCTCGCGATTGCCAGAGGCAAGGGCATCTACCGCGATCTGATCCAGGGCGATCTGACAAAGTCGCTGGATCTTGCTGATGACAGCTACGGCGGCGTCATTTCTTCTGGGACGTTCACGCACGGCCATGTCGGGCCGGAATGCCTGCCGGAGTTGTTGCGTACCGTCCGCCCCGGCGGGCTTTTTTGCTGCGGCACCATCGCACCGGTTCTGGACGGTGCCGCCTTTGGGTCGGTCCTTGCGCAGATGGTGGCAAAGGGCACGATTGATCCCGTCCGGTTCGCCGAGATCGAGATTTATGACAAGTCGCACCATCGTCATGCAGATGATCGCGGGCTTGTGATGATCTTTCGCAAGCGTTGAACGAAGCGGGCCTTGTGCGCCTGACGGCGTTGCAATACGTGCGCCGGGTCTGATCGAACCTTATCGCCAATCTCATCTGCGAGGCCTGATATGACCACTTCACTTACGCCGGGCACGGCTTTTCCCGAAATTTCCGTTGACCGGCTTGGTGGTGGACAGATCACCACTTCCGGCTTTGATGCGCCTTTCATGACCGTCCTGAACGTCTATCGCGGTCTGCACTGCCCGCGCTGTCAGCGGCAGCTTGGCGGGCTGCTGGCCGAGATGGATACCCTGAACAGTCTTGGCGCGAAGCTCGTGGCAATCTCGACCGATCCGGAAGACCGGGCAGCGAAGGCAGCCGAGGAATGGGGTCTGGGCGGCATTGATGTGGGCTATGGTCTGTCGATCGAGACAGCACGCAGTCTGGGCCTTCACATCTCATCATCGATTGCCGACAAAGAGACCGAGTTCTTTGCCGAACCCGGCGTCTTCCTGATCGGCAGCGATGGCGTCTTGTGGGGCTCTGTTGTCGGGTCGTCGCCCTTCATGCGTCCGG
>JBCCMP010000152.1:0-10523 GCA_039026295.1 Pseudomonadota bacterium | reverse complement strand
GCCGGCCTGGAAGTGCTGCGCATCATCAACGAGCCGACGGCGGCTGCGCTGGCCTATGGCCTGGACAAGGACACGACGAAGACCATCGCGGTCTATGACCTTGGCGGCGGCACCTTCGATATCTCGATCCTGGAAATCGACGAAGGCCTCTTCGAGGTCAAATCGACCAATGGCGACACCTTCCTGGGCGGTGAGGATTTCGACCTCCGGCTCGTCGAATATCTGGCCGAAGAGTTCCAGAAAGAAAACCAGATGGACCTGCGCCAAGACAAACTGGCCCTGCAGCGCCTGAAGGAAGCCGCAGAAAAGGCCAAGATCGAACTGTCGTCCAGTGCGCAGACCGAGATTAACCTGCCCTACATCACGGCTGATGCCACCGGGCCCAAGCACCTTACACTGAAGTTGAGCCGCTCGAAGCTGGAAAGCCTGGTCGGCGACCTGATCAAGCGCACCATCGATCCGTGCAAGGCGGCGCTGAAGGATGCGGAACTGACTGCGGGCGATATCGACGAGGTCGTTCTGGTCGGCGGCATGACCCGGATGCCCAAGGTCATGGAAGAGGTGCAGGCCTTCTTCGGGAAAGAGCCGCACAAGGGCGTCAACCCGGATGAAGTCGTCGCGATGGGCGCGGCGATCCAGGCCGGTGTTCTGCAGGGCGACGTGAAGGACGTGGTCCTTCTGGATGTCACGCCGCTGTCGCTGGGCATCGAGACGAAGGGCGGCATCTTCGACCGTCTGATCGATCGCAACACGACGATCCCGACCAAGAAGGCCAAGATCTACTCGACCGCTGAAAACAACCAGTCGGCCGTGACGATCCGGGTCTTCCAGGGCGAGCGCGACATGGCAGAGCACAACAAGCTGCTGGGCCAGTTCAACCTCGAGGGCATCCCGCCAGCGCCGATGGGCATGCCGCAGATCGAGGTTACCTTCGACATCGACGCCAACGGCATCGTGAATGTCAGCGCCCAGGACAAGGGCACCGGCAAGCAGATGAACATCACGATCCAGGCCTCTGGCGGTCTTTCCGACGACGAGATCGACCGGATGATGAAGGAAGCCGAGGAAAACGCCGAGGAAGACAAGAAGCGCCGGGAACTGGTGGAAGCCAAGAACCAAGGCGAAGGTCTGATCCACGCCACCGAGAAATCGGTGGAGGAGCACGGCGACAAGGTCGACGAGGCCACCAAGGATGGCATCACTGCAGCTATCGCAGCGCTGAAGGAAGCGCTGGAAGGCGAAGACGTCGAAGCGATCCAGCAGAAGTCCCAGGCTCTGGCCGAGGCATCCATGAAGCTGGGCGAGGCAATCTACAAGGATCAGGCCGAAGCGACAGCCGAAGCCGATGCCGCGATGGACGATGAAGCGCCGAAGGGTGACGACGAAGGCGTCGTGGACGCCGAGTTCACCGACGTGACGGACGACGACCGCAAGGCTGGCTGATCATGACCGCCGGCACCGTCCGGCTGCAGGAGGCGGGGCTGTCTGACGACCGCTCCGCCTTCGGCCATTATGCCCTTTCGCCGGGCCGTGAACGTCTGCGCCAGTTTGCGCAGGGCCTCGGACGGGGCACCATGGCGCGCCGGGCCTGTTCACTGATCAGACGGATCGTCAGCCTGGGGCTGCCCGGCCCCTTCGACGTGGAAGCATTTCCCGGCCAGCGGGCCCGTCTCTATCCCGACCAGAATCTGTCGGACAAGCGCGTCTTCGCCGGTGTGCAGTTCTGGGACTGGATCGAACGGGCAGCGATCGGAAACGCGGTGCGCGCATCGGACGAACCGGTCTACGTCGTCGATGCCGGGGCAAATGCCGGGCTCTACACCCTGGCCATCCGGGCGGAGGCCGGGGCCAAGGCTTTGAAAGTGCTGGCGGTGGAGCCGGACCCGGAGAATCTGAAGCGGCTGAAGTTCAACCTATCGGCCTCGGCTGCCGAGGCAGATGTTGTCGTTGCCGAGGTCGCGCTGGGCGACGGCGAAGGTCAGGCCCGGATCGCATCCAGCCACGCCAACCGCGGCGAACTGACCGTGGGCGAGACAGGCACTCCGGTGGCGGTGCGCCCGCTGAACAAGGTGCTGGACTGGGCGGGCTTTCCCCGGATTGACGCCCTGAAGATAGACATCGAAGGGTTCGAATTGCCGGTGCTGCAGCACTTTCTGGTCAATGCGCCAAATAGGCAATGGCCGGGTATTGTGATCATGGAAGCGCATCGCGGGACGCGGACCGAAGCGCTGGATCTTTTGCTGGCGCATGGATACGAAATCGACGCGCAGACCCGGATGAATGCGGTGCTGCGCCGGGTGGGCGGGAACAACCCGTCGGAGCGGACATAGCAAATGGCCAAACGTGACTATTACGATGTTCTCGGGGTCGGGCGCAGTGCGTCCGGGGACGAGATCAAGAAGGCCTACCGGCAGAAGGCGCGGACGCTGCATCCTGACTCGAACAAGGACAACCCGAACGCCGAAGAACAGTTCAAGGAAGTCAACGAAGCCTATGACGTCCTGAAGGACGACCAAAAGAAAGCGGCCTACGACCAGTACGGCCATGCGGCTGTCGATGGCTCCATGGGTGGCGGTGGCGGCCCGCGCGGCGCCGGCGGTGATTTCGGTTCGGCGTTTTCGGACGTTTTTGAAGATCTTTTCGGGGATTTCATGGGCGGCGGCGGTGGCCGCGGCCGTCAGCAACGCGCCCGGCGCGGCGCTGATCTGAAGTTCAACCTGCAGGTCACTCTTGAAGAGGCGTTCGCGGGCAAGAAGGCGACGATCTCGGTTCCCGGTTCGGTCGAATGCGCCGAGTGCAAGGGAACTGGCGCCGAAGGCGGCGCGCAACCGCAGACCTGTCCCACCTGTCAGGGCCACGGAAAGGTTCGCGCCCAGCAGGGATTTTTCACGATCGAGCGAACCTGTCCGACCTGCAAGGGCCAGGGTCAGATCATCAAGGACCCCTGCCGTTCGTGCGCAGGTTCCGGTCAACTTCGCAAGGAACGTGCGCTGAATGTTCAGGTGCCGCCCGGCGTCGAAACAGGCACACGCATCCGGCTTGCGGGCGAGGGCGAGAGCGGCCCGCGCGGCGGGGCGCCGGGTGATCTCTACATATTCATCGAGGTTACGAACCACCCGATCTTCGAACGGGACAGCGTCAACCTGTTCTGCCGGATCCCGGTTCCGATGACGACAGCGGCGATGGGCGGAGAGATCGAAGCCCCGACCCTGGATGGCGGGCGCACCCGGGTGAAGGTGCCATCGGGCGTGCAGTCTGGAAAACAGCTCCGTCTGCGTGGCAAGGGAATGCCCGCGCTGCAACGGTCCGGTGCGGTTGGCGATCTCTACATCGAACTGGCCGTCGAGACCCCCGTCAACCTGACAAAGCGGCAGCGTGAACTGCTGCAGGAATTCGAGAAAGAGGGTGAAGACAACAGCCCTGAAAACTCGGACTTCTTTTCGAAGGTCAAAGACTTCTGGGAAAGCGTCCGGAAGTAGTCCGGGTCAAGGCGCACCCCACCCGACGATCATCATCGTCAGATCGTCGGACTGTTCGGCCCCTGAAGCAAAATCCCGTACGGCTGCGAGCACATGCTCCATCGCCGAATTGCTGTCGGCGGTGTCCGGTATCGTCGCAAGCGCTGCTTCCAGCCGGGACAGGCCGAAAAGATCGCCGGCCGGGCTCATCGCCTCCGTAACACCGTCCGTAAACAGGCACAGGCGCTGGCCGGCAGACAGGCTGATCTCGACCGCCGGATAGGGCATGTCCTCGACCAGGCCAATTGGCGGCCCCGCATCCCGGGGCAACTGCGCCGGGTGCAGGCCAGGGCCGAACCTGAATGGCGCGTCATGTCCGGCGGCGGAATAGGTCAGTGTGCCGGTTTCCAGATCCAGGATGGCTGCGATGCCGGTGATGAACATCGTCTCGGCATTTTCGCGCGTTACCTCGGCGTTGGCGACGTGGACAATCTGATCGAGCGGCGGGCCGAGCCTTTGCGCAATGGACTTCCACAATGTCCGCGAGAGCAGCATGAATTGCGAGGCATCTGCCCCCTTGCCAGAGACGTCGGCGATCATCAGGAAAAGATGCCGGTCGTCGAGCATGACATAGTCGTAGAAATCACCGCCCACTGTCCGGGCAGGGTCCAGGTGACAGGCCAGATCCAGCTGGCCGGATACCTGCAGGCGCGTATCCGGCAGCAATGCGCGTTGCATTCGGGCGGCGGCGTCCAGTTCCCCTTGCAGGGCGGCCCGATCGGCACGCTCTCCTTCCAGTTCCAGCTTGGTCTTCAGACGCCGCCTGTCCTGCTCGATCAGGGTCACGGCCAACACGCCCATCGACACGGTAAGCAAGCCCAGCAAGGGCGTCATTGCGTCGATTAACAGACCAAGGCTGAAGCTGCCCAGCGAGATTCCCACAAAAGTGCTAAGCCCCACGGTCACACCGATCACGGACACGACCGGTTGTATCACCGGCACACGGGCGACCACCAGAAATCCGCCAAGCAGCAGCACCGCGAGCTCTGCCCAGGCCATGAACCAGGGGCGGCGCAGAAACTCTCCGGTCACAATCTGCTCGATCATTTGCATGTGGACCTCGACCCCGAAGATCACCGGCCCGAGGGGCGAGCGCCGCTCGTCAATCCGGCCAAGATCGATGACCGCCAGTACAACGACCTTTCCCGCTACGCGGGCGGGATCGAAATCGGGTGAAAGCACCTCGCGCGCCGAGATGTAGCGCGCCACTTTCCGCGCGCCGCCCGGGTCTTCAGCCGCGACATCAAGCGGACCGTAATGAAGCCAGAACCGGCCGTCCCGCTCCATGGGAAAGCTCAGCGGCGCTGGCCCTTCAGGGTCGTTCAGGAACACTTTCCACCCCATCCAGTCGCGCCGGGCAATCGTGTAGAAGCCGTCATTGGCAAGGCTGAGCGCCTGCGCGCCGAGCAGTGGGAAAAGGCTGCCGCAGATCGGCTGAAGGGCGCGCACGGACCGGATAACGAAATCCTGACTGGCGTTGAACTCAATTGCCGACAGCGCAGCCCCGGCTTCCTGATATATCGGCAGGGGCGGGTCAGCGGACGCTGCGCCCTTCCCAAGATCTGTAACCAGCTCCGGCGGCTCCAGCCGCACAATCGGTTTTTCAAAGGCGCATTCCGTCTCCGGGTCGACACCGGGAAACTCAGGCACGCCGGGGACCGGCAGGATGGTGGGCATCCCGTGCCGCTGTCCCGCATCGTAGATGGTCCGGGCCAGCGCGAGATCGGTATCGTCCCGCCCGGACAGCTCGGATGCTAGGCCTTCGGCACCCTGCTGGCGAAAGCGTTCCGCCAAGGCAGGCGGCGACTGAGGGTCATTGTCATCCAGCAGGATGTCGAAAGCGACCACTTTCGCGCCGTGGCGCCGCAATTGATCGACCAGTGCGGCCAGCATGTCGCGCGGCCATGGCCATCGCTGGGTCATGGCCATGGTTTCTTCATCGATTGCGACCGCGACGGCGGGCGCATCAGCGGGGTCGCCCCGATCGCGTGGCATCGCGCGGTGCAGCGTGTCCCACCATCCGTTGCGCCAGGACAGATCCGGATTGTCCTGCTGCAGCACCTGCATCGCCGCCGCCGCGAGCAGCAGGATCATGCCAACCAGACGTGACGCGCTGTGCACGGCTTCAGCTCTGCCGCTGGATGGCCTGCACGCCTTCCCATCGGTCCTTAAGGCGCATCCACTTCTCTACCATTGCCAGGAACCAGGGGTTCCCACCGTAGAGCGGTTGTGCTGCAAAGGGCGCGGGATCGAACCCGGTCGCACCCTGATCGGTGCCCAGAATCTTCTGCGCCAGACGCCAGCCCAGATAAGGGGCCATCGCAACGCCCGACCCGTTATAGCCGCAGGCATGCCAGATCCCGTCCACCTGCCCGACATGCGGTGCACCATCGAAGGTGAACGCGACGAACCCGCGCCAGGAATGAGTCAGTTTCACATCCCCAAGATCCGGCCAGACCGACAGCATGATGTCGCGCATCCGGCGGGCGGAGACCGCTTCGGGGATCGGCGTCAGCGACGCGCGGCCGCCGTAGAGGATACGCTCGCCCCATGGATCCGGCCGGAAATAGGAATGGTAGGATCGCGTCTCCACCAGCATGGACAACTGCGGAGCAAGAGAGCGGACCCGGTTTGCGCCCAGTACCTCGGTCGCGATGATGTAGGACGGGATGGGGATCAGACGCCTGGCCATCCCGCCGAACGGTCCGCGTCCACCCCCGGTGTAGCCGTTGCCCGCATAAATCAGCGACTTCGCCTTTGTTGTCCCGTGGGTGTGGTGGATGACCCAGGCACCGTCCTCACCCTCGACCCTCGCGACCGGGCAATGGTCTATCACCGTGGCACCTTTGTCCCGCGCGCCAGCCAGCAATGCCTTGTGGAACAACGCCGGATGCAGTCCACCATGTTGCGACATGTAGAGGCCGCCATGGTAGAGACGGGTGGAGATGTAGGTGCTTTGTTCTGACCTCGGCACGACCTCCGCTTCCATGTCCAGGGCCTTGGCTTCCGTCTCTGCCCAGGATTTCAATGCTTCGAAGTGCTGCGGCGAGCCTGCGCCGACAAACCGCCCGACCTTTTTGAACATCGCATCGCCGGGCAGCGTTTCGATCAGCGCGGTGGTGAATTCCAGCGACAGGCGCGCCTCGCGCAGCATCAGGGTGGCCGCTTCCTGCCCATAGCGTTTGGCCAGCTTGGCGATCGATGCCCGATGACCCCAGCCGATCATTCCGCCATTGCGGCTGGAAGCCCCGGCCCCCGGCGGGCCTTTCTCGATCACCGTCACATCGCGCCCGGCCTCGGCCAGGGACAGGGCGCAGGAAAGTCCCGTGAACCCTGCACCGACGATGGCGATCTCGGTCTCCTCTGGTGCTTGCAGGCCCGAGGGGGCTTCAGGGGGCGCTGCCTCGTGCCAGAAGGGGGTGGTTTTCATATCGGGGCCCTCGTTCCACTGCCGCGCATTCTGCGGACGAAGGCCCTGCCTGTCATCACCTATGTCGGACTTGGGGGCTGGTCGGTCTGCTGCGCGATCCGGCGTGCCATGACCCCGTCCAGCCAGGCGAGGCCCGCCAGAACCAGACCCAGCACCAGGAACGAGACGACCCGGATCAGACCCTCGAGCCCGCTGATATCGATCAGGAAGACCTTGGCGATGGCCAGCCCGATGACGCCCATTGCCGCCCGCCGGATCAAGGCAGACCCTTGGACGAATGACCAGAGCAGAAGACCTGCACCCACCAGCAAAAGGGCCGCTGTGTAGGTGTAAAGCTCACCGTCCAGAACGCCGGGCACGGTCAGGTCAGTGCCCTGCCAGAGGCGCCGGATCTCCAGCCCCGCATAGACGGCGATGGAAAGCGCAGCGAGCCCGTCCGCGATGCGGTTGACCTCGATCGCGTCCAGCCGCACCACACGGACCAGTCCGGCGATCAGTATGGCGGGCAACGCAAAGGCGACGAACAGGCTGTCGAAGACCGGCGGGCCAAGCACCAGATCGGTGAACAGCGGATTGGCAACGGTCAGTGCCGACAAGAGCAGCAGCGTGCCGATCGTGGTGAACATCGCGCCGAGGCCCAGCCGCAAGGTGCGCAAACCTGCGGACGCCCGGGCACGGTAGAGTTGCACCCCGCCAGAGATCAGCCAGATCATCCCGAACAGCGACAGCGCCCAGTGGGTTGTCGTCTGACCGCTGTCATCCAGTGCCCGGTAGAGGAGGATGCAGACGAGGACACCGGGGATGCTCCAGACCGAGGACTCGACGACCATGAACGCCGCCTCCCGTCCTCGATGTTTCAGGGCAGGCAAGGCGATCGTCATCAGGCCCGCGACACCGGCAAAGGCGATCACGACCTCGATCAGCGGGGCTTCAAGGGCCCAAGCGATACCCGGATCCAGCAGCAGTCGGTAACCGCAAACCACAACGGCGGCCTGCACGAACCAGCTGAGCAGTTTCAGATCAAAGCGCCGGTCCAGCCAACTGGCCGATAGCAGCACGCTGGCAAAGGCAAGCGTCAACGCAGTTTCGGTCAGGACGATCGACACGGCGAACGCAATCAGGTTCAGGGCGGCCAAGGCATAGAGCGAGGGGCGCAGGCGCCAACTGTCATCATCCTTCAGCGACAATTGTGTCAGCACGGTCATCACGATCGCGACGCCTGCCACGTGCAGCGCCCATGTGGCGTTCGACATGTGCGTCATCGGTGACCACCAAAGCGCGATCATCCAGATCAATGCGGGCGCAAAACTGGCAGAGGCGAAGGCCCACGGGATCTGGAAGTTTGCCGAATGCATGCTTTTGCGAGCGGTCAGCGCGGTTATGACTGCACCATAAAGCACGAGCATCAGGATGGTCTGCGGCGGGGTTTCCTCGAAATCCAGTTCCACATAGCGGTGCGCCGCCGCCGCGCTGAAATCGAAGAACCCGTTCAGTCCAACGACAGCGCCCATGGCCACCATCGTAATGGGGGCGAGGTCGTCAAGCGTGTCTGACCCCATCCAGAAAGCCAGCACCAGCAACGTCGCGGCCAATGCGGCCAGCGACAACCAGAACGAGATTTCGGTGTCCATGGAGACGAACGTCGCGGCGCCGACCAAGCCAAGGACTCCCCCGGCGGCAAGGCGTGTCGGAAACTCGGGCCAGTTGAGCTCACCCTGCCGGTGCAGCGTGTTGAACATCATTGCCCCGGTGAATGCAGGGCGGAGCGTCAAAGTTGGCACAGTCAATGCGCCCACGGCGGTCAGCCCGGCGAAGGCCAGGAAGTTGGCCGCGTTGTATGCGGTGCCCAGATAAAGCAGGCTCGCGCCGCCATAGACGAGAATCAGCCCGGTGGTCGACAGCCAGGCAGTGCGTCTGTAGGCGTCCGTGCCTAATGCAACCCAGCCGATGACGGCGAAGTAGTAGAACAGCCATGCGGTATCGGCGCTTTGTCCTCCGACGATGAAGGGCGCAATAACCGCCCCTGCAATGCCGATGATCGACAGGAATGATCCGTGAAGAAGGCCGAGCAGGACCGCCGCGACAGCCACCGCGACCATCCCGGCAAAGGCCATTTCGACCCCGATCAGATCATAGAGCACGCGTGCACCAAGGATTGCCGCGTAAAGGCTGACGACCCCGCCTGCCGCAAGTGTTGCGGGCAGCAGGTGGCCCATCGTATCCGGCCCTGACCCGCCAATCCGGCGCACCCGTTCGGCGACAAGGATCAGGATGACACCCAGGCCGAGGCCCGACAGAACGCGTGCGGTCGGTGGCAAAAGACCGTTTTCGATACCGTAACGCACGAAAAAGATCCCGGCGAATGCCAGCGAGACGGCGGCGACCACGTAGAACCAGTTGGCCGCGAACCAGGTGCCGAAGGCGGCCTTGTTTTCCTGCGTGAAGACGAAGCGTTCCGGTATTGCCGCCGGGGGCGTCGGTTCGTTGGCCGGTTCCTCGGCCGTTGGTTCCTCTGTTGGGCTCTCAGGCCCGGCGTCGGGTTCCGGCTCTGATGTGTCCGGCGTCGGCTGGCCTTCCGCGCGCGGTGCGGTGCCGCGCAGATTTGACTGGACCGCTGCAGGGCCGCGTGCCGGTGCTTCGGCGCTGGCGTCCGGGTCGATGGCCCGGAGGCGTGCTTCCAGTGCAGCGATGCGTCTTTTCATTGGCCCGACTGTCGCGACCAGATAGATCGACGAGGCCACGGCCCAGACGAAGCCGCCAACGATCGACAGTCCCAGCAAAACGAGAAAGGCTTCCATCGATGTCACCTCTTTGCGGACGGTTTCGTGTTGATCGCATTCTCGGCTGATTGCCGTTTGGGTAAACTGTGGTATTACACAGTGTCTATAGCTGTCCCTGCTGCGTGGCGATGACAGCCGCCTGCAAGGTGGTCGCGACACCCAGCTTGGTGCGGGCGGCGGCCAGATGCGTCTCGATCGTGCGGCGGTGCACACGCAGCAGTGTTGCCATTTCCTCGACGGTCTTGCCATCGACCGTCAGGCGCAGGATCTCCCTTTGACGGTCGGTCAGATCTGCATCGACCGGGATATTCTGAAAGGCCGAGGCGGCCAGTTCGAACACCTGCAGATAGGCGGTGATCTCCGCGCCGTCCTGCGCCCAGATTTGATCGACTTCGTCCTGAGGCAGACCTGCCAGAGCGCAAAGACCAAAGCCGGACCTAACCTGATGCGGCAGGACCGGGTTTCCGTAGGTCAGGCCCGCGATCACGCCCGCCTCGCGCATGCTTAGGTGAATGCTCTCTTCCTGCGCTGTCATCAGACCCGCGAGATAGCGTTCGCGGTTAATGCGCCAGCTGATGGCGCCCGCATTCTCGACCGCCCAGCGGATGGAATGATCGACGACATAGCCGCCCAATTCCAGCAGAAGACGATCCGCAGCTTCGCCATAGGTCGAGAAGTAGAATTGTTGAAAGTTGAGGGATCTGCAAGGGATTTTCAAATCTTGAAAAAATGGATTTCTTCTAGAAATGTACAGCTCGAGGTCATTTATTCCTCCGTATACGAGGAGTTTTGGAG
>JBCCMP010000151.1:0-10525 GCA_039026295.1 Pseudomonadota bacterium | reverse complement strand
TGGGACATAGATGTCTGGTGGCCAGAAGTCACCGGCGAGACCTCGCGCGAAGGGATGGGAATGATGGTACTTACCCTGTTCCTGTTGGCACCCGCATTGGTACTGCGCTCCGTGCGGCGGGGATAAATACGGGCTGCAACTGCTGTCTTCCTGCGAGGCAGTGTAACGGTGTTCCCGCGAGTGTGGGCCGCATGTAATGGCGAGGCAATTCTAGTCTTGCAGTGCGGAACAGTCCGGTTGCGGCCAGTCATATGGGAGACTGAAAAACCTCTGCCTCCCGCCTGATTTGTTGTCTGCGAGCCTCAAAACGCTTGTTTCGCAGTAGTTGACGCAACGTTTATCTGTATTTTTCGCAATCTCGGTTGATTTTTGCCGCCACCGTCGTCCAGAGTTTTTCAGGTTTGGGCGATCAGAAATCTGCACACCGATAAAGATCGGTCGGCCTGACATCTGGAAAAACAGCGCGAAAACAGCGCTGGGGGGAGGAAATCGCTATGAGATACCAAACAAAGACAGTGTTGGGCTGCCTGCTTGCCTCGACGCTGTTCGTCGAGTCTGCAGATGCGGGAGGCTTCGGCCGAGGAGGCGTTGAGATTGACCTGCTCTTCGCGGAGGAGGAACTGACCTTCGAGGCGGGAACCAGGATCATCTTCCCGCAGCGCACGCTGGAGACGGCGACAAAGCTGGTCAATTCGTCGGGTCAGCCAACCCAAACGTCGTCCACAAATGTTAATGTGAACAGCCAGTACTATCAGACCTGGTTCGGCGGAAAATTTGACGTCGGCGATCACGTCGACTGTCTGGGAAGCTATTCCGAGCCCTTCGGGGCAAACGTCAACAATGGTCTCAACACGGCAGTTTCGGCGAGCGCAGTCGAATTTGAGCTCAACACCCGTGATTTCGGCCTTACCTGCTCGGCAAAATTCGATGCCGGGCAAACTCCGGTCGGCGCAGGGCAGTTTCGGCTGATCGGTGGTCTGTCCTATCTTCAATTCGACGGCAGCCTGTCGCGCCAAACGTTTGTGGACTTTGTCGGCATTCCCGCGGCGTTCCTGCCCGCGGCGCTGACGGGCCTTAATACGCAGGCCGTGGGCCAATTCACCTTCGAGGATGAAACATTCGGCTGGCGCCTTGGGGTGGCCTATGAAATTCCGGAAATCGCGGCCCGCATATCACTGGTCTACAACTCAAGCTACGAGATCAACGGAACCGGTCAGGTGGACATCTCTGCCTTTAATACACCAGCGGCCCTGGCGAATTCAGTGTCGCCGATCTCCTTTGACACCGAGATTCCGCAATCGGTCGATTTTCGTCTGCAAAGCGGGGTCACGGAGTCGATGTTGCTGTTCGGTGAGGTCAGATGGCAGGAATGGAGCCGCATTCAATCGGTCCCCGTCAGCGGAGTTCCGAGCCCCGTCACCGGTCTGGAATCCGCGGTTTTCTTTGAACCGCTCTACCGCGACGGCATCACGGTTACAGGCGGCGCTGGATACCGTTTCACCGATGACCTGTCTGGTGGCGCTTCGCTGACCTGGGATCGTGGCACGTCCACCACGGTCGGTACGCAGTCAGACACATGGCTGCTGTCGCTCGGCCTGCAATACGATATCAATGAGCATTTCACCGCACGCCTGGGCGGTGCGGCTGGTATCCTGACCTCAGGATCCACACCCGGCACCGGGCAACAGGACCAGGCGACAGCTGCAGCCGTAAGCTTCGGCAATGATTTCGTCGGAGCGTTGAACGCCAGCCTGAAAGTGAATTTCTGACGTAGAAGAACAGCGCAGCGGGGCAGTTCGTCTGCCCCGCTGCTGCGTCTGATAAGATGTCATGGGGTACTTTGCCGATTTCGTTGACGCGACTGTAGGGTCAGTTCGCTGTATGGCGCGTCTGGGCTGCCGAAATCGAAAAGCCAAAGTATGAGACCAAACTGGCCTCGCCCCTTTCTCAGGGCGAGAATTTCTCGGAACGGATGTAAACTTCCACGTTCATACGTTCGATGTCGTCATAGAAATCGTCGAATGCTGGCATCTTGCGAAATCCGTCGGTCGCACGTCGGTAGACAAAACCAGGCTTGTACTTAGCCGGTTTCAGCTTTGGCGCTTTTCCCGGATATGCTTTTGCCCCGTGGCAATGCTGACACTGGTCCTGCCAAATCTCGCGGCCATTGGCGATACGCTCTGGATCGAGCAACATCTCGTCTGTGAACGGTATTGGCGGCTTGGATTTTTTCTTTGCAGCATCTGCGGTGCCAAGGCCGCCTGCTATCAATGCGGCAACCGCAACCATCGTCCCCAAAGGTTTCCACATTTCGCTCGCTCCTCCCGTCAGCTCGCAGCCATGTCAAAGACAAAAAGAGGGTCCGCACGACGGCAGACCCTCTCAATCCTCTGGTGGCGAATTACTCGGCAGGAACGATCTTGTAGATAGTATCCTGCGAGCCGACCGGACCAGTCGTGACCGAGGTCAATGCATAGACCTCGCCTGCGTTGTCCTGCGCGAAGGCCAGCATGTACGGCAGGTTGCCGGACATATTGGTCACTTCAGCAACCTCGCGGGTATACCCGCCGTTGCCATCGGGCGTGCCGATCATGATCATGCCGTCCATTGCGCCGAACTGACGTGACCAGTCGCCGTAAATGTAGGCACCGTCCCACGCGCTGTGCGCGCCCCGGTAAACATAACCGCCGGTGACAGAAATACCTTCGCAACCGTCCGGTTTTGCCGTGCAGTTGTTGTAGGTCATGATCGGCATTTCCAGACCAGCCGTATCGCATGACGCCGGGTGGTTGTCGGGCTCGAGATAGTTGAAGCACTGGTCTGCTTCCATCAGACGCCAGCCATAGTTGCCGCCAGCCTTGATGATGTTGACCTCTTCGAACGAGTTCTGCTGCACGTCGGCACAGAAAAGTTCATTGTCACCGCCCATGTCGAAGCTGCAGCGCCACGGATTACGCAGACCCGAAGCGTAGATGCGCGGTTCGGCATCTTCATCATCCAGGAACGGGTTGCCAGCAGCGGCTTCACCGGTTTCCGGGTCAATCCGCAAGATCTTGCCCAGCGGCGTCGTCATGTCCTGGCCGTTGCCTTCCAGCGGATTGTGGCCGATTCCCCAGTCGTTAGCGTAGCCTCCGTCACCCATCGACACATAGAGCATGCCGTCGGGGCCGAAATCGATCCAATGCCCGTTATGGTTGAATTGCGGCCATGGGGTCGAGCTGAGAATCCGTTCTGATTTGCGATCAGCAACGTTGGGATCGTCTGCCGAGACCGTGAATTCTGCGACGATGTTGTTGTGAGAATACCAGAGCATCTGGGCGAGATCGCCCTGGAAGTCCAGGTGACCAGAGTAAGCGACATAGAACTTGCCGTTGTTGGCAAAGTCCGGGTGGAAGGCCAAGCCGAGCAGGCCACGCTCGTCAAAATCCGGGTGTCGGTCGACGATAAGCGAGCGAATGTCCAAGAACGGCGTTCCGTTCAGTTCGCCGTCTTCAACGATCATGACGCGGCCCCACTGTTCAATAACGAACATGCGGCTGTCACCTTTGGGCTGTTTCATCGACAGCGGTGAGTTGACCCCGGATACAACCGGCTCCAGCTTGACCTTTGGCCCGGCCGATGCAGCGGTACTGAATGCCAAAGCAGCCAGTCCCACTGTTGCGGCAGTGATAAACTTCTTCACGATGGTTCCCTCCCATTTTTAGGGGCGACCGGATTGTAACCGGCCCTTATGTGTCTATTGGACGCAGTTATAAGAAACTGCGTCAAGGCTTCCGTCAAGTAACTTGCGTCAGGGTTGTATTTCGTATGCGATGATCGGTGGCCGCTTACGCAAGGTATTATCCCGTCATGTCCCGATTCTGGGTTGTCCCACTCCTGCTGATGGTCATGGTGATTGTCCCGTTTCTGGTATGGGGAGAGCATCTTGAAGCGCTGTTGAATATAGAAGCAGCCCAGACAACCTTTGGCGATGGCGAACTTCATTCCGGGCTGCTGGGAATCGCTCTTCTCGTCGCCGATCTATTCCTCCCGATCCCCACCACATCGATCATTGCCGGGCTTGGCATTATCTATGGACCGGTCGTCGGAACAGCATACGCGCTGGCCGGATCGATTTTGGCGGCATGTGCTGGATACGTGCTGGGCAGATTTCTCGGGCGTCCGTTTGCGGCCAGATGGCTGGGCGATCACCTGCTGACGGGCGAAAAGGCCTTTGCCAGACATGGCGGCTGGATTGTCGCGGCATCAAGATGGATGCCCGTTCTGCCAGAGGTCATCTCGGTCAGCGCCGGGATTGGCAGAATGTCATTTCCTGCCTTTCTGGCCGCAGCCTTTTGCGGGGCGCTCCCGCACTGCGCAGCATTCGCCGCAATCGGCCATCTGGGCGCCGAGACGCCGATATGGACGGTATTGATCAGTGCGCTGCTTCCGATTGTTTTGTGGCTAATCGCTGTCTGGACGGGTCTGGCTGCGCGGCTCGGCCTTCAGACCGTTCGCTAGCCTGGACCCGGCTTTCGGTCGACAGCATTGCCGATCAGCACCCGAATCTCTCGCAGAAGCTTCAGCTTCATCGCACGGGAAAAATCGTCGTAGCCGTTGGCCGTAATCACAAAGCTTCCTGAACCCCGGATCACCTTGCGCTCGTAATAACTGGTCAGCCCGGGATTGTCCGTAATGATCGCAAGGCCGTTCACCGTGATCCCCTGTCGTCTTGCACGGCGCTTGCCTTCCGGCAGAGCCATCCCCTCGCCATGGCGCAGCGGGGTTTCATGACCGTCGCCAGAGACGTCGATGACCTTTCGCGCGCCATCGAAATCGTTCAGCCGGATCATCTTGGCCCCGCGCCCGATGGCCGATCCGATCCCGGTACCGCCCTTGCCAAGGAACGACTTGCGCCGGGTGACCTGCGACAGAACCAGATCGGCAAAGGCATTCGCCGATGCCGCGCTGTCGACCATCGCCCACCGACTGACGGCTTTCTTCGACCGCGCATCGGACCAGATCATCAACGCCACAGCTATGCGCCCAAGCTGGCCGGATGTGATCGCATCCTGAACTTCAGGGTCGCGAAACCCGGCTGCGATCCCGCCGAGCTGCAGCAGAAACTCGCGTTCATCGACGCTGCCTGATGCATCTACGGCGAGGACAAGTTCCAGATCTACCGGCGTCTCTGCCCGGGCAACCGAGGACCAAATGACCAATAGCGCTGCGATGACCGCATGCAATGTTCTATGCCGGGGGCGAATGGGGCGCAGAGCCTTCATGCCTTTTTCTCGCAGAGACCGTGGATTTTGGCGAGCGTTACCTGACATCTTGGCTGTCGATGGATCTGCTTATGCGGGAAGCGATCGACCCAACCAAAAAACCAACACATCGACCGAAGCCTGCAATATCATCCACGCTGTCGGCAGCAGCCTTCATTCGGGATTAACTGAAATGCACCCTGACAGATCTAATCTCCTTATCATCATCTCGGATGAGCATCGCAAAGACGCCATGGGGTGCGCTGGCCATCGGATGGTCAAGACGTCGAACCTCGACGCCCTGGCCGCGCGCGGGGCGCATTTCACCAACGCTTACACACCATCGCCCATGTGCGTTCCAACCCGCGCGAGCATCGCAACGGGCGATCACGTCCACAGATTTCGATATTGGGACAGCGCGACACCCTATGACGGCCGCGTGCGCAGCTGGATGCGGCACCTCCGCGATCAGGGCGTTGAAACCGTCTCCTTCGGCAAGCTGCATTTTCGATCAACCGACGATGACAACGGCTTTTCTGAAGAAATCCTGCCGATGCATGTTGTCGGCGGCGTCGGCTGGCCCATCGGTCTGCTGCGCGAGAAACTGCCTGACTATAACGGCGCCAGCGAGCTGGCCGCTGACGTCGGTGTCGGGTCCAGCACGTACACCGACTATGATCTCGATATCACGGCCGCGACTGAAGACTGGCTCCATCGAAAAAAGGACACAACCGAACCCTGGGCAGCCTTCGTCTCTCTCGTCAGCCCGCATTATCCGCTGACCTGTCCAGAGGAACATTACGCCTTGTATGACCCGAAAGATGTCGATCTGCCTGTTGGATATGAAGATCGGCTTCGGCCCGACCACAGCGAACTGACAAACGTTGCCGGATTCTTCGACTACGACCGCTACTTCGACGAAGAAAAGATGCGCGAAGCAAAAGCCGCATATTACGGTCTGACCAGCTTCATGGATGCCTGTGTCGGCCGGATCATGGCCGCGCTTCAAACAAGCGGGGAGAGTGACAACACAGTCGTCATCTACGTCTCGGATCACGGCGACATGATGGGCGATCAGGGTTTCTGGACGAAGCAGGTCATGTACGAGCAATCGGCGGGCGTCCCGATGATCGTGGCTGGTCCCGGTGTGCCGAGGGGGCGCCGCGTTGCAACCGGTGCGTCACTGATCGATCTGGCAGCGACCGCTGTCGATGTCACCGGCACCAGACACGATGAGATCAGCAGTGCGTTGCCCGGGCAGTCACTTCGCGTTCTGGCGCGGGCGGAGGACGATCCGGACCGGACGATCCTCAGCGAGTATCATGACGGCGGGTCGACGACCGGCACCTTCATGGTGCGCTGGCAGCGCTGGAAATACGTTCACTATGTCGGGCACGAGCCGCAGCTGTTCGACCTTGATGCAGATCCGAATGAGCTGACGAATCTGGCGGATGAAAATCGGCACGACCGCGAGACCCGCGACGCTTTGGCAGAGGGAGAAAAGAGACTGCGTAAAATCTGCGATCCGGAGACAGTCAATGCGCTTTGCTTTGCCGATCAGAAGAAACGGATCGCGGAACTTGGCGGGGAAGAAGCATGCCTGACGGCTTATCGCTTCAACCACACGCCGACGCCGTCCGAACAGGTGAAAATGCGCGAAGGCTCGGCGCTTTGAAGCTGGTTGAAAGGCTAAAATCGCCCGCCCGTCCAGATGCTGTCCGGACGCTCACCAGGCGAAATCAGCCGACACCGCATCGCCCCTTCTGACCTGATATCAATCCGCACGGAGAGCGGTGCGATCTCAAGCCCGTGCGGCACCCTCGGACAGGGCCTGGAGCTTGGCATAGGCAATCGCCGGATCAACCGCACCGAAACCGGCGAAGGTTCCGAACCCGCAATCAGAGCCCGCTATGACACGGTCGGGGCCGACGATACCCGTAAACTTATCAATGCGTTGCGCCACCAGATCCGGGTGCTCGACAAAGTTGGTTGTCGTGTCGACGACGCCCGGGATCAGGATCTTGCTGTCTGGAATTTCGGACTTTCGGTCGCGAAATACCACCCATTCATGGGCATGACGGGGGTTCGAGGTCTCGAACAGCAACTGGTCCGCGTTTACCGTCATCAGGGTCGTGAACATGGTATCCATGGGAATGTCGCAGACATGGGGGCCTTCATAATTGCCCCAGCAGATGTGAACGCGGATCTTCTCGGGGGGCAGACCTGTCAGCGCGTGGTTCAGCGCCTCGACATGCAGGCTGGCGATCCGGACGAACTCCTCGTCGGAAAGCTGGGTAAACAGCATGTGGCGGGACAATGCGAGGTCGGGACAATCGAGTTGCAGGTCCAGGCCCGCCGCGATGATCGCCTGATATTCGCCGCGCATCGCATCGGCCAGAGCGGCCAGATAAGCCTCGCGCGTTGGATAGAAATCATTCTGTAAAAACAGCGAGATGACACCGGGCGAGGCCGCGTTCATGAAACCGCGCGTTGCCCCTTGCCTGGCCATGGCAGCCTTCAGGTTCGCGATGTCCTTTTCCAGTTCGGACTGGCCTTTGGACATCACTTCGCTGGTGCACATGGGCCTGGCGTATTGCGGGGTGCCGCCGCTGTCGGCGATGCGCTGCAGAAAGCTGGGGAACATCTTCAGATCGGCAGGTGCGTTGCGCGGGCTGTCCCCTGAAAAGCCGGTGTAGCGGTCCTTGACGTAGGTGGCGTAAGAGATCTTAGAGGTCTCTCCGTCCGAGACGATGTCGATGCCAGCCTTGACCTGCTTGCGGACGGTTTCGTCAACCGCATGCGTCATGCAGGCATCGAAAGCGTCCTGGTCAAACGGTTCCTCGCGCTCTCGCGCGAAGATGAGATCGACGACCTCCTGACTGCGCGGCAGCGAGCCGACATGGGTGGATTTGACCATTCTTCAGACCTCTCGGCGCCGGGCGTTAACCGGATTTGCGCTGGGATTTGGGGCGTATGGCAAACGTATGGCTTCCGTACAGAACCCGTATGGCTTTGTTTCCGGATTGCATCGCCTCTTCCGCATTAACCATTCCAGGTCGGCCCTGCCGGATCTTCAGTGCTGCGCACCCGGAAAAGGCTTGCCTCGCCGGTCATCGAAGGCGTCAGGCTTCGCGAAATCCCGGGCGGAACCGCGCAGGTATCACCCGGTGCAAGCGCCTTGGAGCCGCCGTCCCAACTCAGCCGCCAGTGCCCCCGCATGACCATCAGGATTTCATGGACCTCGGTGGAATAGGACTCTTCCGGGATGGAGCCACGTGTCAGGAAATCGACTTCGAACCCCGGCTTGTCCGGCAGCATGGCATCGCGGCCAATCACCTTGGCGGCCTGGCCCGTTGCCATGGACATCATGTCCCAGTAGCGCGCGACATGGCGGGGCACGACATCGGCAGCGGCCGGTTCGGGATAGCCGGCAAGTTCAGCGTCGGTCAGCAGCGGCATTGGCGCGATGCCATGAGGCAGGACCTCGCCTTTCTTGGTGTCGTAAAGCGCACCGTTGTCGCCCAGGACAAGGCCGTGATCGCGCGCGTCCTCGATCACTTGCGGTGCCCAGATCACGCCGCCGCCTGCATCATCGCCGCCCAGGATCGCCATGATCATCCCGTAGTCGGTGCCGATGTTTTCGAACCCCCGGAAGATGCCGGTGGGTATGTTGATGATGTCACCTTCTTCCAGCACCACCTCCCCCGCCGTGCCCCAGCGGCCCCAGAAGAACCGCCAGCGGCCCGAGAGGACGAAGAAGACCTCGGCGGTGCGATGGCTGTGCAGCGAGTTCCGGCATTTTGGCGGTTGGCCAGCCGCCCCGATGTTGAACCCGGGTGTTTCCTTGATGTGGACGTGCTGATCCGGGCTTTCCGAGACGCCGCCACCGATGATGGTGAAGTTTTCCTTCTGGTCAGAGCCCGGCGTGTGCGCATCGATAAATGCGGTCCGGCAGGGCACGAGATCGCCATAGCGGACGATGCGGGTTTCCATTTGGGCGGGGGTCACGATCCCTCCTTCGCGGCGAGGGCCGCTTCCAGTTCGGCGATCCGGGTCTTCAGCGCATGGAACCGGGGACCGAGCACTTGGTTGATCTCGGGTTCAGTAAGGCGGGTGGTGATGTATTTCGGGCAGTTCCAGTCGTAGGCGGCGAGGCGGATGGTCACCAGCCGCTCAGGCTCCGGCGCGCCGTCAAGCGTCAGTTTCGCGCCGAGGTCCGGATCGTCTGCCGCCTCGACGATCTCTGCGTGACCCAGGATCTTCATTCGCGCCTTGCGGGCATAATCCATGAGAAAGAGCGAAACGCGGTCATCCCCGGCGACGTTGCCGGTCGAGACAAACTGCCGGTTGCCGCGGTAATCGGCGAAGCCAATCCGGTCGGGGCCTAGGACCTTCAGAAAACCGGGCGGGCCGCCGCGATGCTGAACGTAGGGCCAGCCATCGGCGTTGACGGTGGACATGTAGAAGCTGTCGCGCGTCTCGATGAAGTCCTTCTCGTCGGGCCCGATCCCGTCATTGCTGCGGCCCTTGTAGGCGGCTTCGCAGTATTCGCGCGATCCGCGGGCCTCTTGCTGCGCTTTCACCGCGTCGGTGAACATCAATTCGGCAAATTTGGGTCTCATGTCGTCCCCATCAGGATCTGCTTCCAGATTGCGGTCTCGTCAAACAGCACGAATTCTCGGCGGAGCTTCGGGTGACTGCCAACGAGCGCGCCGAACTCTGCATGGGCGATGCCCATCACGTGGACGCGGGCACCCGTGGGCGCACCGAAGGCACCCCAGCCGTCGTGCTTACCATCCAGGCTCCACCGCAACGCCGCGCGGGGCGGCATGGTCGCATCCTCGCGACCGATCTGGTGGTGGATCGTGAAGGTCGCCGAGGGAAAGGCGGCGCGGAGCGACATCCAGAACTGATCGGCGGCGCCGTGCCCGTGGGCCGTCATCCCCCCGGGGTATTCGAGATGGCAGGCGCGGTCGTACTCGGCGGGGATCGCGGCCATATCGGCCCCGATGATCCGGGTGAGGATATCGGCGTAGCGTTGCCCCCATTCATTGTCGTTGCCGATGCCGGTGTACGGCCCCTTCTGGTCCTGCGCAGGGGTGAAGAAGCCGGTGTCCCCGGCCTCGATCTGCCCGCGGGCGAAATCCCGGGGGTCTTGACCCATCTGGCGGACGATGGCCCCCTGATCGCGGATGATCCACTCGTCATTGATCTGGTTCGCCTGTGCATGACAGTCGGCGATGATCCGGTACTGCAGCTTCCGTCCGGTCGGTGCGCCATAG
>JBCCMP010000150.1:0-10569 GCA_039026295.1 Pseudomonadota bacterium | reverse complement strand
GGCTCGTAGCTGATGTTGTTCACGCGGAAGAAGTCAGCGAGGTTCAGCTCGGTCGTGGTACCCGTCTGGATGCAGACGGTGGCGCCATCTAGTTCGGTGGCCGAGCTGACGCCCAGTGCCTTGGGAACCATGAAGCCCTGGCCGTCATAGTAGTTGACGCCCACGAACTCGAACTTCAGGTCGACGTCGCGGCTGAAGGTCCAGGTGGTGTTCCGGGCCAGCATGTCGACTTCGCCCGATGCCAGCGCGGTGAAGCGCGTCTTACCTGTGGTCGGGGTGAACTGGACGGCCTTCGGGTCGCCAAAGACAGCAGCTGCAACAGCGCGGCAGACCGCGATGTCGAAGCCTTCCCACTCGCCGTCGGCATTCGTGTACGCGAAGCCGGCCACGCCGGTAGACACGCCGCACTGTACGAAGCCCTTGGCCTTCACGTCATCCAGAGTACCGGCACCTGCCATGCCAGCGGCAAGACCCGCAGCAGCCAGAGTTCCGACAAAAAGGGAAGTTTTCATTCCGTACCTCTTTCCTGATGTCCCGGTTTTGACCGGGGCGCGCTTTGCAGCGTCGCTCTGATTGATCGGGGTCGATCCCCGTGCGCGAACATGCGCAAGGGCGCGCGACGGCGTCAAGCGTTCGGTCAAGGCGAACGGGGCGTTTCTTTTCGCAGATGCGGCAGGTTGCATGTCAGCACTTCACTGCTGCAGATTTTTGTTAATCATTTCATACATTTGAACTTCTGGCGTTTTGCACCATCCGCGGCTGGCGGTGGACGGATGCAACCCGAGCCTTTATCGCAACGATGGTCATGATCGCCATCAAGTCCGGTGATAGGTGAATTTCAGCAGAAATCACCCGCTGGATTGCACCTCGATCCGAATCACTCTTCGAGAGGAAAAGCGCATGTTCCGTTGCGTGTGGCGGCGAACGCTCCCTCGCTTCGGAAAGAATGAGCCCAATGGGTTTCTTCTTCCTGCCCGACGCACCGGATGCGGCTCGTGCCGGACACCGCCCGAAAACAAATCGCGGCATCGTTGACCGATGAGTTTTCTGCGCGCCAAAAACGTGTATCTGAGCGTAAGCGCTTTATCGAATACCGCATGATACCAAGCTGACATGGTGAATCGTTTGCTGTGCACGGGACACTATCCAGATCTACCGTTGAAGATGTTTCACGTGACTGGAGCTCTTTCGCCCGCTGCTGCTGCGCCTTGGCCTTGGCCTTGGCAGCCAGCAAAACTGCATTTTTCGCTCAACAAACCGCTGGCTGAAGACCGCAACGCTTATCAGTCGGGTCGTTACGCTTTTGACCGCGGCAGATCAGCATCGGCGCAGGGTCGGCAAACAGCCGACGTATCAGTTTTCGGCGACTAGTCTGACCTTTGATCAACCAGCGTTTTGAGGGGTTGCAGAAACTCACCTGATGGCTCTTCATTCAATCGAAGCGCTTTGTGTCGGCCCTTTGCCCCGAGCCTGCCCTTCGCGAGATTCACAGTCCCTTCCGCGGTTTCGACCACGATATTCACACCTTCGATCGCGTCGGGGGGCAGATCCAGAAGTTGGCCCTGTTCCAAACGACTGAGCTCACCGATGTTGAACATGCCAAGATCTATGATCGCCTGGGCTTTCATAGGCAGATCCATGACCTGCTCGAACATGTACTGTTCCCACATCCGCTTTGTCGCTTCATTGGCGGTGACAATGTTCGATAGATCGCGCTTCAAAGGCTCGAGTGTCGAGACGGGCACGACAAAGTCCATCCCTGCCCCGTTGGAGTCTTCCCCGATGAAGAAGTTCAGCTTAATGACAAAGATATGGGCGCGGTCAGGCGCAATTCGGATCATGCCTGGTTGTTCTTCGAACCTCGTCTTGTGTGGGTGGCCGATCTGAGATCGACCGCAAATCTCGACGATCCCATCATGGAAGGCGCGGCACAGAACATCGACAAAACGGCTGTAGATGGACAGATCCACAGGTGTTAGGGCGCGGCCAGCATCACCATCGGCCAATTCGCCATTTCCTCCGAGCGAGATGTCGAGGATTTTCCCCAGAAGCCGCGGGTGCGCTTTCATCAGGCCAAAGCCGCTCACCTCCGGATAGGCGAGGATATAGATTGCAGAAGGCGGGCGCAGGCGACGCAGGTATTCGCCATGACGCGTCACCTCGTATCCGAAGACCGTCACGTCAAAGGCGGTGCGATATTCTTTGCGCGCCATTGTTGCGGCAATCGACGCAAATGCATTGCAAAGGGGCTCCATCGCAGGAAACCCCGAGATGCGCATCTTTGGGCCACGCAACTTGCGAACCAGAAAACTCGTACTTTCGTTCACAGCCAGTCCTGTCCGAAGAACGCTTAAGCGGGCCTAATGTCCCGGACGATGGTTTCACGTTCGTTAAAGAGAGTATCCGCAGACCCGCAAAGTCATATCCGTTTCTGCGGTAACCGCATGACAAGTCTTCCGCGCTAGGACTGTTTTGTTGGCAGAATGCGGGACAAGCGATGGACGGCGAACGCCCCATTATCATCAAGAAGATCACAAAGGGCGGCGGCGATGGCCATCATGGCGGCGCCTGGAAAGTCGCCTATGCTGATTTCGTGACCGCTATGATGGCGTTCTTCCTGCTGATGTGGTTGCTCAACGCAACATCGGAAGAGCAACGAAAAGGTCTGGCTGACTATTTTGACCCGGCCATTCCAATCAGCCGAAATTCCGCTGGCGGCGCGGGAATGCTGGCCGGAGATTCCGCTTTTTCCGAAGATACGGCTGCAGGGACTGCAACGGAAGGCATTCGCGCCAAACCGAGTACGAAGGTGCCCGGTCAAAATGTCGGCGATCTGGATAAGGTCCCCGACATCGAGGCCGAGGAGGATGCCGCGAGCACAACACCAAGTGAACTTGGCGCGGATGGAAATCCGGCCCAGGCACCAACCGGCGCGGATGGAGAGGTAAGCGACGAGGCGCTGGCCGAGGCGGCGGCGAAGCGGCAGCAGGAGTTTGCGGAGGTCGCAGAGGACCTTCAGGCGCAGATCGAAGCCGCAGGTCAGGATGGCTTGCTTCAGCACTTCTCGATGCGCATGACGCCTGAAGGCCTTGTGATCGAGATTGGTGATCTGCGCGGCGATCCGCTGTTTGGATCGGGCGAAGCCGGCGCCGAACCTGTTTTGCAGGAACTGATCGATATTCTTGTTCCGGTTCTCAGCCAGACAACGAATGATCTAGCGGTGGTCGGGCACACCGACTCGAAACCCTTTACCAGCCGCCGACGCTATTCGAACTGGGAACTCAGTGCCGATCGCGCGAACACTGCCCGGCGCATGCTGATGGCCAGTGGCCTGCGGGAGGAACGAATCGTTAGGGTCAGTGGACGAGCCGCCACAGATCCGGTTTCACCAGATCCGGAGGCACCGAGGAACCGGCGCATTGCGATCACACTGCTCCGGAGCGGCCTTTGAGCCGGGAAATCATCCTGCGGTTAGGACCGGCTTAAGCCCAATCTGCCAAACACCTTTCCAACGCGAAAGAAGACCTAGGGCATCGCGGCCCCCGTATCAGAAAGAGGTATCGAATGAGTCTGTCATCTGGCTTGAATGCAGGTGTTGCTGGCCTGACCGTGAACTCCACGCGCCTTGCCGTCATCTCTGACAACATCGCAAACTCCAACACCAACGGGTATCGGCGGACAGATGTTGATTTCTCATCGCTGGTCACCGCGAGTGGGGGCGGCGGCTTTACCGCGGGCGGTGTGAACGTCGCGACCTTCCGCGATGTTGCCTCTTCTGGCGCTCTGATCACCTCGAACAGTTCCACCGACATCGCCGTCTCGGGCAGCGGACTTTTGCCTGTGACGCCGCTGTCTCAGGCAGACCTCGCAGGCAGTCAGAGGCCATTCCAGATGGTCGCAACCGGCTCTTTCAGGCAGAATGAAGATGGGTTCCTGATTACGCCGGGCGAACTCGCGCTGCAGGGCTGGCCGACAGACGCCAGCGGCGCACTTTTGACCAGCGTCTCGCGTGACAGTCCGACATCATTGGAGCCTGTAAGACTGTCCTCTTTCCTCACCGCTGCGGACTCAACGACGCGCATCGAACTTGGCGTAAACCTGCCAGCGGAAGAAACTGCGTCGACGGCCACAGGTGCGGCCATTCAGTCGCCGATCGAATATTTTGACGCGATCGGTCTTCGGCATCAGCTGACGATCCAGTACACACCCGTCATCCCGGCGACGGGAACGTCAAATTCGTGGCAACTGTCTTTCTTCGATAGCGCCTCGGCTGCACCGGGACTGCTTGCCGAGTTCGACCTCGCCTTCGACGGGTCGCGCAACTCGCCGGGACAGTTGGTTTCAGCAGCAGCCGCAGCAGGAAATCCGACTGACCCCAACGGTGCCGGCACGACGGCAACTTACGATGCAGCATCCGGAAATCTGACCATCCATGTCGCCGATGGCCCCATCACCGTCCAACTCCTCGGCAACTCGCAAGGGGCCGGGCTGAGCCAGCTTGCGGCGCCTTTTACGCCGAACGGTCTGAGCAAGAACGGCGCGCCAGCGGGCAATCTGCAGGGATTGGAAATCGACGCTAACGGGTTCCTTTCCGGTGTTTACGATACCGGTCAGCGACGCGCGCTTTATCAGATCCCGTTAGCGGCAGTGCCAAACCCGAACGGGTTGAGAGCGCTGGACAACCAAGCTTTCGAGATTTCCCCGAACAGTGGCGACGTCTTCTTCTTCGACGCCGGTGAAGGCCCCGCGGGCGAGATCGCCGGATTTGCCCTCCAGCAGAGCACGGTGGATGTAGCGCAGGAGCTGACGGACATGATCGTCACGCAGCGGGCGTTCTCGTCGAACGCGACGGTCATTCGGACCGTCGATGAAATGCTGCAAGAGACCACCTCGCTGAAACGATAGTGGACCAGACAACGCCATGGCCTCGTTCGTCGCGAGGCCATGGCGCAGGTTAAGAGCAGGAGAACGGGTCAATGTCGCTATCCACATCCCTGGCCAACGCGCTCAGTGGCCTTCGTGTGAACAGCCGCCTTACGGCGGCGGCCTCGAACAACCTGGCCAATGCACTGACGCCTGGCTATGGCCGACAAACACTGGAGGTCGGTTCTCTTTCCCTGGCCGGTGAGGGCGCAGGGGTCCGGGTTATCTCGGCGAACCGCGCCGCCTCACCGGGGCTGACAGCCGCACGGCGTAACGCAGATGGTGAGGCCGCATTGCTGGCCCCGCAGTCCGAGGCATTGTCACGCCTGGGCAGCGTGCTTGGAGAGCCGACCGATATTGACGGCCTGTTCCGCCGACTTGAAACGTTCGAGACAACGCTGCGGCAGTTCGCCGAAACTCCGGAATCGCAGCCGCGCCAGATCCAGGTGGTAAATGACGCACGCGATCTGACCGGGATTCTGAACCAGATTTCCAGCGAAGTCGCAACGCTGCGGCAGAGCGCGGACTTTGACATCGCGACCGATGTCGCGACAGTGAATCGAAATCTCTACAGCATCCAGGAACTCAACCAGCGGATACAACTCCTCTCCTCCGCCGATCAGAATTTCGCGATCCTCGTGGATCAGCGCGAGAGACTGATCGACGAAGTTTCCGCGATTGTGCCGGTACAAATTCAAAACAACAGCAACGACGTCATTCATCTCTACACGAAGGAAGGCGTGTTTCTTCTTCAGGAAACGGTCTCCGAGCTGACTTTTACGCGCTCACCGATCATCACCGCTGCGATGACGTATGATCCGCTTGGAGGCGGCGCACTGTCCGGACTCACAGTTGGCGGTCTGGATATCTCGCCGGGCGTCGGCCGGGAGAGCATCCAAGCCGGCTCGCTCGCGGGTAACTTCGCCGTGCGCGATCAGATCGCAACAGAGTTCCAAAGCAGGCTGGATCAGTTTGCAGGTGATCTGATTGGCCGCTTTCAGGATCCCGCCGTTGATCCGACATTGACCGCGACAGACCCTGGTCTTTTCACGGATGCTGGCGCGATCTTCGACCCCACAATCATCGAAGGTCTGTCCGGACGCATCAGTGTCAATGCTCTGGTCGATCCGTCTCAGGGGGGGCAGACTTCGCTGCTGCGCGACGGACTGAATGCAGTTGCACCTGGACCAGAAACCTCCGACGCCATCGCCCGCCAATTGGTCGACGCGCTGACGCAAGGAAGGCCGGCGTCCGTGATCCCCGGCCTGAGCGGCAACTTCAGCAGTTCGGAGATGGTTTCTGGTATCGTCGAATTGACAGGCATCGCCCGTTTCAACGCTGACAACAACACGGCCAGTGCGCAAGGGACACGCCAGAGTCTCGCCACAGCGGAAGCGGAAGAGATCGGCGTCGATACGGACCTCGAGTTGCAGCAACTGATCCTGATCGAACAGGCGTATTCTGCAAACATTCAGATCATCCAGGCGACGTCGCGGATGCTGCAAGAAATCACGGAGATAGCCTGATGCCTGAATTCGGTTTTCCCGCTCAACCTCGCAGCGCTGAGATGGCGCGGATCATTTCCGACCTTCGCAAACGAGGCGATGATACACGCGTGGCGACAGTCACCGGTCGGTTCGCTGATGTCACCGCCGAGCGCCGCGGGCAGGTCAGCGAGTTGATGCAGATCGAAAAGTCCATCGGCGATCTGCAGGGCTACGCCGATTCCATTGCATTGTCCGAGCTTCGCGCCAGTACGACCCAGCGCAGCCTCGATCAATTGAGCGAACTTGGTCAGAACCTGTCCAATGCGGTCGATCCGATTTTGACGAACGGAACCGACGCCAACTTTGAAATCATAAGCGGCGTTGCCAATGCATCGCTGGAATCGGCGATCAGTGCGCTGAACGTTAGCATCGCCGGCCGCGCACTGTTCGGCGGCGATGATGCAGGCACCGCGCCAATGTTAGATGCGGCATCAATTTTTGCCGCATCTACGCCGTTCCTTGAAGGCGCGGCTTCTGCGAACGGAGCTTACACGGCGCTTCGATCGGAATTTCTGGGCGGAGCCGGTCTTTTTGAAACAACGTTCTATCACGGTGGCTTGAACAACGCACCCGTGACCGAGGTTGCGCCGGGCGAGCGGGTCGATTACGCGGCGCGCGCCGACGAGACCGCCATACGAGACGTTTTGTTCAACATCACCGTGATGGCTGCGGCATACGATACCACCAACGGTATACCTGCGGACCAACGCCGTGAGCTGGTAGCCCAGGCGTCGATCGGTCTGCGAAACGCGGATTCTCAGATTGCCAACCTTCAGGGCCGCGTCGGTTCTGCTGAGGCTCGCATTGCCGCACAGAAGTCAAGGAACATTGCAACCGAAGCGGCGCTTACGCTGCGGTTCAACGACCTCGCCGGGGCCGACAGCTTTGAGGCAGCGCTTCAACTGACCGAGCTAGAAAATCAGCTTGAAACGGCCTACGCGACCACAGCGCGCCTGTCGAACCTATCGCTCGCCAACTTCCTCTGAACCAGACCAATCGCGGGGATCAGAATGATCCGTTTACTGCTTGCAGTCCTTTTCCTGACCCAATTGACGGCTGTTTCGGCCGCCATGCCACGCATAAAGGACCTCGTCGAGTTTGAGGGTGTTCGTGGGAACGACCTCGTCGGTTACGGCTTGGTTGTCGGATTGAATGGCTCTGGCGATGGAATTCGGAATGCGCCATTCACCGAAGAGGCGCTGAGTAATCTTTTGGAGCGCCTTGGCGTGAATGTTCAAGGTGAGCAGTTCCGCCCGAAAAACGTCGCGGCTGTCGTCGTGACGGGGACCTTGCCTCCATTTGCCAGGGCTGGCAGCCGCGTTGACGTGACGGTCTCTGCGATTGGCGACGCCAGCAACCTTCTGGGCGGCACACTGATAATGACGCCCCTGAATGCGGCCGATGGCGAGATTTATGCGGTGGCTCAGGGCCCGATTCTCGCAGGCGGGGTCAGTGCACAAGGCGAAGCGGCAACGACCCAGATCGGCGTGCCGACATCGGGATCAATCCCTGGCGGCGCACGAATAGAACGCGAAGTTCCGTTCGTTCTGAATGATCTCAGCCGGATCAGGCTGGCACTTCGCGAGCCGGACTTTACAACAGCAGCGCGGATCGAAGAGGCCATTAATACAGAACTGCAGCGCGGCGTCGCACGGATGGAGGATTCCGGTACAGTCACGCTCGACCTCGGGACAGCGGGCCAACGGGCGGCGCGCTTGATTGCGACGATCGAGAACCTGCAAGTAGCCCCGTCACGCAAAGCCCGTGTGGTCGTGGATCAGCGCTCTGGGACGATTGTGCTTGGCGCAGATGTTAAGATCAGCCGGGTCGCAGTCAGTCAGGGCAACCTCACAATCCGCGTGAGCGAAACACCAATCGCATCACAACCAAATCCGTTCGCCGAGGGAGAATCGCTCGTCCTGCCGAGGACGACCATAGACATCGACCAGGATGACGAGGCGCAGATGGCACTTGTGGATGAGAACGTGACCCTTGCCGACCTTGTCGATGGCCTTAACGCTCTGGGGGTTGGGCCGCGCGATATGATAGACATCCTGAAATCGATTAAGGCAGCTGGCGCCCTGCATGCCGAGTTACTGGTGCAGTAGCAACGCGTCTAAAATTCCTCGAACGGATCACCGCTCAAGATAGCTGACGACCAGCCAACGGTGTCCCAAGTTCGTTGCATGTGGACAGGCAGCGGCGCGGACAGGTCCATCTCTAGGCCGTTCATCGGATTGCGAAAGCTCAGCGCTGCGGCGTGCAGGTGCAGTTTTCTACTCAAAGCGCCGCCCAGCCCCGCGCCCCAGCCGTCGCCGAGATTCTGCTGACCGCGCCCCCCGTACTTTCCGTCACCGGCAATCGGGGTGCCCAAAGCCGCCATGTGCGCCCGAAGCTGGTGTGTTCGGCCGGTTATCGGACGAAGCACGACCGCAGACATGCGATTACCGAGGTGCTCCAGCACCTTGTATTGCGTTGTCGCAGGTTTTGCGCCTGCACTTTCTTTGACTCTGTCGGGGTGGACGACTTCCATGCGTTCGGCCCCGCGGTCGCCCGCTTTTTGCAAACCGTAAGTGATTGTTCCTGCCAACGGATCGGGGCGTCCAGCAACGGCTGCGATGTAGGTCTTCCTGACCGCTCGTGAGCGAAAAAGTTGCGACATAGCAGTCGCCGCCGCTCCGGTTCGAGCGAGAATGAGAATGCCTGACGTATCGCGATCAAGCCGATGGATCAGACGAGGCTCATCACGACGCTCGAATCTCAAAGCCTGGAGAAGATGGCCGAGGTGAACCTTTTGCTTCGAGCCGCCCTGGACCGGCAGGCCGGGCGGCTTGTTCAGCGCAATCAAATGCTCGTCTTTGAAAACGACCGCATCTCTAAGCTCTTCTATCAGCGCGGGCTTCACTTCGGATCGGCCGTCTTGCTCACGCTGCCCTGCGCGGTCCGCGTCCTGGGGGGCGGGCAAAGGCGGTATGCGAATGACCTGACCGGCGGCAACCCGGGTGGCGGCCTTGGCGCGGCCACCATCAACCCGGATCTGTCCACGCCGACACATTTTTTCGATGCGGCCCTGACCCACATGCGGCCAGCGCTTGCGGATCCAGCGATCCAGGCGTTGTTCTGCATCGTCTGCCGGGACCGCAATATGTTGAACGCCGGTCAAACCGCTAGTGCTCTTGCCGAGAGAACTCCGACCAGAAGCGCAAACAATGAAAGCAGGACCGATCCTCCCACATAGCTCAAAGCAGTTAAACCGCGACCCTGTTCGAACAAGCGCATTGCATCCATCGAGAATGCAGAGAACGTCGTAAATCCGCCCAGCACTCCGGTCAACGCGAACACTGCCATTCGATTGGTCTCGCCCGTGATGCGTTCCAGAAACAGGACGACAAGGACGCCCATGACAAAGGAACCGACAACGTTGACGAACAGAGTTCCCCAAAAGCTTTCACCGGTCAGGCGAACCATCCCCGACACGGAAGCAAAACGCAGGCAGGCACCAAGCGCGCCGCCCATTGCAACCAGGACAAGTTTCTCAATCATTTTCGGCCCGCTCTGCGCGGAGGCGATTGAAGTATGCGAGCCGCGCGGACATGTCCCGCTCGAAGCCGCGCTCGACAGGGGTGTAGAGCGACGTCCGCGCCATCCCGTCGGGAAAGTAGTCCTGTCCTGAGAAACCATCCTCTGCGCCATGATCATAGGCGTAGTCTTTGCCATAACCCTGATCTTTCATCAGTTTCGTCGGCGCGTTCAGGATGTGTTTGGGTGGAGGCTTTGACCCGGTTTGATGCGCAAGGTGCATCGCTGACTTGTAGGCAACGTATGCGGCGTTGGACTTCGGAGCTAGCGACAGATAGATGACGGCTTGCGCGAGCGCCAATTCGCCCTCGGGCGAGCCCAGCCTCTCGTAGGTTTGCCAGGCCGCGATGCATTGCTGCATGGCGACAGGATCTGCCAGGCCAATATCCTCGACCGCAATTCGAGTGATGCGCCGCGCCAGAAACCGCGGATCCTCGCCACCATCCAACATGCGGGCCAGCCAATAAAGGGCAGCATCGGGATCAGAGCCACGCACAGATTTATGCAAGGCGGAAATCAG
>JBCCMP010000149.1:0-10580 GCA_039026295.1 Pseudomonadota bacterium | reverse complement strand
GAAGACACGCTTGAAGAGGCCGCCGAGGCACGCACCCGGCTGCGGCGACGTTACAAGATCCAGGACGTGGTCAAGGTTCGGCAGATCATGCTGGTCCAAGTCGTCAAGGAAGAGCGCGGCAACAAGGGCGCGGCGCTGACGACGTACCTGTCGCTTGCTGGTAGATATTGCGTGCTGATGCCCAACACGGCGCGTGGCGGCGGCATCAGCCGCAAGATCACCAATGCAGGCGATCGTAAGCGACTGCGCGAGATCACCGGCGAGATGGACGTGCCGAAAGGCATGGGCCTGATCGTTCGCACCGCAGGAGCCGAACGGACGAAAGCCGAGATCAAGCGCGACTATGAATATCTGATCCGGCAGTGGGAACAGATCCGCGATCTGACGCTGAAGTCGATAGCACCGACACTGATCTACGAGGAAGGCTCGCTGATCAAACGCTCGATCCGCGACATCTACAACAAGGACATCGATCAGGTGCTGGTCGAGGGCGAGGACGGGTATCGCGAGGCGAAGGAGTACATGAAGATGCTCATGCCAAGCCATGCCAAGAACGTGCAGCCCTATGCTGACCCGATCCCCCTGTTCAGCCGATACCAGGTCGAAAGCTACCTGAACGGTATGTTCAATCCGACGGTTCAGTTGAAATCCGGCGGATACATCGTGATCGGCGTAACCGAGGCATTGGTCGCCATTGACGTCAACTCTGGCCGGGCCACGAAGCAGGGCTCGATCGAGGAGACGGCGCTGCACACCAACCTGGAGGCTGCAGATGAAGTGGCCCGTCAGTTGCGGCTGCGTGATCTCGCCGGACTGATCGTCATCGACTTCATCGACATGGATGAAAACCGGAACAACCGGGCCGTCGAAAAGCGCATGAAGGACCGGCTCAAGAACGATCGCGCTCGCATCCAGATCGGTAGAATATCGGCCTTTGGGCTGATGGAAATGTCGCGCCAGCGCCTCCGTCCGGGGATGCTGGAGGCAACGACGCAGCCCTGCCCGGTTTGCCACGGTACCGGACTGATCAGATCGGACGAGTCACTGTCGCTGTCGATCTTGCGTGAGATCGAGGAAGAAGGACTGCGCGGCCGCGCGGACGAATTGACCGTGCGGGTGCCGATCGATGTCTTGAACTATCTGATCAACACCAAGCGCCAGCACATCGCCCAGATCGAAGAACGCCACGGCATCGCGATCGCCGTGCTCGCCGATCCGGCGCTGCGAAGCCCTGATTTCGAGGTGGAGCGGTCGAAGTCAGGATCTGGCAATCGGCGCGCACAGAAACAGCCAGAGGTCGTCACCGCAGGTTCCGTCGTTTCGGACGAAGACGTCACTGAAGAGGCGCGTACAGATGGCGATGACGGCAAGGCAAAGCGCCGCCGCGGCAAGCGCGGTGGCCGCCGGAAGCGCGGTGAGCAGCCAGAAGTCGAGACGCAGGAGTCGGAAGAGCAGATCGCTCAGGCCGACGACGGATCGGATGAAGAACAGCAAGACGACCGGCCGCGCGGTCGCAAGCGGGGCGGTCGCCGCCGCGGCGGTCGTGGGCGCAAACCTCAGGAGGATGGTGCCGACCAGCAGGCTGGTGACAGCGAGGACGCCAGTGTAACCGAGGGCGCAAACCGGTCTGACGCCGTTGCTGCGACTGAGGCGGAGCCATCGGCAGATAAGCAGGCCTCTGATTCCGCTTCGGTCGATGCCTCAACGGCGGCTTCGAACGCATCGGCTGACGAGATGGAAGTGGATACGGCTGCGACCGTTGAAGCTGAAGTTCAGCCTTCAGAGCCGTCAGAAGATGTGAAAGCACCGGAGGCGGACCCTGAGCCGGAACCAATCGCTGAATCGGAACCAGTTGTAGAGGCGACCGCAGAAGCGGAACCCAAGGCAGAGCCTGACGCGCCCCCAAAGCCGAAACGTCGCGGTTGGTGGTCACTCGGGCGTTAGGTCTTCGATTATGAAATGGCCTTTTCCCGTGTGCATCTGAACGGATGCGCGCGGGAATTACCTTCGATCAGGTCCCGATAAAGCGCTGCAGTCGTTCGATTCCGTCGCAGATTTCAGCCTCGGTTCTGGCGAACGAAAACCGGATCGTGCCATGCCCCCGGACCGGGTCGAAATCCAGACCCGGTGTTGCCGCGACCCCGGCTTCATGCAACAGACGACTGCAGAAATCGCGGCTGTCGTTGGAGATCTGCGAGAGCCCCGCATAGATGTAAAAGGCCCCGTCGGCCGGTGCGATTTCTGTGAAGCCAAGCGGAGGCAGGGCATCGAGGAGGCGCTCGCGGTTTGCGGCATACACCGCCTTGTGGGCTTCCAGCTCTGTCTCTGCCTCCAATGCACCAAGAGCCGCGATCTGGCTGACATGGGGCGGACAGATAAAAAGGTTCTGGGACAGCGCCTCGATCGTGCGGATCATGCGCTCTGGCACGATCATCCATCCGACGCGCCAACCGGTCATCGAGAAGTATTTGGCGAAACTGTTGATCACCACGACATCGTCGGAACATGCCAAAGCGGTCGCCGCCTGCGCCCCGTAGGTCAATCCGTGATAGATCTCGTCCGAGATGAAGGCGATGCCGTTTTCCTGGCAATATGTGGCCAAGTCTCGCAGCGCCTCTGCCCCGAGCATGGTTCCGGTCGGATTGGCGGGACTGGCGACAAGCAGACCGTCAAGCGATCCTGCCGCGGCAAGATGATCCGGCGTCGGTTGAAACCCCGTTTCAAGGGTGGTCTCAATCCGAACCACCTCAAGATCCAGCGCCCCGAGAATGTTGCGATACGCGGGGTAGCCGGGATCGGCCAAGGCAACACGCGCGCCTGCATCGAACATGGACAGAAACGCAAGTATGAACGCGCAGGATGACCCTGCGGTGACGACAATGCGTCCGGGATCAATCGAAATGCCGTGACGGCGCTTGTAGAGCTCCGCGATCCCCGCGCGCAGATCCGGGCGCCCAAGTGCCACTGTGTATCCCATGGGCTCTCCGGCCGCCATCGCCACGGCAACCCGGTCAGTTGCAGCGCGGGGCGCAGGCGTTCCTGGCTGTCCGACCTCCATGTGGACCACATCACGACCGGATTCCGCGACAAGACGCGCCTGTTCCATAATGTCCATGGCCAAAAAAGGAGCAATCTGGCTGCGCCGTGATAACGACAGAGTTGATCGCTGGGACATTGCGCATACCTCGTGAAACGGCCATGGTGTTTTCATGCGTATCACAGGCAGAACCAACTGTAAGGCAGGAGCTTTCTCCGTGATCCGATCTTTGTTCCTCTTCGCCGTTGTGTTGGGCCTTGGCCTGACATCTCCCGGCAAATCCGATGCCCGGACGTTGATCCGAGATGCCGAAATCGAGCGGACGCTGAAAAGGATGTCGGCACCGATCTTCCGGGCAGCGGGTTTGGCGCCCGAGACGGTCAACATCTACATGGTCCGCGACCGAACATTGAACGCCTTCGTCGCGGGAGGACGGAACATCTTCCTGCACACCGGGCTGATGATGGACCTAGAGACGCCGGAAGAGCTGTTGGGCGTGATTGCTCACGAAACCGGCCATATTGCAGGCGGCCATATCGCCCGGCGAAAGATCAATTTGCGCAATGCACAAGGCCCGGCATTTATCGGCGCACTGTTGGGGATCGCAGCGGGAATTGCCGGTGGCGGCGAGGCTGGCGTTGCCATTGCCGCCGGATCGCAGGGTGCAATCTTGCGCAGCCTTCTGAGAAACTCGCGGGCCGAGGAGGCATCCGCGGATCAGGCGGCTGTGTCCTATCTGGAGCGATCGGGCATCGATCCTGCTGGTCTTTTGATGGTGGTTGAGCGTTTTCGCGGTCAGGAAGTGCTGTCGATCGGTTCTGTCGATCCTTATATTCTGACCCACCCGCTTGGGACGCAGAGGATGGCGTTGCTGGAGCGGCGCATTCAGGAAACCTCGGGCCGGACCTACGGGATTTCGGACGATCAGCGCTACTGGCACAGCCGGATGCGCGCAAAGTTGATCGGGTTTCTACGAGATCCGGGGCGGGTTCTGGACAATCTGGAAGGCCAGTCGGAAACAGAATTCACGCTCTATCAGAAGGCTGTCGCCTATCATCGCAGTCCCGACCCAAGCGCCGCGATCAGTGCAGTGGACCGCTTGATCACGCTGCGTCCGAATGATCCCTACTACATCGAATTGAAAGGCCAGATCCTGCTGGAGAGCGGTCGCATCGCTGATGCGATTGGCCCTTACCGGGCGGCCTCTCGATTGGCGCCGGACGAACCGCTGTTGTTGGCGGGCCTTGGACGAGCCCTGGTCCATGCGAACCGTCAGGACCTGAACGATGAGGCGCTGAGAGTTCTGAAACGCGCCCGCGCCGGCGATCTTGCCGACGCATCCGCGTTGAGGGACCTCGCACTGGCTTATGATCGCACCGGGGATCGTCCTATGGCAACGCTGGCAACGGCCGAACGGTATGCGCTGATCGGCAACACACAAAATGCCGTGCGGCTGGCACGTCGTGCTTCAAAGCTGTTGAAGGAAGGCACACCGGGCTGGTTGCGCGCCCAGGACATCCTTAAGTTGGACACACGTGAAGAATAGGCACGAGCACATGAATATCGTCCTCGGGAGGCACCTATGAAGAATTTACTCACCGCCGCAGCAATTGCGGTTCTTATGGTTGCCCAGCCCGCCGAGCGTGCGATTGCGGATGAGTTTGATTTCGATGGTATGAGCTCTGAGGAACGGGCTGCCTTCGGCGAACAGGTCCGGGCCTATTTGTTGGAAAACCCGGAGGTGATCTTCGAGGCGATCCAGATCCTTGAGCAACGGCGTGAGCAGGAAAGCGCTCAGGCCGACGCACAACTTGTCGCGGCCAATGCAGAGGAGTTGTTCAACGACGGTTACTCTTTTGTCGGTGGTAATCCCGAGGGCGACGTCACGATTGTCGAATTCCTCGACTACCGCTGCGGTTACTGCAAGCGGGCGCATCCGGAGATCGCAGAACTGCTGGATCTGGACCCGGACATCAGACTGATCGTGAAAGATTTCCCGATCCTGGGACCTGACTCGGTTTCTGTCGGCAAAATGGCGCTCGCCGCAAATGACCTGGATGCGGATCGGTTCAAGACGCTGAACGATGCTCTCATGAACTACGAGGGTAATCTAAGCGAAGATGCAGCTTACCGCATCGCGTCCAGTGCCGGTTACGATATCGCTGAGCTGAAAGACTTGGCCGGAAGCGAGAAAATCGATGATCAGCTCGCCAAGAACTACCAGCTTGCCCAATCTCTTGGCCTGCAGGGGACGCCCGCGTTCATTGTGGGTGATCAGGTGATCCGTGGATACCTTCCCGTTGATGATATGCTGGCAGTCGTCGACCAGGTGCGTTCGGCGTCGAACTGACTGCGACGTGGAACTGTTCTGAAGTCAATTGCCTGTCAGCGGCAATGGTCTTGTTCCAGCGAGGCACAAACCCCAGCTAACAAACAGCTAATAAGGTTAACTCTGACCCCCTGCCCTTTGACGAGGTGGTTAATTCAGAGTAGACCCGCGCCATAACAAACGCCGCGCCTGCGCGGCAAATAATGTGCGGACAGGAAGCCCCAGGCAATGACAACAAAAACCGAACAGGACGTCGCATTCATCGAGGCGCTTGCGGAGCTGCTGCGCAAAGCGGACCTGTCCGAGATTGAAGTGGAACGCGAATACGGCGATGGCGACGAGTTGAAGGTGCGGTTGTCACGCACTGCGGCAGCGCCATCGGTGGTTACGCAGCCGATGACTGTTCCGGTCGCCGCAGCCGCAGCACCTGTCCCCACTGCACCGGTAGCGGCAACGCCCGCGGCGGCGGCAGACGGTCCGGATCTGTCGAATGCCGTCACCTCGCCGATGGTTGGTACCGTCTATCTTGCGCCAGAACCGGGTGCGGATAACTTTGTCTCGGCAGGCGATGATGTGAAGGAAGGCCAGACGATCCTGATAATCGAGGCGATGAAGACGATGAACAACATCCCGGCGCCGCGCAGCGGGAAAGTGCGCGCGGTACTGGTGGAGAATGCCGAGCCCGTTGAGTTTGGCGAACCCTTGATCATCATCGAATAGGCCGGGCCGGGCATGTTCAAGAAAATCCTGATCGCCAATCGCGGCGAAATCGCGCTGAGAGTCATTCGGGCAGCGCGCGAGCTTGGCATCGAGACCGTGGCCATTCACTCCACTGCCGATGCTGATGCCATGCACGTGCGGCTGGCTGATCAAAGCGTCTGTGTCGGCCCACCACCTGCATTGCAGAGCTACCTCAACCAGCCTGCCATTCTGTCCGCTTGCGAGATTACGGGGGCTGAAGCCGTCCATCCAGGCTACGGCTTTTTGTCAGAAAACGCGCGATTTGCACACATCGTCGAGGAAAGCGGGCTGATCTTCATTGGCCCGACCGCTGAACACATAAATCTGATGGGCGACAAGATCGCCGCGAAGGAAACCATGCGTAAGCTCGGCGTTCCTTGCGTTCCCGGGTCGGATGGAGGTGTGGCCACGGTTGAAGAAGCAGAACAAGTCGCCGCAGGTATCGGATACCCTGTTCTGGTCAAAGCCGCTGCTGGCGGCGGCGGACGCGGCATGAAGGTCGCCGCCACGCAGTCTGATCTGCGCGAGGCGTTTACCTCGGCGCGGGCCGAGGCAAAGGCCGCCTTCGGTGATGATGCCGTTTATCTTGAAAAGTATCTCGGCACGCCTCGCCATATCGAGGTGCAGGTCATTGCCGACACGCGAGGCAATGCCGTCCATTTGGGCGAGCGCGACTGTTCGCTGCAGCGGCGCCATCAGAAGGTGCTGGAAGAAGCGCCCTCCCCCGTCATTGACCAGGAAACGCGGGCACGGATCGGGAAGATCTGCGCAGATGCTGTCGGTCAGATGGGCTATCGCGGTGCCGGGACCATTGAGTTCCTGTACGAGAATGGCGAGTTCTACTTCATCGAAATGAACACCCGCCTGCAGGTCGAACATCCCGTAACTGAAAGCGTTTACGGCGTCGATCTGGTGCGGGAGCAATTCCGGGTCGCGGCCGGGATGCCGCTGAGTTTCCGCCAGAAAGATTTGATCCCGGTTGGCCACGCGATCGAATGCCGGATCAATGCAGAGACGATCCCAAGCTTTGCGCCGTCCCCCGGTTTGGTTGACACCTATCATGCGCCGGGCGGATTGGGTGTTCGCATGGACTCGCATCTCTACGCCGGATACCGGGTGCCGCCGCACTATGACAGCCTGATCGCGAAGCTGATCGTGCAGGGTGCTGATCGTGCCGACTGCCTGATGCGGCTGCGCAGGGCGCTTGGCGAGACCATTGTCGGGGGGATCGACACGACATTGCCGCTGTTCGAAGCGTTGGTCGAAGACCCTGAACTGAAGGCCGGAGATTATAATATCCACTGGCTGGAACGTTGGCTGGAAGAGAGGTCAAGCGAAAACGCCTGAATAGCGATTGCCAATTTGCAAATGCGTGACAAAGAATCGGCTGCTCTGCGGACCACCGCGTGTTAAATTCCCACTATGAAAGATGGCGATGGTGACGTCCTTGAATTGACGCCGGAACTCGTGCTTCGGGCCTATGGTGCCGGAGTGTTTCCGATGGCGGACAGCGCAGGGGCTGAGGATGTCTACTGGGTCGATCCGCGCAAGCGGGGCATCCTGCCATTGTGGGGTTTCAGCCTTTCCAAATCGCTGCGTAAACGCCTGATGCGCCATGACTACCGCGTCAGGATCGACACCGCATTCGACACCGTTCTGGATGCCTGTGCCGATCGCGAAGAGACCTGGATCAATCCGGTCATCCGCGATCTTTTTCGTGATCTGCACCGCATGGGTCACGCCCATTCAGTAGAGGTCTGGCGGGAGGATCAGATGATCGGCGGTCTCTATGGCCTGCGTCTGGGGGCGGCATTTTTCGGTGAAAGCATGTTCTTTCGCGAAAGAGACGGGTCGAAAATCGCGTTGGCTTGGCTTGTTGCGCGTTTGCGGGCCGGCGAGTTTACACTTCTGGATACGCAGTTTACGACGCCTCACCTAGAGTCGCTGGGTGCCCGTTCCGTGCCGAGAGCGCATTACCACGAACTTCTCGATCGGGCGATGGCCCGCAGGGGCAACTTCTACTCGCTGCCCGCCGATTCAACGCCGTCGACCGTTGTGCAGCTGATCACCCAGAGATCATAGCGCGGATGGTCCATCGCTGAGAGAGCCGGGCTTTCGGCGAACATCCACCCCGTGAATGTCGGTTCTGTGTCTTCCCTCTTGGTGTCCCAGACCTTCAGGAACGCGATGGTGCCGTGGGTATCATTGTCGTTAGGTGCCCGGCAGGCGTCGAGTTCGATCTTCAACCGTTCGACGCGGCGTACCTCGCCCACCGCGATATCGAAGGTAATCGTCGTACCGGTCATTTTGTCCAATTGCCGAAGGCGCGCTGCGTCCTGAAGGGCGGTGTTCGGCGTGCGGATCGGCGCGATCGGAGATGGCGCGTCCGGGTCAAAAATGCTCTGCCGCTCTGGCGCGCGCAGGAACCGTGCGCCGCGCTCGCTGTCTTCGCCGGTGGCTTCGCCTGCGCGGGCGGTCCGGAAGGTTTGCGTTGCTCGCGCGATCTGATCTCCGCCGCGGCGGACCGTTGGCAGGCTTCCCTGACCACCTTCGTCATCTGCCAGAGCGGCGGTGTCGCCAGGTGATGCAGGTTGCGAGTTTTCCAGGCCCGTCCCTGAAGCTGTTGTTCCGCCGCCCTGCCCGACCTGATTTACAGCCGTCGCCGCGCTGTCGTTTGTCGGCAATTGTGACTGAGGTTCTTCTGAAACTGGTTCGTCTGGCCGTACGACGCGGGTCCGAGGGACTGGCGAGACATCGACGCGGCCACGAAACTGCGGGGTCACCTGCGGTTCAAGAGGTGCCAAGAACTGGTCGTCGACAGTCTGCGCGACCGGCAGGCCCGTGTGGACTGAAATGCACAAAGTGGCTGCCGCCAGAAGCAGGACGGCGTAACGCATCAGAGGTTCTTCATTGCGATCTTGATCAGATCGATCAGGCTGACATAGGGCTCTGACTCAAGCTCTCCGCCGGGTTCGATCATGAAGTCGGACGCACCCGGGACGATGTTAAGATAATTACCGCCCAAAAGACCTTCGGAGGCGATTTCGACGAGCGAGTCTTCCGGCACCTTGATGTTGTCGCGCAGAACCATCGAAACGACAGGCCGATACCGGTCAGTGTTCAGATCAATGCCACTGATCGTCCCGACCTTTACGCCTGAAATCTGGACATTACCGCCGACGGTCAGCCCCTCGATCTTGCGAAACTCTGACGACACTTCGTACCCGCCGCCGCCGATGCCGACATCCGCGGTGTTCGCAGCATAAACCAGAAAGCCGCCTGCCACCGCCAGGACTGCTGCGCCGATCAATGTCTCTGCTGCGCTGCTTGCCATGTCTTACTCCGGTTGCGGGTCAGGCGATCTTCGCCGCCACGAACGATTGGTCGCGCAATAGATGCGCTCTGTGGTCATTTCGAAGATCTATACACCCTTACCATGGCAGATAGAATATGAATCGCGCTTCTTTGTGAGCCGCGGCTTATGCTCTTGCGCCTTGAGCAGGCTGGTTCACTTTCAGGCAGTGTGAGGATACTTCCAAAGCACCAGGGCCTGATTAACAGGTGTTGAGAGCCGCCCTTGAGTGGACGATTTTCCACCCACCGTTATTGAGGCTGCCTACGTGCGGGTAAAAATATTCCATAGATATTGTGTGGATTAGAATCTTGTTGCCTCTCTGAAAATGCATGGCTACATCATGTCTGTGATACAACAACACATATGTGGGGGAAGTCGCTGTGGTCGACAAGATGGTCAAATCGGCCGTCAGGGTTCTGGACATATTCGAGGCCTTCGAGGCCGAGCAATGCGCCCTGACGATTTCTGAACTTGTCGAGTTGCTGCAGATCCCGCAGTCCTCGATGTCTACGCTGATCAAGAGCCTCGTGGCAAAAGGGTTTGTCGAATACGAGGCAGAGACGCGCCGATATCGCCCTTCGGTTCGGCTGGCCTTTGTTGGGAACTGGGCACTGGGCTCGACTGACGTGATCGCGCGCATACACACGCTGGCGCAGAAACTGCATGAGGAGAGCGGCGAGACAGTCTTGATCGGCGCTGAAAACGGGCTTTTTGTCCAGTACCTCTCGCTTGTCCTGTCGCCACATACATTGCGATTCTCGCTTCATCCCGGCCTGATGCGGCCGATCCACCGCTCGGGGGCCGGCATGATGCTTTTGACGTTGAAGCAGGATGCTGAAATCGGGCGGCTGGTACGGCGCTACAACTCCGAAATCACCGATCCCACCGAGCAACGGTCAACGCTCCCCGAGGTCATGGAGATGGTGAACCGCGCACGGGCACAGGGGTGGCTGATGTCGTCCGTCGCTCAGCCCGGTGCCGCTTCGCTTGCAACCTTGCTGCCGCTGCCACGCGGCCAGTCGATGCTGTCTATCGGCATCGCGGCACCGACGAACCTGATGACGGATCGCGCTGACGAGTTGCGGGAGATCCTGATGCGCAATGTCGGTGGTTTCGCG
>JBCCMP010000148.1:0-10679 GCA_039026295.1 Pseudomonadota bacterium | reverse complement strand
TCGAGGTTATGCAGCGCATATTCGGCGTAGCCGACGTCGTAGAAATGCGTGAGGCCCGCCTGATAGTCGCTTTCATAGGTGGTGCCGTCATAGGTTCGCTGAAGGAAGCGCCCCGGGGTGACCGCCGTCCAGAAATAGGTGAGGACATGACGATGTACGGGCATCTTCTCGCCCGGTTTCAGGGTCATGTGCCAGACGCGGACCGCCTCGTTTTCGAACATCAGATCCGTGCCGATCTGACCGTTGTAGCGGTTCGTGTCGAACTCGCGCTTCATCTCGTCGGACCAACCCTGGAACCCGCTGGTGGTCAGATCGCCGGACCGGAAGCTGTCGGCATAGCCGGCCTTGGGAGGAACAATCGGTGCGCCTTGTGCAGTGGACGCGGGCGCTGGAGCGGGCGCGGAAGATGCCGCTGACAGATCGGCCGCATTCAGACCCTCTGCCAGGACCAGCGTGCCTTCCACCGAGTTCAGCCGGAGGTGTATCATCGACTGATATTCGTCGGACTGGTACCAGCGCATGGCTTCGTCGCGGGACGGGAAGCGCAGTATCACCAGCCGGTCATGTCCGGTCTGGCCTTCGATGACTTCGGTCGTCTCGTTGACCGCCAGAATTTCGACGTCGTATTTGTTCAGACAATCGACGGCGCGCGGGACGTAGGTGTCGTTGAGGGTGGAACGGTCGAGGACCTTGTGGCTTGCCACGAAGTAATAGGGTCTGGTGTCGCTCACTGTCTGCCCCCGAAACCTGCCCCGGAACTCTTTGGGACAGCGTGGCGCGGATCTGATCTGTTCGGCGTATCGCTGCGTCTGATTTTGCAGAGCGCGCGCAAAAATGCCTCTGCGGCCCGGTCTTCTGGGACGGGATGGCCGCAACGGCTGGGTGTCTCGTGTGGGATTGGCCATCTGGCCATCGGTCTTTCCCTGGTGGGTCCAAGATTGAACCTTCAGGGCGGCGCGGCGTGACTGCGCAGCCACCGGTGCGGTTGCCTCGGGCGGTATTCCCCGGGGGTTGCCCCCCGGTCTTGCCAGCCGTCTTTGGCGCCCGCATCCGCCGGGCTTGGATTTTCCGATCGATCTCGAAACCCAACTCTCGAAGGGCCTCGGCGCGCGGGTTAGGTATTGGTTAGATTTGATTAATGATTGATGAATTCCTGCGTTCTGGAGCGCGCGCTGTTGCGTGGATTTGCGCAACGGAAGGGCTGAAATCGTGTGGTCATGAGCCGTGGGATCTGGCAGTGAGTGGCAGGCTGTTCCTGATATCGGATTGGAATTCCATGGCTGTTGATGGCGCGCATTTGGCTGTGAACCCGGCTGACCTGTCGGATTGCAAAGTGGTTTCAGGAACGTTCGATGATCCGGCAGAGGGGCGCTGCCTTCTGCGCATCGACAGCTATGCAATGACCGCGAACAACATCACCTATGGCCGGGCGAGCGGACAATTGGGCTATTGGGAGTTCTTTCCGTTCGAGGGCGATTACGGCCGTATCCCGGTCTGGGGGTTCGCGGATGTCATCGCAACGGCCCATCCGGAGGTCGAGGTGGGCACGCGGCTTTACGGGTTCCTTCCCCAGTCGACGCATCTGGAGATCGTGCCGGGCAAGGTCTCGCCGCACGGGCTGGTGGACATGGCCGAGGCGCGGCAGGGCAAGGCGCCGATCTACAACCAGTATGCGATCTGTTCCGGCGATCCGTTGTATCGGCCCGAGCACGAGGCGATGATCAGCCTGTTCCGGCCGCTTTACACGACCTCTTTCCTGCTGGACGACTTCTTTCGATCGAAAGGTTTCTTCGGGGCAGAGGCGGTGGCGCTGACCAGCGCGTCCTCGAAAACGGCGCTGGGAATGGCACACGCACTGAAGGCGGGTGGGACCGGAGATGTGACGGTGGTCGGTCTTACCAGTCCCGCCAATGTCGACTTTGTCGAGGGGCTGGGCGTCTATGACAGGGTCGTCACCTATGATGCGCTGGAGAGTATCGATGCTGCGTCATTGGCTTATGTGGACATGGCCGGGAATGGCGATGTGCGCCGGGCGCTGCATCAGCGTTATGGCGATGCGTTGAAGCATGCCTGCCTGGTGGGCGGCACCCATTGGACCGGGCGCGACCGGGATGTGAAAGATCTGCCGGGACCGAAGCCCGAATTTTTCTTTGCCCCGAGCTATGCGCAGGCGCGGATTGCCGAATGGGGCGGCGGCGGGTTTCAGAAGAAACTGGGGACAGCGTGGGCCGGTTTCCTTGGGGATGCGGCGGGCTGGATCGAGGTGGTGGACAAGCGCGGTGTTGAGGCGGCGGAGGCGGTCTATCTGGAGACGCTGTGGGGTGAGGTCGCGCCGAGCGTCGGGAACATCACGGGTATGGGGTGAGGGGGTGGTGTCTCGCCAATGCTCTCACGGTGAATTTTCGACGCGAGTCTGGTTCTAAGCACCCGGCCCGGAGTCAAGGCACGCAGTGCCGCCGGGCAGAGCCTGATCCCCGTGGCTGGCAGCACATCGATAATGTGCGAGAAGCGCCCCCCGGGCGGGCTCTTCGTTGACGTTCGAGCGACGATTGAGCGGCGGAGGTGCGTCGCCATAAAGTTATGATCGGGGTGGTTGGTACGCCCACCCGCGGTCGGGCTCTGCCCTATGCTGCGTCTTGTCTCAAAAGTTTGGTTTCTGGGAGCAGACCCTACCCTGTCACCACGCCCTCTTCCCGCCACTGATCGAAGATCTTCAGCGCCGCATCGGCGAACGCCTTATCGTTAATATGGCCGTCAACCTCGACCAATTGACCGGCCGGGACCACACTGCGCATTTCCTCGATGAACGCCGCAAGACCGTCCGGGTCGTGGGCGGGTTCGCCGGGCTTGTCCCATTCCTCGATGCCGCCAAGGGGCAGCAGGACCTGGACCGGTGCGGTGGACCCGGCGATCCGCTTGGCGATCTCGCGGGCGGTTTCCCGGCGCTCCTCGGCATTCAGGCCGGAGGATTTGATCAGCCGGTTATGGGCGTGGAAGGGGCGGTCCTGATACCGGTCTGGAATCTCTTGCCACCCGGCGAAGTCGATCAGGTCGAGGCAGCCCGGCGCGATCATCTGGGGGATGCCGGCGCGGCCTGCATTCAGCATGCGGTCCTCGCCGGAGTGCACGACCGATCCGGCCAGAAGGTTACCAAGCTCGGGCAGGGCGAAGTCCATGACGCAGGCGAACCCGCCCTCGGCGGCTATCTTCTCGAACGCCATGCCGCCCATGCCGGTGGCGTGAAAGATCGCGACCTCGAAGCCCCGGTCCTCCAGGGCCGGTTTCAGCAGTTTCATGTAGCTGAGGCACGACGAGCCGAGGGACGTCATGCCGACCACCGGGCGGTCGAAGGCAGGAGCTTCGACGGCGCGGGCGGCACCGAGCACGGCACCTGCGGCTTGCGACAAGGACGCCTTGCAGACCGAGTTCAAGCCGTAGAGCCCCCCGGCCCAGAGGATCATCTGGATATCCGGGGCCAGCCGGTCGGGCGGGATCAAGGGCGAGAAGCTGACGGTGGAGACAACGTATTTCGGCACGCCCATCGGCAGGGCCTGGCAGACGTCCAGCGCCAGGTCAGTGCCCATCGTGCCGCCGAGGATGACAACGCCGTGCATGGTCCCGTCGCGGTGCAGACGGACCGCTTCCAGCGCGGCACCTTTGGCCATGATCTGCATCGCGGTGTTTTCGTCGCCGGAATCGATTGCGGCCTGAATGGTGGATCCGCCCGCTTCAGCAACCTGATGCTTGGAGATATCGCAGGGGGTCGACGGGTCACCGAGAACGGAGACGTCCATCGTGAGAACGCTGCCACCCTGACCCCGGATCGTTTCCGCCATGTAGACCAGTTCGTCGTCTTTGGTGTCAAAGGTGCCGACGATCAGGATGGTCTTGTCGGTCATGTCGTCCTCCGCTCAGCGCGCCCGCAGGTAGGTTTGCACCGATGTTAGCGCGTGGCTCAGGTTTCGGGCAGCGCGTTCTGGTGCGCCAGGCTCCGTCCAGCGATCCGCAATCCAGCCAAGGTAGGTACACGCGCGCAGTGCCATGAAAAGATCGAGCGCGCCCGTGTCGATCGGGCGGACGCTGCGATAGCCCGTCAGCAGCGCGGTCTTCAGGTCATCGCGGTCAGGCTCGCTGAAGTTCTTGCCCAGACTCGTGGCGATGTCGAACAGCCGATAGCCCCACCCACTGTCGTCGAAATCGATCATCGAGAGATTTCCGTCGTCGATCAGGACGTTCTCTCGCAGCAGATCGGCATGGATCAAGCCGAAGTCGGGGGAGCTTTCGTCGTGCAGATTGGACAGATCCCGTTCTGCAGTTTCTTTGAAGGTTCGCAGCACGGCGCGAGCGTCGTCATCTGCAAAGGGTGCATCCCAGAACCGGCCCCAGAGCGGACTTTCACCGACAAGGCCGTCCTCGTCCCAAAGCGGGCGGATGAAATCCGGCGGTCGCTCCCACGCATCCGATACAGAGTGAAGGCGCGCCATTAGGGCGCCAAGGTTATGGAAGACGCCGGCACGATCAGTGATCTCTAACGGGGTGGCAGTCGTGCCCATCGGGCAACCGGGCAGCCATGTGAGCAAGCTGGCATTAGTGCCGTCTGTTTCCGCCAATAGCGCGCCTGTTGATGTCCGAACCGGTGTTGGCACACCCAGTCCCGCCTCGGCCAGAAACGTCATCCATTCGAGCTCGGAATGGAGTTCACTGCAGTTCCGATAGCCGGGGCGGTGTAGCCGCAGCGCAAACTTCTTTGCGCTAGTGCAAATCGGATAGACGGTGTTTTCACGCCGAAGCGGTTCTGATGCCCGCGGGTCTTCTAAGTCCCAGTGCGCCAGTGCCCGCGCGGCCTGTTCATCCATCAGGCGGCCCCAGATCGGTCAGCACGGCGTCCAGTGTCTCGATCAGGAAATCAGCGTTCTCGCGGGAGAACGGCATGGGCGGGCGGATCTTCAACGTGTTGTAGTCACGTCCGAGGACGTTCAGCAGGATACCTTTGTGCCGCATGGCGTTGGCGACACGATCTGCGAACGCTCTGGCCGGGACCTTTGTATGGCGGTCCAGCACCAGTTCCGCGCCAAAGAACAAGCCCGCGCCCCGAACATCGCCGATCACCTGCTGTCGGCTGGCGAGATCTTCGAGGCCCTGCCGTGCATAGGCCCCGACCTCTGCCGCGTTCTGCATCAGTCCTTCCTCTTCAAGCACTGTCAGGACTGCATCGGCTGCGGCGCATGAGACCGGGTTGCCGCCGAAGGTGTTGAAGTATCGAAAGGCGTTGCGAAAGCCAGCCATCACGTTTGCGCCTGTCACCACCGCGGCGACGGGATGTCCGTTGCCCATGGGTTTTCCCAAGGTGACAATGTCGGGCGTCATGCCCAGACGTTCATGCGACCACATGTGGCTGCCGATGCGGCCAAACCCTGCCTGAACTTCGTCAGCGATGACCACTCCGCCAGCGTTGCGGACCGAGGCGACAGCCTTGTCGGCCCAGCCGGGCGGCAGGTCCGGAAACGCTTCGTTCCCGAAATAGGGGCAAATGATGAAACTGGCGAGGCCGATGCCCGCAGCATCCAGATCAGCGATTGCGTCCCTGACATGGGCCGCGAAGATCGCCCCGTCCGGGTCCGGGTTGCGATAGCTGTCGGGCGCGGGCACCAGCCGGACATGCGCGCCGTAGCCGCCGATCGGGGGCATCTTCGCGCTGATCTGCGTCACGGCTGAGGTATTGCCGTGATAGGTGTTGTCGGTGGCGATGATCCCGCGCTTGCCGGTCATCGCCTCGCCCATGCGCAGGGCGATGTCGTTCGCCTCGGACCCCGAGCAGGTCATGATCGTGCAATCCAGTCCCGCGCCCATGGTGGCCGTGAGACGTTCGACGTAGTCAAGGATGCCGTCGTGCAGATACCGGGTGTGCGTGTTCAGCGTGGCGGCCTGGCGACTGATCGCCTCGACCACGCGCGGGTGGCAATGGCCGACATGGGGGACGTTGTTATAGCAGTCCATGTACTTGCGGCCGTCCGCGTCCCAGACCCAGACGCCTTCGCCCCGCACCAGATGGACAGGCTCGTCATAGAAGGTCCGAACGTTGGGGCCGAGTAGGCGGGCCCGGCGTTGCATCAAGGTCTCAGCCATCTGATCCTCCGGCCCGGCGGGCCTTCCACATCGACCAGACGTGGCTAGCCAACACGAGCACGATGATGGCGAAGAGGATAGCCGCGATCGGGCGGTCGATGAAGTCGAGCGGTGATTTCACTCGCATCATGGACGTCCGCAGCTTTGCCTCCATGATGCCGCCCAGAACCATGCCGAGGATGATGGGGACAATCGGCAGATTCTGCCGTTTCAGAATGAAGCCGAACACGCCGAAGGCCCCGGCAACCGCACAGTCGATGGGATTGTTGCGCAGCGAATAGACCCCGACGAAGCTGAGGGTAAGGATCGTCAGCCCAAGGAAGCGTGTCGGGATGCGGATGACCTGCAGCAAGAGGTTGGTGGCTCCCATGAGGAAAACAACCACCAGCACGTTCAGCACCAGAAGCGCGATGTAGAGGGCGACGACGAAATCCATCTGGTTCTGGAATAGGCCTGGGCCGGGGACGACGTTGTGCACGTAGAAGACGCTGAGCATCATGGCGGTCAGCGCCTCGCCCGGAATGCCCAGAGCCAGCAGCGGGATCATCGCCGCCCCTGGGACGGCATTGTTTGCCGCTTCGGATGCGATCAAACCGTCCGGTGCGCCCTTCCCGAAATCGTCCGGCTTTTTCGACCACTTGCGGGCAGCGGTGTAGCTGAGAAATTGGGCCGTGAACTCTCCGACACCGGGGATCATGCCCATCCCGACGCCGAACGAGGAGGAGGTCAGCGCCGTGCGCTTGTGGCGAAAGAGCTCCGCGAAGCCTTGAAAGAGCCCGCCCTTCACCGTTTCGGCCTTCGGCGAGTGGTCCTTTTCAACCAGCAGCAGGAACGCCTGACTGATGGCAAACAGCCCGAGGATGACGACAATCAGGTCAATTCCGCCTGAGAGCCAGCTTTGCCCGAACGTGTAGCGTTTGGAGTACTGGATCGGCTCGAGCCCGATGGTCTGCACCCAGACCCCGAAGCAGGCCATCATGCCCGCTGCCATAACCTGCCCGCGGTGGGCGAGGATGACGAGGATGATGCCAAGCAGGGCGGCGAGAAAGATCTCGCGGCTGCCGAACATGGGCGCAATCAGCGCCAGCACCGGCGCCAGAAGGATGAGGCATACAACCGAAAAGACGCCGCCGAAGAACGACGCGGAATAGGCGAGGGAGAGGGCACGTCGGCCCTCGCCCCGTTTGGTCATCGGATAGCCGTCATAGGTGGTCAGCGCGTTGACGGCGGTCCCGGGCGTATTGATCAGGATAGCCGGGATCGCGCCGCCATACATGGACGATCCGTAGATGCCGAGGAGCACCGTCAGGCCGACAATCGGGTCAAGGGAGAAGGTGGCGGGCAGCAGGATGGCGATGGCAACCGCCGGGCCAACGCCCGGGATCGCGCCGATGATCACCCCGCCGACGGAGCCGACGATTAAAGCGATCAGAACGTCCCAGCGGGCCAGAATTCCAAGGCTGGCAAGCAGCAGGTCCATTCAGAGATTTGCGATCGCAAAATTGCGGATCGCCTCTGGCAGGTGCTCATAGAGCATGCCGCCGGGAATCTTGACCGAAAGGGCAGTCTTGAAAACCAGCACGATACCAGCGCCTGTCAGCGCCGCCAGACCCAGCATCCGGCGGGTGCGATATCCGGCCCGCCAGGCGAGCGCGACGGCGAAGATCAGCGTGGCTGGGAGGTAGCCGATGACGGGGACAACGAAGACATAGCCCATGAACCAGCCTAGGTATTCGAGCGGGCGGAGCCAGAAGGCGGCCTCAACGCCCTCGCCCCGAGTTCGGCGGAGCCACGACTGGACAAGGTTCATGAGCCCGAATAGCGCCATCCCGCCGACGCCGACTGCGGGCCAGAAGGCGGGCTGGGCGAATGTCTTTTTCGACCAGATCGTCTTGGCGGAGAACTTCGTCTGTTCGCCCAATTGGCTGAGCAGGAAGATCGCCGCCAAAAAGAACAGCGCCGCGAAGATCACGTTGCCGGGGCGGTGTTGCGGGGTGGCGGGATCGGACATCTCGGGGAAAGGGTGGGGCGACACCCCGCCCTAAACTTCAGGCGCGCTATTCTAGCAGACTGCCGATTTCGCCCAGCCTGGCACTGTCTGCTTCGATCCGGGCCGCCGAGTCGCCGGGGTCCTGCCAGTAGACCTGCGCACCGGTTTCCGCGGCCAGTTTCTGCGCGCGGTCCGAGGCCATGGTTTCCTTGGCCACAGCGATGATCTTCTCGCGCACATCGGCAGGCGTTTCCTTGTGGACGAACAGACCATTCCAGAGTGCAATGGCGAGTTTCGGCTCGACCTCGCTCATTGTCGGGGTGTCCGGGGTCAGGCTGATCCGGTCGTCGGTGATTGATGCCAGGACCTTTACCTTGTCGAGGCAAGGCAGGATCAGTTGCAACGTCGTATTGATGACGTCCGCATCGCCGGATGCGAGGGTGTTGCAGTCTAGCGCATCAAAGGCCGCTTCCGAGCCCCATTCGAACCCGGCGGTCTTGGCATAGGCGAGCGAGACGCGGGTCGGCACCAGCGGCGCACCGAAATGGCCGAGGGCGACTTCGTTGTCCTTGGCGTGGGCGGCCAGTTCTTCCATCGTTGAATAGGGCGCATCGCCTGCAGCGGCGAGGACGAACGGATAGGTCAGAAAGATCCCCAGCGGGTCGAATTTCGCCGGGGTCAGTTCGGGGATGTCGATCTTGTGGCCGACAATCGGTACGGCGATGACAAAGGAACCGATGGTGTAGCCATCGGCAGGTGCAGTTGCGACGTCGATGGCACCTGGGAACGGGCCGCCCCCGCCGCCCGGCTTGTTCACGACCGCCGCTGCCACGCCATATTTGGTCTGGAAGTCTTCCGCGATCATGCGGGTCAGCACGTCCTCCAGGTCGCCCGGAGGCCAGGGCACGATGAAGCTCACCGGCTTTTCCGGATATTCGCCAGCGCTGGCGCCAAAGGCAGCGACGATGGACAGGGCGGCTGCTGTCGCGGCGGTCAGAAATTTGGTCATCTTGTCCTCCCCAGGAATGTGAGCCGGTTGCCGTGGTCTCGACGCCCAATGCTTTCCAGCGAACTCCCGAGGCGTCAATCACAAGATCAACGATCTCAATTGGGCGAGATGCGCCGCGGTTTACTAAAGTTTTACGAAAAGGCGGCTCTAAGGCGGAAGATCAAATCCGTTTGAAGGTGCGCCGCCATGCATGTCGTAAGCGTTTTCGGAACGCGGCCTGAAGCAATCAAAATGGCACCCGTCGTGCGCGCGCTGGAGCAAACAGACGGGATCGACAGCACTGTCATCCTGACCGGGCAACACAGGGAAATGCTGACCCAGGTGACTGAGCTCTTTGGTATCAGATCCGACGCCAATCTTGATGTGATGCAGCAGTCACAAGGTTTGACGCACATAACGGCAGCGGTTCTGAAAGGGCTTGAGCCACTGCTTGCGGATCTGCAGCCCGACTGCGTTCTGGTCCACGGCGATACGACCACGACCATGGCCGCAGCGCTGGCAGCGTTCTACCAGCAGATACCCGTTGGTCACGTGGAGGCGGGACTGCGTACCGGCGATGTGACATCCCCCTGGCCGGAAGAGATGAACCGCAAGATAGCGGGCGCCATGACCTCGGTCCATTTCGCCCCGACCGAGCGGGCGGCGGAGAACCTGCTGGCCGAGAATGTCTGTGAAGACAAGATCGAGGTCACAGGCAACACTGCCATCGATGCGCTCTGTTGGGTGAGAGAGCACGTTCTGGATGCCCCAGGCGTGGCCGAGGAGATGGCCGAGGCGTTCCCATGGCTAGACCGGGACAAACGCCTGATCCTGGTGACGGGGCATCGGCGCGAGAACCACGACGGCGGTATCGCCGAGATCTGCCATGCGATGCGCGATCTGGCGGGGCGCGGTGACGTTCAGATTGTCTATCCGGTGCACCTGAACCCGAAAGTGCAAGCGGTCGCGCAGGAGGTGGTCGGCACGACGCTGGATGTGCACCTGATCGCTCCGTTGAACTATCGGCCGTTTGCCTGGCTGATGGAGCGGTCAGATCTGATCATCACCGACTCCGGCGGCATACAGGAGGAGGCGCCTAGCCTTGGCAAGCCGGTCTTGGTAACGCGTGACACTACAGAAAGGCCAGAGGCAGTCGAGGCCGGGACCGTGCGGTTGGTGGGGGCCGATGCTCCGAGGATCGTCGAGGAAGCCGAGCGGCTGCTGGACAATGCCACCGCCTATGCTGCAATGGCGCAAACCCACAATCCATATGGTGACGGACACGCAGCGGGCCGCATATGCAAACGCCTGTTTAGGGATTTCTGCTGACATGACCGGGGAGAGGGTCATCGAAAATGACGGCCCGGCAACGCAGCAGACCTTTGTCGGTCGTGCAAGCCAGCAGCATGATCACGAGCCGGTTCGTCGGTTCGGCAAGATTTCGGTCGTCGGGTTGGGATATATTGGCCTGCCTACGGCCGCCATGTTCGCATCGCGCAAAATCAGGGTCGTCGGCGTCGATTTGGATGCGGCCATTGTCGACAAGGTCAATGCGGGCGAGATTCACATTGTCGA
>JBCCMP010000147.1:0-10792 GCA_039026295.1 Pseudomonadota bacterium | reverse complement strand
CTCGGCTGGCAGGGCCATCACCATGCCCGGGGTGACTACTTCGGTCTGCGCCGGGTGCTCGGGCTGGCCGTTTGATCACCGGCTGCCGGTCAGCAGCTCCTCAAGCCACGCATTGTCCCCGCCAAGATCGGGGCAGGGCGTGTCGCGACCGGGCCGGTCCCCGTCCAGGCGCAGGGGCAGGCCGAAGAATTCCAGATTATCGCCGCCCCGTTTCATCCCCGCGGCCAGGGTCTGCGGATGCGCCGCGATCTCGGCCGTGTCCTGCACAGGGGCTGCTGGCACGCCTGCCGCCTCCAGCGCCGCCGCGAGTTCGTCGCGCGGGCGCTTTGCGGTCTCGCCCATCAAGAGCGCGATCAGCACGTCCCGGTGCTGCAGGCGGTCGGGGTTGGTGGCGAAACGCGGATCGTCGGCCCAGCCCGGCTGGCCCAGCACGCCGCAGAACTTGGCAAACAGATTGTCGTTTCCCGCAGCGATCATCAACTCGCCATCGGCGCACTGGAAGATCTGATAGGGCGTGATCATCACGACGCCGGACCCGGCCTTGCCCGGAACCTTCCCGGTGGCCGAGAAGATCGGCAGGAAATACATCATCCATCCCAGCGCTGTCTCGAACAGAGCCGTGTCCACCACCCCGCCCGTGCCGGTCGAGGCGCGGCGCAGCAGCGCCGTGATCACCCCGATCACCAGCCACATGCCGGTGGTCATGTCGATGATCGAGGGGTTGATGCGGATCGAGGGCTGGCCTGCCTCGCCAACCACCGACATCAGGCCGCAGAAAGCCTGCATCAACGGGTCATATCCGGGTTTCGCGGCCAGCGGACCGGTGTCGCCGAAGGCGTGAATATTGGCGTAGATCAGGCGCGGGTTCTCGGCGCAGAGCGCCGCGTGATCAAAGCCCAGCCTTGCTGCCAGTCCCGGCCGCTGGTTCTGGATGACCACGTCCGACATCGCGGCAAGACGCTTCAGCGCCGCCAGTCCCTCTGGCGTTTTCATGTCGATTGTGACCGACCGTTTCAGCCGGTTCATGGCGTGGAAGGCCGGGGCGGCGGTTGTCAGCGGCCCGGTCGCCGGTTGCCCCCAGCCGCGGGCATCGTCGCCGACGCCGGGGCGTTCGACCTTGATCACCTCTGCCCCCAGTTCGGCCAGGATCAGCGCGCCGTAGGGGGCGGCGATGGAATGGCCGATCTCGATCACCCGGATGCCGTCCAGGGGTAGTGTCATAGGGTGCCCTCCCGCTCGCCCTTTCGCCCGTGTTTCTGCCACGGGCGCGGCGGGGTCAATCTACCGACCTGATTTGTGTGGGCGGGATCGGTTGAATTTTAGCGAAACTTTAAGGAATGGCGCGTAGACACCGCGCCCATGTCTGGACAGGCAGCGGACCGGGGCGGATGGCAGATCCCAGGTCCCTTCCGCAGCCGGCCCCTGATCAGGGCCACCCCGTTGGATGACTTCGTGATCTGGATCACGGTACTTCAGGCGGTCTTAAGGGGCACGCCCCGCCAACGAAAAGCCACAGGGCACGGCACCGCAGGTGCCATCGCCCATCCCCCCGGAAGAGCTCGCCCCCATATCGCATCCCATCGGTCTGCGCGGGCTTTGCTGTGCCTTACCCCCGTTATGACGCCGCAGGCGCATCGCTATCCGGTTGGCCAGTGCCGCATGATCAACTGGCGCGGCCCGCGTTTGGCGACCTCGACAAACCCGCAATCCTCGTAGGCATGCTTGGTGCCGAGGTAGAGATCCCAGACGGTTTTCTTGGCGGGCGTCTCTACCGGATAGGACTCGACGGCGATCGCCCCCTTGCCCAGTGCGAAGCCGACGGCACCGCTGATCAGCGGGCGCATCAGGCCCTGCTTGCGGAAGTCGCGATGGACGACCAGACAGTTGAGCGACCAGACCGGCCGCTCGTCCACCGCCGCAAGGGTTTTCCTGTTGCGCACCAGCCGGTCGAAGGCCGACCGGGGTGCGATCCCGGCCCAGCCGGCGGGCAGGCCGTCGACATAGGCCAGCACGCCCGGTTCCAATCCGCCCTGAACCCGATCGCGCAGGACCCGTTGGTTGGCATCGCCCCAGCCCGCCTTGCAGTCCTTTGCACTGAGGTACCAATAGGCGCACCAGCAGCGGCCCTGATCCCCCTTGCCTTCGAAAATCCTGACCAGATCGTCCCACCGGTCCGGGGTGGCGGCAGTTATTTCGACATCGTCCAGCATCGGCTATCGCTATCACCTGAGTGATGCCACCTGAACCCGGGCCGGGTGCCGTTGACGAAGACTGCTGCCAGAGTACTGTCGCCGCAACCATGGGAGGCCCTGAATGCCCGATTTCGAGACCCTGCTGATCGATCGCCACGACGACGGCGTCATGGTCGTGACGCTGCACCGGCCGGACCGGTTGAACGCCATGAACACGGTCATGATGACCGAACTGCGCGATCTTTTTCAGGATCTCTATGTCCATGCCGACCAGGCGCGGTGCGTCGTCCTGACCGGCACGGGCGATCGCGGGTTCTGCCCGGGCGCGGACCTGAAGGAACGCGACGGGATGACCGATGCGACCTGGCGCGCCCAGCACGCGATCGTCGAACAGTTCGTGCGCGGCATGTTCCAGTGCCCGATTCCGGTGATCGCCGCGGTGAACGGCGTCGCGATGGGCGGCGGGGCCGAGATCGCGCTGGCCTGCGACTTCATCTATGCCGCCGACCATGCCCGGTTCGCGTTTCCGGAGGTTACCCGGGGCATCATGCCGGGCGCGGGCGGCCCGCAGAACCTGCCCCGCGCGGTGGGGGTGCGGCGCGCGAAAGAGATCATCCTGACGGGCCTGCCCTTCAGCGCCCAGGACGCCGCCGCCTGGGGCATGGTCAACCGGGTTCTGCCGCTGGCCGAACTGATGCCCGCCGCCCTGGAGACGGCCCGGCGCATCGCGAACAACGCGCCGGTCGGCGTCCGCTCGGCGCTGAAGGCGATGGACAAGGCGGTCGAGATCGACCGCGCCTCGGGCTATGATTTCGAGATCGTGGCCTACAACGCCACGGTGCCGACCGAGGATCGCCTGGAGGGCGTGCGCGCCTTCAACGAGAAACGTGATCCGGTGTTCAGGGGAAAGTAGATGCTCCGCTTCTTGCGGTTTGTTGGCCTTGCGTCCTGCCTCGTTTTCATTGGAACGGCGGCCAAGGCAAACGATCTGAACAGGGTTCGCGGTGATGATGCGCTTCTCACTCTTCAGGTGCCGACTTTCATTGCACCGGGCGGTTCTGATCCCGACGCGATCGAACCTTACTTTGATGTCGCTGGCAGAGTTGTCAGGCTCTCGACGACAAAGGGTATCACCTTCGATCCGGGACCTCGCGCGGAGAACTTCGATCAGGACGAATTCGACAGCGCATTGAAAGCCTACGCATCGGTGGGGGATTGCCTTCTCGAAGACGAGCAGGAGAAAGCGCAGCCGGATCTTACGCGGTTTGATTGGAAGGCTCTTCCCAATCATGGCGCAGCCTATGCGTGCTTTCTATTGATCGTCAGCAGTTACGAGAAAGGCGCCGGTGTGCTGTGGTGGATGGCCAGTCAGGGGATGATGATCAAGCGGGCAAATGGACCCTACTATCTGCCAGGGGTAAATGAACTTGGTCGCAGGACACTCTCCGAGGACATGGGGCTTGCTCTTCGGAGGCTTTCGCGAGCTTCCCTATGGAGGTCGCGAACTCATGTGGCCGTTTGGAGGGTTTGAAGTGCCGGGCTACACGTTGTCGATGGTCTCCTCGAATTCGCTGGGCCTTGTGTCCATGAACATCATCGCGCACAGGATGAAGTGAAACATAAACCGCACAGCCGCGCGCCCGGCTGATAGTTGGGCTAACGAGAGATCCGACGTAAGACAGTTTCGACCAAAGACGGATCAGTCTGAAAGAAAACCAGGGGGCTGACATGGCATCAAAAATAGCAGCCGCAGTGGTGTGCGGTCTCGTCGCCGGGCTGCTTGGCCGATACGTGCTGATCGCGTTGCTCGGGGCATTCGGCGATATCTGGGCGGATCAGGACAGTCTGGAGCTATTGGCCGATGTCGCGCCCTTTGCAGTCGGCCCGTTCGCGGCGATCATCTGCCTTATCGCGCCGGAGGGGATGGGGGCGTGGTTCCGCGGCTGCCTTTTCGTGACCGTGCTGTCGGGCGTCGTTGCTTTGACCACGCTGCAGTGCATCGGCATGGGGTATCTCTTCGGCGAGATCTTCGATGACCCCTATGCCCGTGACGCCGCGCTGGCCGCCTGCCCGGCGGAGATGACGGCGACACTTGGCCTGCTGGCGCTGGCCGGCGTATTGATCGCCGGGGCGGGTGCGTTCTTTGCCTGGAAAATGACGCCCAAGGACATGTCACAGGAATTCTGAGGGGCGCGGGAGCGATGGAGGACGTTATGGCAAACGATATTCAGGAACGCGACATCATCGTGCGCGATGTCGGCCCCCGTGACGGGCTGCAACTGGTCAAGAAAGTTCTGCCGACCGCGACCAAGCTGGACTGGATCAGGGCCGATATCGCCGCAGGGGTCCCGGAGATCGAGTGCTGCTCTTACGTGCCGCCCCATGTGATCGCGCAGTTTGCCGACGCGGTGGACGTCTCGACGCAGGCGGCTGCCCTGGGCGGGGCGGTCATGTCCGCCCTGACGCCGAACCTGAAAGGCGCGCAGATCGGCTTCCAAACCGGCGTGCCCAAGATCAACTATGTCATGAGCGTATCGGAGACGCACAATCAGCAGAACGTGCGCCGCACTACGGAGCAATCGCTGGATGGGTTCCGCGCCATCATTGCGGAACGAAACGCGGTCGCCCCGGACGTGCAGATCGGCATCGGGCTGGCCACGGCCCTCGGCTGCACGTTGGAGGGCAATGTGCCCGAACGCGATACGCTGGAGCTGCTGGAGAAGGTGCTGGAAGCAGGTGCCGACGAAGTGATGCTGCCCGACACGGTGGGCTATGCGAACCCGACGCAGGTGCGCAGTCTCTTCAGGGCCGGGATCGCCATGGCGGGCGACATCCCGGTCTGGACCCATTTCCACGACACGCGCGGGCTGGGCCTGGCCAATGCGCTGGCGGCGCTGGAGGCCGGGGCGATCCGCTTCGACGCCTCGCTCGCCGGGCTGGGCGGCTGCCCCTTTGCACCCGGGGCGACAGGCAATATCGTGCTGGAGGATCTGGTCTTCCTGCTGGAATCCGAGGGGCTGCGCACCGGGATCGATCTGGAAGCGCTGCGCCCGGCGCGGGACATCGTCGAGGCCGCGCTGCCGGACGAGCCGAAATACGGCCAGGTGCTGCGGGCCGGACTGCCGAAAGGGTTCGCCCCGGCGACCGAGGCGGCGTGAGGAGATCGACATGAAAGACATGCAGGATTTGACGATGCCGCTGACCGACCCCTGGACTGATATCCGGGAGGGGGTCGCGAAGGTCTGCGAGCCATACGACAACGCCTATTGGAACGATCTGGATGCAAAGTCGGAATACCCCCATGCCTTTGTCGACGCGCTGACCGAGGCGGGATATCTGGGTGCCCTGATCCCGGAGGAATACGGCGGGGCGGGCCTGCCGCTGTCGGCGGGGGGCGCGATCCTGGAGACGATCCACGCCAAGGGCAGCAACGCTGCCGCCTGCCACGCCCAGATGTACACGATGGGCACGGTCCTGAAGCACGGGTCCGAAGAGCAGAAGCAGAAATACCTGCCCGGGATCGCCAGCGGCGACCTGCGCCTGCAGGCCTTTGGCGTGACCGAGCCGACGACCGGGTCGGACACCACGCAACTGAAGACCAAGGCCGAATTCAAGGGCAACAAGTACGTTGTGAACGGGCAGAAGGTCTGGACGAGCCGTGCGTTCCAGTCTGACCTGATGCTGCTGCTGGCCCGGACGACGCCGGTAGAAGACTGCAAACGGCGCACGGACGGGATCTCTTGCTTCCTGATCGACATGCGCGAAGCCCGCGGCAACGGGCTGGAGCTGAAGAAGCTGGACGCCATGATCAACCACAACACCTGCGAGGTGTTCATGGACGATCTGGAGATCCCGCCCGACACCCTGATCGGCGAGGAAGGGCGCGGGTTCAAATACATCCTGGACGGCATGAACGCCGAGCGGGTTCTGATCGCGCACGAATGCCTCGGCGATGCCGACTACTTCACCGAACGCGCGGTGGAATACGTGAACGAGCGCGTCGTCTTCGGCAACCCGATCGGGGCCAATCAGGGGGTGCAGTTCCCGATTTCCCGCGCCTGGGCAGAGACGCAGGCGGCCCGGCTGCTGGTGCTGAAGGCCGCGGCCCTGTTCGAGGCCGGTCAGTCCTGCGGGGCAGAGGCGAACGCGGGCAAGATGCTCGCCTCGGAAGCGGCCTGGCACGCGGCAGAGGCCTGCATGCAGGCCTTCGGCGGCTTCGCGTTCGCCCGCGAATACGGGATCGAACGCAAGTGGCGGGAGGCGCGGCTTTACCAGACGGCCCCGATCTCGACCAACATGGTGCTGAACTTCATCGGTCAGAATGTCCTGGGGATGCCGCGGAGCTATTGAGTTGTTTTTACGGGGTCTTTGTTGGCTTCGCTGAGAGAACTGATACTGCGATACATGATTGTGGCGGTCAGAACCTTGAGTTCTTCGCGAACATTTGTGTGCACGATCTTCCCGTAGGACAGCGTTGACAAAGCAAACAGCAATGCCAAACTGGCAGAGCTAAAGAACTCCATGTGAAGTGCGCATGCAAACATGAGCAGAAACGAGCTAAATGATATGCTACAGTACATGGCTTGAATTCCCCAAAGTCTTTGAAGATACTGATAACCGTGCGGAAATTCAAGTTGAGAAAGATACAGCATTGCGTTTATTTTCTGTCGAACGTCGAATATAGATTTGTAATAATCAGTTTCTAGTTTTGTATCTGATATGCTCGATTCGAAAATTCGATCGACAATAGGCAAATTTTCATCGTACAGAGACTCGTAATCATACCTTGTTTTTGTGAGAAATTTTATGGGAAACCAGATGAATATCTGAAATCCCCTTACTGCGATGAATGACCAACTGACTGCAATGAGGAAAAAAGCTGCTCCAGAAGCGAAAAGATTTATCCAACTTAGTTGTGAGTAAAATTGGAGAGCCCATGACCGAAACACTTCCGAAGGTACGGCCGCAAACATCACGACGCACAGCATGCCAGCTGAGGCCAAAAAAACATCTCTCGAAAAAAATTCCACTGAGTAATAGAAGTTTTTTGAAGTCACCCACTGCTCCATTTCGAAGATTTTGCGTCAAGCATGTCCATTATATTGTTTGATATCGATACGCGATACCCGTGTCTTTTTGTGACGCGATTTCGTTTCCGGGCTTTGATAACGGATCCGCAAATATCTTAACTGGCAGCAGTCTCTGCGGGTTAGTGAGTAACGGCGCAGTTGTCCGAACGTGATTGCGACCCGGAGGGTAGGTTCTCGAAGCACCATGGCGCGATGACGGGTTGAATCCTGACGCTATGCGGTCTCCTTGACGGACTGGCCTCGGCCGCCCATGCCGACTGCTATCGGCGGACCTATTCGCAGGATCATATGGCACGCAATCCGGGCCAGTCGGTGGAAATGCTGGAGGTCCTTTTCGGGCGCGGAGAGCGGGCCGGGCAAGCCTTTGTGCGGACAAAGTTTCGGGCGGACGACCGGCTTTGGAAGAACGGGCTTTATTGCAGGGACGAGCCGCATCCGGACGAACCGGATTCCAGCCGCTGGTGCGGCGTTGAATGCGACGGCGGCACGTTCGCACTTTCCCATGTCGACAATGACGTCGTTCACATCACCACGCGGGGCGGCTTTGCCGTGGGCGGGGCCTGCCTTGAAGGGGACGAAGGACCGGTTCGCTATGTCACCGATGAAGGCGCGGCAAAGACCGTTTTCCGCCTGATTTCGGTTGATCCGGAGAGCTGTCGTTGAAACGTGCGCTGCGTTTCTCCATCTCACCCGGATGACGACGGATTAGAAAAAGAAGAACGCCTGGATCTTTGGCGTCCTTGTCTTTGTCGGCGTGCTCGGGGTCTCAGGCGGTTCCGTGGAACTCGGACTGATGGCTCTCGGCGCTGCATTTCTTGCGCTTCCAATGAAGGTTTTGTTGGCTGCTTACAAAGAACGCCATCTGAAAGATCATGATGATTGGCGTCTCTGAAAGTGCAGGCTTGGCGGCGTGTGGTGCGATGCCGTTCGGCTGGAACTGAGCGGCAGCTAAGCAGTAGTCGAGAGCGTTTTAGCGGGCGTGCAGGCAACACACATTTGCCATTCACGACAAGCCACTTCAAACACGGGTCGATGACGGGTTTGTTCCCGGTCGTCAAATAGTTGTGCGCGACATGGTCTCGCTTCGCGTCCTCTGTCTCCCATATCATCCTGTATCGAATGACGGGAGACAAAGCAGATGTTCAGAACGACGATAGTGGTGACCGCTCTCGCTGTGGCGGGCTGCGTTGGGGTTCCGGTCGAAGAACGTGCCGCCGCGTGTCAGGCGATGGACTGGAGCAATTTCGGCGAGAACGACGGTATCCTGGGTGTCCCCGCCGCCGACCGCGCCGGTTTGTTCCGGGATTGTCAGGATCTCAGCCAGCCGGTTGATCTGGCAGCCTACACCGCCGGGCGCACGGAAGGCCTGAAGAGCTATTGCACGGTGGAGAGCGGCTTGCAGGTTGGTGCGTCAGGCCGAAGCTACCGGCAGGTCTGTTCGCCGGAGACCGAAACCGCGTTCCTTCAGGGGTTCAAAGAGGGCAGGAAAGCAATCCCGGCCCGGGCGCGCCGCATTGCGCGGCATCGCTACTTCTTCCCGCGGTTCGGTTTCAAGCACCGCTACGGACTGCGCGGCCGTTTCGGGTTCCACCGCCGGTTCTTCCGGCACTGATGCAAGCGAACTGACGCGCGCCCGATGACCCCTGGGCATATGCCCGGAGGCCGCGCGGGCATCTGATGTGAAGCGAGGTACCTTGTGAGGTCTCGACCCGTCGCGGCGCGATGGCGGGTTGAACCCCGATGCTATTCGGGGTCCTGGTACTGGCCGAACCCCAGCGCCTCTGCGGCTTGGTGCATGCCTGCGCGGTCGTCCTCGTTTGTCCAATCCTCCAGCCAGGACAGGCAATCGGCGTAGTCATGCGCCCCCTCGTGCTGGGTCCATGGCCAGTCGGACCCCCAGAGGCATCGCTCCGCGCCGAAATGGCCGATCAGGCGGCGGGCGGCGAGCTGGAGGTTGAAGCCCTGCTGCCGATAGGGGGCCGAGAGCTTGACGCAGGTGATGTCGGGGTCGCGCTCGAGGATCGCCTCGAACCCGGGGCAGGGCACGTCCATCGGCCGTCCGAAATGATCGACCATCAGCCGGGCGCCCTCCAGCATCTGCAGGACATGGGGCCAGTCCGGGCCGTCGGCCTGAACCTCGACCCACCAGTCCCGCTGGACGGCCTGCCTTGTCAGCACCTGATATTCGGGCTTGGCCAGCCACATCGGGGGCAGGCTGAGCAGATTGTAGCGCAGGCCGATCACGCCCTCGCCCGCCATGTCGTCCAGCATTGATCCCGGCGTGCCGGTGTCCAGCACGACGATGCCGCGCAGCCGGTCCGGGTGCATCCGAAGGCAGGTCATCAGGTAGCCATTGTCGGTGCCCAAAAAGCTGGGCTGCACAAGCACCGCCTTTTCGATCCCGTGAGCATCCAGCAGGCGGAGATAGTCGGAGATCTTCGCCTCGTAATCCGGGCGGTACCGCGCCCCCGGGACCATGCGGCAGAACCGGTCCCAGACATGGACATGGGTGTCGATCAGCGGGGGATTGATCATATGGATACGGGCTTCCGTCTTGCGTGCTGGGGCGCGGGGCGTAGACTGCGCCGACCCAACAGGGAGGATGCCATGACTGAGACCCCGCGCCAACGTTTTGCCGCTGCTCTTGCCTCGGGAGAGATGATCACCGCCCCCGGCTGCTATGACGGGCTGACCGCCAAGCTGATCGAGCGGGCCGGGTTCGGGGCCTGCTACATGACCGGGGCGGGCACGGCCTCGGGCTATGGTTTGCCCGACTACGGCCTGTTGACGGCGACGGAGATGATCCACAACGCGGGCCGCATCGCCGCCGCGGTGGATATCCCGGTGATCGCCGATGCCGACACCGGGTTCGGCAACGAGTTGAACGTGACCCGAGCGATACGCGATTACGAGCGGGCGGGCGTTGCCGCGATCCACATGGAAGATCAGGGATTTCCCAAAAAATGCGGGCACCTGGACGACAAGGTGATCATTCCGCTGGAAGAGTTTCTGGCCAAGATCCGCGCGGCCGTGGCGGCGCGGACCGACCCGGATTTCAAGATCATCGCCCGGACCGATTCCAATGCGATGATCGGGTTCGAGGAAGCGGTGAAACGGGCCAACGCGGCCCTGGGCGCTGGCGCGGATATCGCCTTCATCGAAGCGCCGAAGACGGAAGAGGAGATGGCCGCCGTGACCCAGCGGGTCAACGGGCCGTGCCTCTTCAATCTGGTGCTGCGGGGCAAGACCCCTCCGGTAACGGTCGAGGGACTGGAGGCCGCGGGCTTTGCCCTGACCATCATGCCGGACCTTCTGTGGCGGGAAATGGTCATGCGGGCGGAAGAGGTTCTGAGCGACCTGAACGCCGGGACCCTGCCGAGCCAGACGGAAGGGCTGCTGGTCGGCGAACTGTTCGAGCGGGTCGGCTCGAAGGAATGGGACGAGTTGCGCGACGCGTTCACGCTGCCTGCGCAAGCCGCTGAATGAGCCGTGCCGCGCTGATCACGGGCG
>JBCCMP010000146.1:0-10797 GCA_039026295.1 Pseudomonadota bacterium | reverse complement strand
TCCGATTGCTCGGCCGCGAAGCATTGGACGTGATCCGCCGCTTGCCTGAAAGTTCACGCTTCAACAAAGGTTTGTTTAATTGGGTCGGCTTCAATGTGGCGACGGTGGATTATGTGCGTGAAGCGCGCGTCGCAGGGCAAAGCAAATGGCGTCCCTGGCAGCTTTGGAATTTTGCGCTGGACGGAATTACTGCATCCACCACCGTGCCGCTCCGGCTGTGGACCTATGTCGGCGCTGTCTTCGCGATGCTTTCGTTCGCCTATGCCGCCTTTCTGATCGTGCGCACTTTGATCCTGGGCGTGGATGTCCCGGGCTATGCATCTCTGCTGGTGATGGTGTTGTTCCTTGGTGGATTGCAGATGCTCAGTCTGGGGATCATGGGCGAATATATCGGACGAATTGCCAAGGAAGTCCGGGGTCGGCCGCTTTATGTTGTTGCGTCGACTGTTGGTTTCGACGATCAGCCGCAACTCTCGGAAACCGTGTCCTGATGGACCGTGCCGTCTACGATGCCATGGCCGCAGACGAGGATCGCCACTGGTGGTTCATCGGTCGCCGCCGGGTGCTGGATGCGGTTATTCGGCGGCATGCTCTGCCACCTGCGCCCGCCCGCATACTCGAGGCAGGCTGTGGATCTGGTGGGAATTTGGCGATGTTGTCGGCCTTCGGCGCTTTGGAGGCATTTGAACTTGATGATCAGGCGCGTGCCGTGGCCGCGGCGCGGGGTATCGGCAAGGTCAGCGCCGCTCAACTGCCGGATCTGAACGGAATTGAAGACAGTCGATACCATTTGATTGGCCTGTTCGACGTTCTGGAACACCTTCCTGAAGATGTTGCCGCGCTGATCGCGCTTGGCAGGAAGCTGGCACCGGGCGGGAAACTGGTGATCAGCGTACCTGCCCTGCCGTGGCTCTGGTCTGCCCACGACGTCTCGCATCACCATCAGCGTCGCTACACACGCGGTTCGCTGAAGGCTGCCGCTGAAGCTGCCGGGTTGAAGGTCCACCACATCGGGGGCTTCCAGACGCTGCTTTTTCCGCTGGCGATGGTGCAACGCCTGATCCTGCGGATTACCGGTTTCGGCAAAGGTGCGTCTGGCATGCCTTCGCCGCCGATCAATGCCATGCTGGCCCGGATCTTTGCGGCGGAGCGCCACTTGGTTGGCCGGGTCCCGATGCCGTTTGGCTTGTCCTACTGGGCGGTGCTGTCTCGCGGGGAAGATGCGACGTGATCGCGATGGTTCTCAGATTCGGCGCGATCGGTATCCTAGCAACAGTTATCCATATGGCGGGGGCCTGGGCATCCTATCACGGATTTGGCCTCATGCCGTACGCAGCCAATCTGGTAGGATTCGCAGTTGCATTTCTTGCATCATATGTCGGTCATTTCTTCTGGACATTTCGCATGAGCGGCGGTCACCAGCAGGCCCTGCCACGATTTCTGGTCGTGTCTGTCGGATGTTATCTGATGAGCAATGTATTGGTATGGCTGATCGTGGCGAGACTGATGCTGAGCTTCGACGTGGCATTGGCAGCGATTCTGCTGATGCTGCCGGTAACCTCGTTCACCCTGAACCGGCTATGGGCATTCAGGGCCGAAGAGGGCTGAACAGGCCGGTCAGGCTGTCCCCCAGCCACCGCCGCCCGATGTTTCGAGCCTTACACAGTCACCCTTTTGCAGGCGCACGTTCGAGACCTTCGACGGCAGTTCTTCTTCCACTCCGTCTCGGGTCAGGACGAAACGACCCTTTGATCCCGGTTCGCCGCCGGCGAGGCCATAAGGGCCGTGGCGAAACCGCTCGAAACTGCCGGAGACATTTCCCCAGTCGGCATCGAGCCGCCATTCACGGCTGAGGCCCATGCCGCCTGGGTGTTTGCCTGCGCCACCGCTGCCGTGAATGAACGAGTAGCCGATGAAGGTAACGGGAAACAGCGTCTCGCACATCTCGATTGGAGAGTTCGCGCCGTTGTGGAAACCGCAGCTTAGCCCGTTCGCACCGGGGCCGTCCGGATGACCGCCCCAGCCGCCGACCTCGATTTCGAAATAGACGCGAGCCTCTGCCGGAACCAGCGGATCGGGCGCCTGCAGCGCCATCACATACGAGACGCCGTAATAGGCGGCGGGGACCTTGTCCGGGGACGCCTGGGCGAGGGCACCGAGCACGGTGGTCACGATCCGGTGGCCGGTCGCCATGCGGTTCGCGACAGGTGCGGGCGCGGTGCAATTGGTTATCGCGCCGGGGCGGCACGTGATGGTTATGGGCCGGTAAGCACCTGAGTTCGCCATCACTGCTCCGTCGGCCAGCGAGAGCAGGGCGCAGTAAACGCCGGAACGGGCCATGTTCAGGGTGCAGTTCACGGGGCCGGGCGCTTGATCTGCGCTGTCGGAAAGATCAACGGTACAGGTGTCGCCGGCGATCGTGACCGTTGTCGCCACCGTCAGGTTGATGGCGTCCTGCCCGTCGTCATCGACAAAATCACTGAAGCTGTAGGTGCCGTCGGGCAGGCTGGACAGAATGCGCCTCATCGTGCCCTCGGACTGGTCCAGAATTGCCGCCATGGCCACTTCTACAGTCTCTGCGCCGTAGCGTGCGACCATGCGGTCCACGGCCTTGGCGCCGACCGCAAGGCTGGCGAGCTGTGCATCGACATCGCCGCCGATCATGTCCGGCTCTCGGCTGTTGCGGCGAATGATGTCTATGACCGCTTGATTGCGACGGCCCGACTCCACCAGCTTCAGGGGCGGCAGGCGCAGCCCCTCGTGGAAGACTTGGGTGGCATTGGCATAGTAACTGCCGGGCGCACCGCCGCCGACGTCTACATGGTGCACGATGGCCGCCGCGATCGCGATCCGTCGACCTTCGGCGTGAACCGGCCGGAAGGCAACGAAATCGGGAAGATGCTGCCCGCCGGAGTAAGGATCATTGGTCAGGATCACGTCGCCTTCGTGCCAATCGTCCAGCGGGATCGGCCCCCGGATGATGTCTTCCAGACAAACCGACATAGAGTTGAGATGGACCGGGATGCGCGCCGACTGGGCGACGGCTTTGCCGTGGGAATCAAAAAGCGCGGTTGAGTAATCCAGTGTCTCCCGCACGACGGTTGACCGGGCGGTGCGCAGTATGGCGAGGTTCATCTCTTCCGCCCCGGCGATCAGGGCGTTGCGCAGAACCTCAAGGGTTATCGGATCCAGTGTCATGCATTGGTCCTTTCGGCCATCAGGTCACCGCCCGGCAGCGCATGAATGGCCCATCCGCCGGGCAGCCACAGGACCGCATAGTCTTCCTGGATCAGCAGTGGACCTTGAAGCGGCGCGGCCCCGATGTCAGCACGCTGCGCGATGGCGGTATCGGCCCAGCCATCCTGCCAAACGGCGCGACTGGTTGACGGTAGTCCGCCCGCGGGGGTCTCTGCGTGGTTCTCGACCGGGCGCGGCATGCGCCCGGTGGCGCGCGCGCGCAGGGCGACCAATTCAACGGATTGCGTCGGATCGGCATGGGCATAGCGCTGCTGGTGCAGGCTGTGAAATTCATCGGTAAGTGCGTTCAGATCCGTAGATTCTGCGCCGGGCCAGGGCGTCGTTATCTCGAACGCCTGGCCGCGATAGCGCAAGTCGGCGAGTATCTCGATGATCCGATCCTTTGGCTCGATGCTGTCACCGGCCAACAGCGAATCGGCCTGGGCTGTCAGGCGTTCGATCATTTCGGTCAGTACGGGCGCAGCCTCTGGTGACAGGATGATGAGTTGGGCCTCTGACAAGTCATGACGCAGATCCGTGCCCAGCATCCCGCGTGCTGACAGGGTGGAGGCTGTGGCGGGAAAAAGGACACCGCGAATGTCCAACTGCTCTGCGATTTCGCAGGCGTGAAGGCCGCCCGCGCCGCCGAAGCTTGCGAGTGTAAAATCGGACGGGTCCGCCCCCTTTTCAAACAGGCTGAGCCTGACCGCGGCGGCCATGGCGGCATTGGCCACAGCGACGATGCCGCCTGCGGTTTGTTCATGGGTCAGGGCTAGGGGGTCTGCGACGGCAGAAATTACCGCGCCGGCTTCCCTGGTCCCCAGCTGCATCTGTCCGCCCAGAAACCCGGCAGGATCGATCCGTCCCAACGCCAGATTGGCGTCGGTTACCGTCGGTTTCGTCCCGCCGCGCTGATAGCAGGCGGGGCCAGGGCGCGAGCCTGCGCTGTGCGGTCCGACGCGGAGGGCCCCGTCCTCGACCCTTGCGATCGACCCACCGCCTGCGCCGATAGTCCGGATCTCGATCATCGGCAGGCGGACCGGGAGGCCGTCGATTTCGCCCGCAGCAGTCTCCTCTACGGTGCCGTTGTTGACGACAGAGACATCGGTGGAAGTGCCGCCCATGTCGACGCCGACCACGTTCGGCAAAGCATGGCGGCGCGCGATCTCGGCTACGGCCATGGCCCCCCCGGATGGACCAGACAAAAGCAGCCTGACTGGCAGACGGGCTGTCTCGGCCGGTGTCGCCACGCCGCCATTTGACTGCACCAGAAAAAGGGGTGCGGTGATCCCGGCGTCGCTCAGTCGGCTTTCGACCTGCGCCAGATAATCGTAGATCACGGGCTTCAAGAGGGCATTCAAGACCGTTGTCGAGGCGCGTTCAAATTCTCGCATCTCTGGCGATGTCTCGAACGAGGTGGCAACTGTTAGGCCAGATATCTTGGTAAGCGCCTCGGCTGCCGCGATCTCGTGGGACGGATTGCGATAGGCATGAAGGAACATGATCGCGACGGTCGCGACGCCTTCATCCACCAGGCGTTGGCCAATCCGCGTGACCTCTTCAGGGTCTATCGAGGTTTCGACTGTGCCGTCGGCGCGGATGCGTTCCTTGATGCCGATGCGCCGTTCCGCAGGGATGAGCACCGTACGGGGTTCGGCCCGCAGGGCATAGACGTCCCGGCGCATGTGGCGGCCGATCTCCAAAACATCCTCGAATCCCGCAGTGGTGAGCAGGGCGCCCTTCGGCAGTCGTCGCTCGAGCACCGCATTGGTGGCGATCGTCGATCCGTGCAGAATCAGGCCGATGTCCCCCACCAAGGCTCCGGCCCGTTGAGCTGCCCCGCTCAGCCCGACGATCAACCCCTTGGACGGGTCCTCCGGCGTGGTCGGCGTCTTGAAATCCCAGATCTGGCCCGTGTCTGTGTTCAGTACCTGGACATCGGTAAAGGTTCCGCCAATGTCCACTGCGGCGCGCAGGCTCATGATACGGGGTACCGGGTGGCGGCGAGCGACGGCCGATCAGCCAGTTCCTCAGCCCATCTGGCAAGCTTCGGGCACTTGCTCCGCCATTCAAAGCCGTCGATGCCGTTTTCCAATTCCAGTGCCGTGATCAGGGTGAGTTGAGTGAGGTTGAATGGCCCGGTCAGCAGTGGGTGATCCGTCATCCCTTCCCACCACTCTGCCAAACGATTGGCGCGCTCTGCCTCGTGCGCGATGATGATCGGGGAGCGATGATGTTGCGCCCGCCGCATCTCTCGCAGCCAGACCGACAGGCCATCGACCATTGCACGGGCGGTCGCTTCGATACTGAGGTTCGCCCACGTTTCAGAGCCCTCGGGCTTTTGGAACTGAAGCCTGCCTTTCAGTTGGTCGAGATAGGAAATGATCAGCGGAGAATCCTCGAGGATGCTCCCATCCTCCAGCAGCAGGCATGGAATGCGGCCAGAGGGGTTTATCTTGTAGAACGGACTGCCAGGCTCGCGGGTGCGGGCGATCTCTTCGTCGACATCGGCGTGAAGCCCCTTTTCGCGGACCACAACGCGAGCCATTCGAGCATAGGGAGAGGTCTTGGTGATATAGAGTTTCATGGAGCCCCCGTTCGGTCCCGCACACTCGACCGTCCTGTCGCGGGCAAGTCAAGCGGAGCAAACGTGCAGAGAGTTTGACACCCGTTGTGTCCTGCCGCACACCCGTCCGAAAATCTGGAGAGGGTGGATGTACATCAACGGCGCATGGCGAGAGACGGTGGCCAGGTTCGAGGTTACCAACCCGGCAAATGGTGAGGTGATCGACACGGTCCCGGATGGTGGTGCAGCAGAGGCGGCAGAAGCCATCGAAGCAGCAGCTGCAGCCTTTCCGGCCTGGTCCCGGACCACCGCCTATCACCGAGCAGAGATCCTGATGAAGGCCCATGCCTTGATGCTGGAGCGCAAGGAGCATCTGGCGCGCACGATGACCAAAGAGCAGGGCAAGCCGCTGCGCGCTGCCCGGATCGAAGTGCAGTATGGCACCGACTTCCTGTCCTGGTTCGCAGAGGAAGCCAAACGGGTGAACGGGGAGATCATCCCCTCGGCCCGGGCCGATCAGCGGTTCATGGTGCTGCGCCAACCCGTAGGAGTCGTTGCAGCGATCACGCCGTGGAATTATCCGATTTCCATGATCACCCGAAAGCTGGGGCCTGCGCTGGCGGCGGGCTGTACGTCGGTTTTGAAACCGGCGGAGGCGACGCCGCTTTGCGCAATCGAGATGATGAAGATCTTCGAGGAAGCCGGTGTGCCGCCGGGCGTCGTGAATCTGGTAACGGCGTCCGATCCCAGGCCGATCGGAGAGGTCTTCACCACACACGCTGAGGTCGCAAAGCTGACGTTCACGGGCTCCACGGCGGTCGGCAAGATGCTGAATGCCGCGGCGGCCGCGCATATGAAACGGGTGTCGATGGAATTGGGAGGGCACGCGCCTTTCATCGTATGCAAAGATGCTGACCCCGTGCATGCAGCCAAGGGTGGCTCGCTGGTCAAGTTCCTGAATACGGGCCAGGCCTGCATCAGCCCGAACCGGTTCCTGGTCCACGAGTCGATTTACGAGCCATTTGTCGAGACGCTTACCGCGCGAGTTGCCAAGATGAAGGCGGGCTCTGGGCTGGAGGACGGGGTCGCGATTGGTCCGCTGGTCAATCAGGCCGCAGTCGACAAAGTCGATGCGCAGGTGAAGGATGCGCGGGAATTGGGGGCTGAGGTTTTGGCCGGAGGCTCGGCGCTCACGGACGGAGACCTTGGCAACGGTCACTTTTACGCGCCGACTGTTCTGGCGAAGGTCACACCAGAGATGCTGATCTATCGACAGGAGACGTTTGGGCCCGTCGCCCCGGTGATCCGTTACACCGATGAAGACAACGTTCTGACCATGGCCAACGACACTGCCTACGGACTGGCCGCCTATGTCTATACAAGGGACATCTCGACGGCGATGACCATGCTCGAGGGCCTTCGGTTCGGGATCATCGGTGTCAACGACATCAATCCAACGTCAGCCGCAGCGCCGTTTGGCGGGATGAAGGAAAGCGGCCTGGGCCGCGAAGGCGCACGCGAGGGCATTTCTGAGTATCTTGAGACCAAACTGGCCGGGTTCGCCCTTTGATTTCTGCCGACTGGATCGCCGTTGACTGGGGAACGTCATCACTTCGGGCGTGGGCCGTCGGAAAGGACGGCATTGTGGCCGAGGCGTCTTCGAGCGACGGCATGTCCACGCTCGACCGCGATGGCTTCGAACCGGTTTTGCTTTCTCTTGTCGGCGATTGGCTTGGTGATGCCGTCACCCCTGTTATCGCCTGCGGCATGGTTGGTGCACGCCAGGGCTGGGCAGAAGCACCATACGTCCCGGTGCCATGTCCGCCGATGGTGGCAGACGGGTGCATCACGGTGGCCGCCGGTGATCCGCGCATCGACGTGCGGATCATCCCGGGACTGTCCCAAGATGCTCCCGCGGATGTGATGCGGGGCGAAGAAACGCAGATTGCCGGCTTCCTGGCAAGCGAGCCGGGTTTTTCATGGACCATCTGCCTGCCGGGGACCCATACCAAATGGGTTCAGGTTGGCGCGGGAAGGATCACGCGGTTCCAGACGATGATGACAGGCGAGCTGTTTGCCCTGTTGTTTAGGCATTCGGTACTTCGCCATTCGGTCGGCGGAGCCGCCTGGGACGATGATGCATTTATCGCGGCAGTGCGAGACGGCAATGCAAATCCAGATAGACTGGCAGGCGAGCTCTTCGCGCTGCGGGCGGAAGATCTGTTGCACGGCTTGGCGCCAGCATCGGCGCGTGCGCGTCTTTCCGGCCTGTTGATTGGTGCTGAACTTGCGGCAGCGTCGTTTGATGGCGGAGACGTCGCCGTCATTGGCGCGGCCTCACTTGGTCAACACTATGCAACCGGACTTTCGGTGATTGGTCGCAAAGCCCGGATAATCGACGGTGCGGGCATCACGCTCGCCGGGTTGACCCAAGCCTGGCATGCGCTTGAGGGGACCTTCGCATGAGCATCCCGCTTATAGCGATCCTGCGCGGCGTCGAGCCCGAGGAAGTCGTCGATATCGGTGCAGCTTTGATAGAGGCGGGGATTGACCGGATCGAAGTGCCGTTGAATTCGCCCAAGCCGTTGGAGAGCATAGCGGCGTTGGTCTTGGCGTTCGCGGACCGCGCGCTGATCGGCGCTGGCACGGTTCTGACCCCTCAAGAAGTAAGGCAGGTCGCCGATGTCGGGGGCCGGTTGATCGTGTCGCCAAACTTTGACGCAGCGGTCGTCTCGGAAACCAAATCATGCGGTCTACAAAGCTGGCCCGGCGTCTTCACCGCGACAGAGTGCTTTGCAGCCCTGAAAGCAGGGTCTGACGGCTTGAAGATCTTTCCGGCGTTCAAGCTTGGACCCGACGGCCTGAAAGCGTTGAAGGATGTGCTGCCCCGGGCGGCACCGGTTTTTGCGGTCGGTGGGATCGACGTGCCTGATCTGCCTGTCTGGCTTAGGGCCGGGGCCGATGGGTTTGGGATAGGCAGCGCGCTTTACAAACCCGGCGTGACGGCAGAGGATGTGGCGTTCAAGGCCAAGACATTTGTGGCGGCCTTAGAAGATGCGCGGTCAGGCACGCAGATCGGCCGTTCCTCCACATGACAGATTGTGCGTACGCGACGCCGACAGCAAATGGCGCCCGCAGACCATCGAAGAGCGCTAGCACCGCTCTCAATCATGCGTATCGAAGGGTTTGGACCAAGCCCATTCCGCGGGCCTTTTCCAGCATGTAGGCCCCCAACGCTATGTCTGAAGTCGCCAGCCCACGGTGCCAGAACAGAATGGTCTGGTCCGCGCTCTGACGGCCAGGTTTTAGACCTGCAGCAATCTCTCCCACTTCGGCGGCGAAACTTTCTGTGGAGATTTTGCCTGCATTAATGTGCGGGCGCAGCGCGCCGAACGGGCCCGCGTTCAGCTGGCCGAGATCGTCCATGACAAACATGTCGAACCGGTCCGTGAAATCCAGTGGAAGCGCTGACATGGTGCCATAGGGCACGACGAGACCGCCCGGGGGGACCCAGCCCGGATCGAAGAGCGGCGTCGGCTCAAGCAGTCGCGAGGCTTCGATCTGGATATCAGCCCCCGCGAGGCAGCTTTCCCAGTCTTCAGTCGCAGTGACCTGCTTGCCCAGGTCTTCCGAAAGACGCGCGGCGAAGGAATTCCGGCTTTCGGGGCGGCGGGAGTGGACACGAATTTCCGCGAAATCGAACAAGTGGTCCAGCAGACGAACGTTCCAATATGCGGTACCCCGCGCGCCGATATGGCCGAGCACACGAGGATTGTCTGGCGCAAGATACTTGGCACCCAGCGCGGTAACTGCGCCTGTGCGCATATCGGTGATCCCGGCAGCGTCGATAACAGCACGGGGCGTACCTGTTTCGGGATCAAATAGGTTGATCAGCCCCATCTCTGACGGCAGACCGCGTTTGTAGTTCTGGTGAAAGTCGCCGACGACTTTGATGCCGGCATAACCCAGCGGTCCGACATAGCCGCGCAACACATTGAAATGTCCATCGACATCCGCTTTGGGCCTCAGATGCATTCGGGGTTCAATCACCGTCTGTCCCCGCCCGGCGGCAACGAGGCCGTGTTCAACCGCATCCAGAATCTCGTCATCGGTCAGGTTCAATTCGGCGATTGATGGCCCGCCCAGGTATTCCAGATCTATTGCTGCCATCGGCTCCCTCGATTCCGTGTCAGAATTCATACTTTGTTTACGATTTACCATTATTTAACTCTCTGGATCGGAGGTGTCATGGCTACAATTCTGATCGTTGGCGAAGACCAAAGCACGCGATTCTGGACAGACGAACTAACCGCTGCTGGACATGCCGTCGAAGCCTATGGCGGGTCGCTGGATTTCCAGGAAAGGTTCGCCGGCGAGGCGGTTGACATCTTCATCGTCGACATCGCCCATGCGGACTGGGGCGAAGCTATGCTTATCCCGCAGGCAAGGGCGGCTTGGCCGGCCTGCAGGACAATCGCGGTCGCATCCAGCTATGCCTTCCGGTCTTCTGCTGTTTATCAGATGGGCCTGTGGTCGCCGGATCAGCTATTGTTGAAGCCAGTCGGTGCGAAAGTTCTGTGCGCGACGGTGTCATTCTTGTGGGCCCAAATCCGCACGGAGCAAATCAAGCAGCACCTGACCAAATCTGCCCGACACCAGTTCTTTGTTGATCGTCTCGGACCTCATGTAAGCACCGTCTCCACTTCCGAGACGTGAGCGGAGACCAACTTTTGCCCCCACGGTGCGTTGGCTTTGGGGCAGAGCAGGTCCAGGCAGCAATGCGGATCACCCCGTTGCCTGCCTGGCACCCGCTGTATCGGTGGATGAACCGCTTCTAGGCTCTCGTGTGATGCTGCCTCTGACCGTTTTCTCAGCCTGATCAACTGATCTGTTAGTTGCGCCGCTCAAGAGATAATTCCGGGGCTCGTTCGCCTTCTGCCGACCCGCTTTTCGCGCGTGCAGGGTGAACGGCAACGCTTCATCGGCCGCTGCCC
>JBCCMP010000145.1:0-10826 GCA_039026295.1 Pseudomonadota bacterium | reverse complement strand
GTAAAGCTTGATGATGTCCATCGTGGCCATTGCGAGGCCAGCACCGTTAACCATGCACCCGATTTCGCCATCCAGCGCGATATAGTTCAGATCAAACTTCGAGGCCGCGAGTTCCTTGTCATCCTCCTCTGTCTCATCGCGCAATTCGACCAACTCGGGATGACGATAGAGAGCGTTTGAGTCGAAGTTCATCTTGGCGTCCAAGCAGACGATATCGCCGCCTTCGGTAAGAATGAGAGGATTGATTTCCAAGAGGCTCGCGTCTTTTTCGGTGAACATCTTGTAGAGCGTGTTAACCAGTTTGCCGCATTGCTTGGCTGCGCCGCCTTCAAGAGCCAACGCCTTGGCGATTTTGCGGCCATGGTAAGGTTGCATTCCGGTCGCCGGATCAACCGAGAAGGTCAGGATCTTCTCAGGCGTTTCTTCTGCAACCTCTTCGATGTCCATGCCGCCTTCGGTGGAGGCGATGAAACTGACGCGCGACGTTTCCCGATCGACCAGCAGAGCCAGATAGAATTCGTTCGCGATCGCTGCACCGTCTTCCACGTAGATACGGTTCACCTGCTTGCCTGCGGCACCGGTCTGCTTGGTGACCAGTGTTTGTCCCAGCATCTGCTGTACGAACTGGACTGCTTCGTCAGGATCCTTGGTAACCCGCACGCCGCCTTTTTCACCGGCGTCACTTTCCTTGAATGTACCTTTGCCGCGCCCGCCAGCATGGATCTGCGCCTTGACGACCCAGACGGGGCCGCCGAGTTCATCAACCGCCTGGCGTGCATGGTCGGGTTCGAGCACAGGATGACCGTTGGAGACGGGCGCTCCATAGCTGCGGAGAATCTCTTTGGCTTGATACTCGTGGATGTTCATGGACGTGCCTTCCCGACCTTTCGGCCACACGACGGCGTGACCAGTTCTTCCTTAGGTCCTCTGCTGCCCCGGCGCTGCATGCACCTTCTTGCAGAGTAAGTGTCGTGTAACCCCCGACCCGAAATGGGGCAAGCGCTGCGATGCAACAATATCAAAACTCCAGCATCAGGCCAGCTATTCCAAACGGATCCTTAACCTGCCCGATCGCCAGAACGAAGAAGGGGCGGCATGTTCCAGCCACCCCTAGAAGGATTTGGTAACCGATAAGTGAACGGGTCAGGCCAACGAAGAATCGATGCCTTTGCAAGCCTCCACAAGGCCCTTTACCGCCTCGACCGACTTGGCAAACATGCCCTGCTCGTTCTTATCGAGGTTGATTTCAATCACCTTCTCGATGCCGCCGGATCCGATGATCACTGGAACACCGACATACATCCCGTCCAGCCCGTAAGCGCCTTCGACCCAGGCAGCGCATGGCAAGACCCGGCGCTGATCCTTGAGATAGCTTTCAGCCATCGAGATCGCCGAAGCGGCCGGCGCGTAGAAGGCGGATCCAGTCTTCAGCAATCCAACGATTTCGGCACCACCATCTCGGGTGCGTTGAACGATTGCATCCAGCTTCTCCTGCGTGGTCCAGCCCATCTCGATGAGGTCAGGCAATGGGATACCTGCAACCGTGGAATACCGGACCGACGGGACCATCGTATCGCCGTGGCCCCCCAGAACGAAGGCGGTTACGTCCTTTACCGAGACGTTGAATTCTTCAGCAAGGAAGTACCGGAAACGGGCGGAATCTAGCACACCGGCCATTCCGACGACTTTGTCAGTCGGCAGTCCTGAAAACTCGCGCAAGGCCCAGACCATGGCATCCAGCGGATTGGTGATGCAGATGACAAAAGCGTTTGGCGCGTGCGCGGCAATGCCTTCACCAACCGATTTCATGACTTTGAGGTTGATGCCCAGAAGGTCGTCGCGGCTCATGCCTGGTTTGCGGGCAACGCCCGCGGTGACGATACACACGTCAGCGCCTGCGATGTCGGCATAGTCCTGCGTGCCCTTCAAAGCGGCATCGAAACCGTCAACCGGAGAGCTTTCTGCGATGTCCAGAGATTTGCCCTCTGGGATCCCTTCGGCGATGTCGAACAGGACCACATCCCCCAGTTCCTTGAGACCCACAAGATGAGCGAGCGTGCCACCAATCTGACCTGCGCCGATCAGCGCGATCTTGCTTCTGGACATTCCTGTCTCCTTCAAACTGTGAATCAGCGCCGCCTTTTGCCGTCGCCGAACGCGGCGCGCCTTGCCCGATTCCACGCGCGAACGCAAGCGTCACAAAACCGTGCGAGTTGGGCCAGCCAGGGTGTCAGGGCCAGACGTCAGCAGATTATTTTCGAGAATCCGGGGCGTTATCGCTGAGAGCGGACCCTGATCAGAATTCTGTTGAAGGCAGCGCCTCGAGGCCTGCAACGGCAGCCTGAGGAGCGCAGGCGTAGTGTTGGCCGTAGGGGACAGATTACAAGGATTGCGTGTCCAGCGTGGCGTGGAAGACGGAGACGAAGGATGGCAAATGGCCGGGCGAGGGGTACAGCCGATGCCCGGCCAGATAACTTTCAGGTCGGAGTTTCAACCTCGGCCAGGCTTTCGATTTCGAATGCCTCGCCCGCGGCCATCAGGCAGGACATGCCGCGCGCGTCTGTGACCAGTATCGTCCAACTCCCGGTTTCCGCCGACGCATAGATCTCCACCACACCGCGGCCCTGCTGCACACCCAGCGAGCGACGGGTCTCGCCATACTTTCTTTGCAGTTGGGAAATGATGTCATCGCGTTTGCCGCAAACGGTTTGGGCACTAGCCACCGCAGGCTGGTTGGTCGTGGCCAGAATGCCCGCAAGCGTCATCATTGAAACAGACTTTACCAGGAACTTGTACATCGCCTTAACCTTTCCGGGCACTCAGCCGCGATACGTTTGAGAGGCTTTGGCAAGCCCCTGCCGTTCGGCAGAGTAGCCTCTCAATTTCACCAGTCGGTCGTCGTTGTCGCGGTCCCGTAGTCGATTATCCTCCCCGCTTCGCGGGTGCGATTCGTTCAAATGATGATGAATAGGTGGGGTTAAGGGGCCGTAAATCTTAGTGAGAAAGCCCCGTAGGAAAATAATTTTCCAAACGAATTCAATTAATTAAATGCAGCGCGCGCTGCTCGCGTTTGAAAGAGTTTTTACAAAAATCGTCCTTGACGCCTCCGCTGTATCCGTCGACCGTGAAGGCTGATGGAGGCGGTGGTCAGCGCTATGGCGAAGTTTGATCAGACTGTGGTTTTGTCAATTTGCCGCCGCTTAACCGGCTGCGATCTGGTTGTTTAGAATTCGGGTAGATCAAACTCTCCTTCCGTCTCAAACGCCATCTGATCGCTCTCTCCATGCCTGTCCCAGACCTTAGCGCAGCCGTTGATATCGGTGGAACATTCACTGACACAGTGATTGCCTGCGCCGATGGTGGTGTTCTGGCCACGTCAAAAGTTCTCACGACGGTCAAAGACCCGGCAGATGGAGCGCTCTCGGGCGTGATGACGGCACTGAAAGACATCGACCGGAGCCTCGCGGATGTTGCTGGATTTGTTCATGGCACGACCCTCGCAACAAATGCTTTGATCGAGAAGCGTGGTGCAAGAGTTGCGACCGTGGCCACCGAGGGTTTCGGAGACATCCTGGAAATTGCCTACGAGAGGCGCCACAGCCAGTACGATATCAACATCGAGAAGCCAGACTATCTGGTACCGAGGCGGCGAAGCTTCGCCATTCGTGAAAGGGTCACCGTCGGCGGAGATGTGCTGGTTCCACTGGAGGAAGCGCAACTTCCAACCTTGCTGGAAAATCTCGATCAGTGCGAGGCCGAAGCCGTCGCGATCTGTCTTTTGCATTCATACGCGAATCCCACCCATGAGCGTCGGCTTGCTAATCTGATTGCGACTGCCCGCCCGGAAATGGCAATCTCGATTTCGTCGGAGGTATCGCCGGAAGCGCGCGAGTTCGACCGGATGTGCACGACGGTTGCAAATGCCTATGTGCAACCGCTGATGCAAGGTTACCTCAGAAGCCTTTCAAGCCTCTTCCAAGACAAAGGCCTCGGCTGTCCGATCCTGATGATGACGGCTTCAGGTGGGATCACCACCGTCGAAACCGCGATGCGTTTGCCGGTCAGACTGGTGGAATCCGGCCCCGCAGGAGGAGCCATTCTGGCGGGGCGTGTTGCCAGAGCCTGCGGTGCAGATCAGGTCGTTTCGCTTGATGTCGGGGGTACAACGGCGAAGCTGTGCTTGATCGATGACGGGCGGCCCCAGATGGCGCGTCAGTTTGAAATTGCCCGTGCGGCGCGCTTTGTCAAAGGCTCGGGTATGCCCGTGCGTATTCCGGTTGTCGAAATGATCGAGATTGGTGCCGGAGGTGGTTCGATCGCCGCGGTTGATCAACTGGGTCGGTTGAGCGTTGGGCCGCAGAGCGCGGGCTCGGATCCCGGTCCGGTGGCATTCGGTAAAGGAGGGCGGGATCCAACGGTCACGGACGCGGATGTTCTTCAGGGACTGGTTGATGCGGGTCGTTTCGCAGAAGGACGGCTCTTTATTGATTCTGGCGCGGCGCGATTTTCGCTACAGCAAAAGATCGGCGAACCGCTTGGTCTGGAAAGCGTCGCGGCAGCGCGTGGCGTAAGCGCCATCGTGGATGAAAACATGGCCAGCGCTGCGCGCGTCCATGCCGTCGAATCCGGAAAGGACCTGACGAAGCGCACCATGATTGCGTTTGGTGGAAATGGCCCGTTGCATGCCACCCGCGTGGCGGAGAAGGCCGGGATCAGTCAGATTATCATTCCTGTCGATCCGGGTGTCGGATCAGCAGTCGGTTTTCTGAACGCACCGCTTTCATTCGAGATGGTCCGAAGCAGGTACATGACACTGGACCGGTTGGACTTCGCAGTGCTGAAGTCGACCTTTGACCAGATGATCCGAGAAGCAGAAGGTTTCGTCCGTCTTGGAGACAAGGTTTCCGCGCTGATACGGCAAAGGTCGGCGTTCATGCGGTACAAGGGGCAAGGGCACGAGATCGAGGTGCGATTGCCGGACCGTGATCTGAAAAAAGATGATCTGGGCGAGCTTATCAACGCGTTCGAAGACGAATACCGGCGGCAATTCTCGCGCCCGGTTCCGGGTATGGTGATCGAAGTGATGAACTGGGGGCTGAGTGTTTCGACCCCGGAGAAAGCGCCAGAGCGCAGCGCTGAACCGGTTTCGCGTGCGAAACCTGTACCTCAAGAGCATCGGGAGATCCGGATTGCCGCAGAGCGTGTGTCCGCCGAGTGTCACCGCCGTGAAGAACTCGATTCCGGCGACTTGGTTCAGGGACCGGCTCTCATCACGGAACCGCAGACAACGACACTGGTTGGTCCCGGGTGGACAGCAGTTGTTGATGATGCCGGGAACCTGCATCTCTGCCGACGGGGCAGAGCATGACGGATGTTGATCTGCAGGTGATGTGGAACCGCCTTCTCGCGCTGGTCGAGGAACAGGCACAAACCCTGATACGCGCCGCATTCAGCCCGATTGTCCGGGAATCCGGCGATATTTCCGCTGGAATATTCGATGCAGAAGGCCGGATGCTGGCCCAGGCGGTCACCGGGACGCCGGGCCATATCAACACCATGGCCGAAGCCGTGAAGATGCTGTGCGGCCGTTTTCCATCGCAGACCCTGCGGCCTGGGGACATTTGCATGACAAATGATCCATGGCTCGCTTCGGGACATCTGAACGACTTTCTGTTGATGATGCCCGCTTTCGTCGACGGACAAATTGTGGGTTATGCAGCGTGTACCTCTCATCTTGCTGACCTCGGCGGTCGCGGGATGGGGCCGGAGGGAACCGACGTCTTCGACGAAGGCCTGCTGATTCCGCCCTGCAAGTTGGTTGAGGAAGGGCGCATCAACGCCCTTCTATTGGAAATTGTGAAGGCCAACTCGCGCGAGCCCGTCGCAAATGAAGGCGATGTCTATGCATTGATCGCCTGCTGTGAAGCGGGCGTGAGCCGTCTGACCGCGATGCTGTTGGAATTCGGCCATGACGACCTGAACATGTTGGGCCACTACATCATCGAAACGTCGCGCCGGGGGACCGTGCAGGCAATTGCCGATGTTCCATCAGGCACTTACCGGAACAGTCTGATTGTCGATGGGTATGATGCACCGATTACATTGGCGGCTGCGTTGCACGTGTCGGCCGACCATATCGTGCTGGACTTCGACGGGACGTCGGATTGCTCGCCAAAAGGCATCAACGTGCCTTTGAACTACGCCGCCGCCTACTCTGTCTTTGCCCTGCGCTGTGTCATTGGCCCAGACATCCCGAACAATGCCGGATCTCTTGGATGCTTTTCAGTGACAGGTCCGCCGGGCTGCATTCTCAATGCACAGCCCCCCGCGCCGGTCGCTATGCGCCATACGCTTGGCCAGATGACGCCGGACCTGATTTACGGATGCCTCGTGCAGGCCATTCCCGACCGCGTCCCGGCCGAGGGAGCTTCGGCGCTTTATGATCTGCCAATTCGGCATGTTGCCGAGGTTGGGCACGATCCCGATCAACGTTTCGCAGTTGAGTTTGTCCATAACGGCGGTACCGGCGCACGACCGACGCGGGACGGTCTTTCGGCAACTGCTTTTCCGTCGGGTGTTTGGGGCACCCAGGTGGAAATCGCGGAGGCGACGGCACCGGTTGTATTTGGCCGCCGCGAGCTTAGGACGGACAGCGGCGGTGCAGGGCGCTGCCGGGGCGGTCTGGGGCAAAGGATCGATCTTTCTCCTGCGAACGATCATGGTTTTCTGCTGTCACTGTCTGTCGAGCGGATGATCTATCCAGCCAAAGGGCGTGAGGGCGGGCATGCCGGTGCCCCCGGCAGGATAAGGCTTGGCGATCGCGATGTTCCCGGCAAGGGCGACATTCGGATCAATCCGGGAGAAACACTGATTTTCGAGACACCCGGCGGGGGCGGATATGGCAGACCCATTGATCGGGACAAGGAACTCGTCAGAAAAGACATTTCGGATCGGAATGTATCCAAAAGCTCGGCCGAAAGGGACTACGGATTGGAGGAGCCAAATTGATCAAGCCCAGATCAAACATTGCTGCAATGCACGCATTTGCGCTGGCGGATCTGTCTTCACCGCCCGGGGTGCCCGTCGTCTCACTCGCCCAGAATGAGAGCGCGTTTCCACCCAATCCGGTTGCGATTGAAGCGGCCGAACTAGCATTGAAAGATGCCCCACTTTATCCGGATCCTGATTGGGCTGATCTGCGGGCCGCGATTGCCGGGACACACGGGGTCGATCCAGGTCTGATCCTCTGCTCGGCCGGGTCAATGGATTTGATCAGTTCCCTGATCGGTGCTTTCGCCGGGCCCGGTGACACAGTTCTCTCTACAGCTCACGCCTACGGCTATTTTGCGTCCTCGGCCCAGATCAGCGGCGCCGATTACGTCGCTGTTCCAGAGTCCGGTTTGACGGTTTCGGTGGACGCCCTGCTCGCGGGCGTAACGCCAACGACCCGCATCGTCTGTATCGCCAATCCGGGCAATCCCACAGGGACGCGCATACCCAGAAGCGAGGTTCTGCGCCTTCGTGATGGTCTGCCCGAGGATGTCATCCTTTTGCTCGACGAGGCCTATGCCGAGTTTGCAGACGATCTGGACGAGAAGATGTTCGATCTTGCAGAGCGCGGTAACACGGTTGTCACGCGCAGCTTCTCCAAGGCGCATGCCTTGGCGGGACAGCGGATTGGCTGGGGGGTTTTTCCGCCCAAAATAGCCGAGCACGCCCGAAAGTTGATAACGGCGGGCGGTGTCACGCAAGCCTCGCTGGCTGCAGCGGCAGCGTCCATGCGCGATCCGGGCTACGTCGCAGAAATCGTGACCCAAACGAGCAATATCAAAGACAGTTTCCGGGCAGGGCTGCTGCGCGCTGGTCTTGAGGTCATGCAAAGCTACACGAATTTTGTGCTGATACAGTTTGCTGATGTTCCCCAACGCGAACGTGCAGATGCAGCCCTAAGGGCAGAAGGTATCATCATGCGTCCCATGACCGGATACGGCCTGCCGCACACGCTGCGTGCGACCATTGCCTCGGCTAAGGTGATGGAGCGCACGTTGGGCGTTATGACCGCGTGGAAGGAGGGTGAGCCATGAAATCTTCGCGTGGCGTTGCCAGGATCGGCGTTCTGGTGCCATTCACGAACACGAACCTGGAGCCAGACCTTCAACTGCTCCGGCCGGATGGCGTATCGCTGCATTTCTCCCGACTTGGTGGCTATGACGCCGATGAAGTGCCGGACGAAAGCCAGATGGCGGGCCTGGGCACGTCGGATTTGTCTGAACCATTGAGGCTTCTGCTCGGGGTGAGACCTGATCTGGTCATGTACGGGTGTACCTCAGCCACTCTCACGCACGGACCGGATTTCGATCGCGAACTTGCCGAAGAAATAGAGCGGCAGTCCGGGGCAAAGACTGTGACCGCTGCGGGAGCATTGGTGCACGCTTTGCAATCCATTGATGCCAAAAAGGTCGCCTTCGCCTCGCCCTACGTCCCCGCGATCAACGATCGGGCCGTAGCGTTTCTGGACGGATCCGGCATCAAGACCGTCAGCCGCGCAGATTTCGATGGTGTTCTGGACAATACCGGCCAAGGCGCGTTGACACCGGATGAGGTCATCGCGCTTGCGAAACGTGCAGACTCGAAGACGGCAGAGGCCCTGGTTCTGTCCTGCACTGATATGCGCAGCGTCGAGGCGGTGGAGCAGCTAGAGGCTGAACTTGGAAAACCGGTTGTCTGTTCAAATCAGGCGATGATGCGTCATGCCCGCGATCTGTTGGGACTGGTAGACGGGCCTGCGTGTGGCCGGTTGCTTGCCGCATGATGCGTCTCCTGCTGCACACCGATGCGCCAGATTTGGCCATGAGCGTGCTTAAAGAGCGGCATCCAGATTTAGAACCAGAGGTTTGTACCAGTTACGATGGACTGGCAGCGGCAATTGCCGAAGTCCAGCCAAGTGTCGTGTATTCGAGTCGATTCCTGCCCGGAGCCTTCCCGTCCAGGGCACTGATGGAAGCGCCTTGCGTGCGTTGGGTTTCGAACGCGGGCTCGGGCATCAACCATCTGATCCCCTGGGACCCTGGGCAGGTAACAGTCACCAACAGCGCGGGCGTCGCGGCAGAGGCGATGGCACAATTTGCCTTCGGGGCCATGCTGCATTTTTCGCTGGATGTGCCGGGCCTGTTGCATGACCAGTCCAACAGGGCATGGGCGAACAGAAGCATTGTGCCGCTTTCAGGAAAACGCCTTTTGCTGGTCGGTTTTGGAAAGACCTGTCAGGCTGCGGCGCGGTTGGGCAAGGCGATGGGGATGGACGTCTGCGCCATTCGCGCCAATCCACAGGCAGTTGACGATTTGTGCGAAGTCGGCCCGCCGCAGGATCTGGCACATCAAATGACGATCGCGGACTTCATTCTGGTGTGCCTGCCACTGACCGACCGTACAATTGGTCTTGTTGGTGCTGAAGCGCTTGCAAAGGTAAAGAAAGGCGCTGTTCTGGTCGACCTCTCCCGCGGCGGAATTGTCGATCACGACGCTATGGTCGATGCCCTTGACGACAGACGTATCGGTGGTGCAGCGCTCGACGTCTTCCCGATCGAACCATTGTCCGCTGTGGGATCGTCCCGATGTGCTGATCTCGCCGCATTGCTCCGGCGTTTATGACGGTTGGGAGCAACGCGCCGTGGAGATGTTTGCGGACAACCTCGACCGGTGGCGGTCGGGCACGCCGTTGGAGAATGTCGTCGATCCTGTAAAGGGATACTGACGTCGGCAAATAGGCGATGCTTTTCGCCCTGAGCGTGGGATCTGTTGACTGAACACATGCCGAAGCCGAGGGTTCCGGTCCAACCGACAGGATAGTCCATGTTGCCACCTGAACGTATCGAACATCCAGCGGCCTGGATCGGCAAGGAAATGGCGCAGACGCCAAGTCTTTGGACCGAAGACCTTTCTGCCGCCGAAATAGCAGAACTTGAAGATGCAGCTGCGGCGTTTTTGGATAGCGGAACAGAGATCGGTTCGATCAACCCAGATCACTTCGCGCTTCCCCGTCTGGGACCAAAGCTGGTCGCATTGCTTCACACGCTGAAACATGGCGTCGGTTTTAGGCTGATCCGGGGTCTGCCGGTCGAACGGTACGACATGGATACGATTGCCGTGATGTATTGCGGGATCGGCAGTTATCTGGGGTCTGCGCGATCACAGAATGCGGCGGGGCACATTCTGGGCCATGTCAAAGACGTTGGCGGCGATCTGAATGACCCGAAAGTCCGGATCTACCAGACAACGAGGCGACAGACCTTCCACACGGACTCAACCGATCTGGTCGCTCTATTATGTCTGAAAGAAGCGATGCACGGCGGGGATAGCTTGCTGTGTTCGACCGTGACGCTCTACAATGAAATGCGGTCTCGGCATCCCGACCTCGCGCCTCTGCTGTTCGAGACGGTCCCGACGGATCGGCGTGGAGAGGTCCCGGACGGTATGAAGCCTTGGTTCGAGATACCGGTCTTGAACTGGCATGAGGGATATTTGACCGGGCTGTACCAGCGGCAATACATTGACTCCGCCGCCCGCCATGATGAAGCGCCGCGCCTGTCGGCCGATCATGTTAAAGCATTGGATGCCTGGGATGCCCTTACCAATGATCCGGATCTTCACCTGAAAATGCGGCTGGCCCCGGGAGACATGCAGTTTGTCTACAATCACCACATGCTGCATGACCGGACAGGGTTCGAGGATTGGCCGGACCCGGCAGAGCGGCGGCATCTTTTGCGCCTTTGGCTGTCATTGCCGGAAGACCGTCCCTTGCCCCCCTGCTTTTCGCAGCGCTACGG
>JBCCMP010000144.1:0-10987 GCA_039026295.1 Pseudomonadota bacterium | reverse complement strand
TAGCCCAGATCGTTGACCATGAAGTAAATCATCATCTGTTCTTCGAAGGCCCGGGTCGCCAGCATGGCCAGCCCGCCCGCTGCGATGCCGCCGACGGCAGCGACGATCCAGGGAAGTCCGATCGGACCGGCCAAAAGCAGTGCGGCGCTTGTCCCGATCAGTCCGGCATAGAACAGGTAGAAGATCATCAGGACCGCAGGCACAAGTCCGGCGATCAGCGGCCCGCTGCGCAGGCGTCCCATGGACCGGATCGCGCCGCTGGACAGATAAATCCAGAGTGTGCGGAACATCAGGGCGTAGACGTAGAAAAGCGACGGGCGGATCGAGTGGCGGACGATATCTTCCCATCCCAGAAATTCGAACTCGGCCGATGAATTGATTGCGCCGCGGGCGTATTCCGCCTTCCAGCGATAGTTTCCAGCCTCGCTGCGCGGCAGACCGCAGATGTCCAGGCCGTAGCCGCTGACCCCGGCCTGCGCAGGCCCTTCCCGGCGATAGAGTTCACGGTAACGGCGCGGGCCCAGCGGATCGAAACCCGAAACATAGAAGACTTTGCGGCGGGACACGTCCTGAGCTTCCGGGAAAATGATCTCCCGCCGCCCTTCGACCAGCGACCCATAGTCCGGTACGACGTTCACGCCTGTCCCCTCGAACTGCCCTCACATCGAATAAGCGCACATATTGGTTACTGTGCGCCTTCGAAACAGTGGACAAAATCTTAGCCGATCAAGGCCAAACTAGGAAACGTTTCCAGCAAAAAATAGGCGAAACGTTCGAAATCGCCGGTGATCATTGCGACGCCGACAACTATAAGAAGAACGCCCATGGCCTTCTCGACCACGCCCATATGTCGCCGGAAGCCTTTGGCCCACAGCAGGAACGGACCGATAAAGGCCGCGGCGATCAGGAACGGCATGCCAAGGCCCAGCGCATAGACCGCCAACAGCATGGTGCCTGACGTCATCGTCTCTTCCTGAGCGGCAAGGGTCAGGATGGCCCCAAGGATCGGGCCGATACAGGGTGTCCAGCCGAAGGCGAAGGCGACGCCGATGACGTAACTTGCGCCAAGCGAGCCTGCCCGGTTGGGCCCGTCAAAGCGCGCCTCGCGATCCAAGATCGGGAGGCGGTCTGACTTCCAGTAGCGTCCCATCCCCCAGAATGCGGCAGCGACCGCGACGATCCAAGCCGCCTCGACCCATGGGCCATCCGCCAAGCCCAGTCCGGCGCCCGAAAGGCCGCGCATGGCCAGAAGGATTGCTATGACCGTACCGCCGACCAGCAAGGCTGCCCTCAGCCCGTAGAAATGCAGTCCAAGGCCGAAAATCAGGCCGCCCGAGACAAACGCGAACTCGGCCTTGTAGTATATCAGGGCCTGTCCGACAGCGGATGCGCCCATGCCAAGCAAAACGAAGACGGTTGCGAGGCCAAGCACAAAGAATATGGCCGAGATGAAGACACGGCGGGCGACTTTGGGGTCAACTTCAGCCTTCTCGCCCGAGATCTGATCCAGTGTTGTTCCGCCGAGATAGGCCAGATAGGGCGGCGCCAATGGGAGCACGCAGGGCGACAGGAAACTGACGATCCCGCCCAGAAAGGCGGCGAGGAATGATGTTTCCATGCGAACGCGAGACCCTTGTTTTCATGCACCGGCAACGTATGGGAGCCTGCGCAGCATCGGAATTCAAATCGACGTGACGTTTGCAACCATTCTAGGCGGAAATGGTAAACCGGCAAAAAGCGGTCACTGGCGGGTCAGATAGGCAATCAGATCCTCGATTTCAGCCGCGCTGAGCAGAGGCTCGCCAAATCTTGGATCCGTCGGATCACGCCGCTGACCGATCGTGTAGTAACTTGGCATCTCGGTTTGAGGTGAGAGAACGCTGGGCGCGACCAGCCAGAGGCGGATCGTCCCCTCGGTCATGCGCGCCAAAAGATTGCTGAGCTGGGGCGCGTTGTCCTGACCGGAGGCCGCCTCTGCCCCCGGCCCGCCGGGCGATCCGTGGCACCCCGAGCATCCGGTCAGCTGGCGGTCGAAATATATCTGGCGTCCAGTCTCGGCATTTCCGCTTTGCCCGGTCAGACTGGCAGGGATCTCCTGCGCGTTGACGATCTGATAAGAGACAACGCGGTCCGCGGCCGATGCGCCTTGCCCGGCCGAAAGGACAGCGACCGAAAGGACAGCGGCGGTCATTATCGCAAAGCATCCGAATGTTGTCCTGTCGATCACGCTCTGGGTTCCGGGATCTTGATGGTTCCTGCGGTGCCTTATCTTGACTGGGCGCATACTGCCCGCGACCTAGATTGGCAAGAAAGCGAAGCGGCTACAATGACACCGTTGCTGCCTGGCAGCGGCTTCGTGCTTGAACCGCCCTGTGGCGATGGATAGGGACCGGGTATGAAAGACGTCACGCCAGATGCAGAACTCGACACCTGCGGGTTGATCTGCCCGTTGCCGGTGCTGAAAGCGCGCAAACAGCTGCAGAGCCTGCCGCCGGGCGGTGTTCTGCATGTTTTGGCCGATGATCCCGCCGCAGCAATCGATTTTCCGCACTTTTGTGCGGAACAGGGACACGATCTGTTGTCCGAATCCGTTGGCGATGACGGCCAGCTTGGCTTCCTGATTCGCCGCAAGGCCTGAGAATTTCAGGGCGTCACCGCCGAAGGAGCAAATGAGCGCTTCGCGGTCGTCGGACGCGTTGGGACTCGCGTGTGCGTCGAGGCGCGCGCGCCGGTCCGCGCATCGCGCCGCCCGACAATAATCGGCCCCAATCCCCGGGCGATCTCTAAAATCTGGACTTGGGATTGCCTAAATAGCGGTCACGCCAGCATTTTGCATGCCCCGTGCTGTGAGGCTGCCATGGGATCGCCCCCGCGCGGTCATCAGGTGGTCACGCAGTACCGCTAGCGAAATTGCAAAGTGCAGTCTATGTTGCACCGCGAGAGGTCTGTTTTAGTGCATCCAACGATAATGGACGAAGGTTCGGGGGGACAATGCAACCTTCCTTGATGGGATGGGTCAGCTTCGTGGTACTCGCCGCGCTGATCGGCCTGACGTCCTGCCAGGCATGGCAGGCAACGGGCGGCGGCGATCCGGCGGTGCAAACCGGAGAGACAAACGAATGAGCGGCAAGCGTTTTGGCGGGCAGTACAGCCCCGGCGGCGGAGCGCAATCCGGGACCGGCCCGAAGCCGGTGCCGCCATCGAACAAGTTTCGCGGGCAGGCGGCGACATCCGTCGACATCCGGGGTTTGCTGCTGTTCGTGCTGCCCACACCGCTTTTGCTGGGCGTGTTCAGCGCGATCGGCGGCGGCGAGCCGCTCCGGCTGATCATGCTGCTGGCGGCGTACGGCGCTTTGATGCTGGGCGCGTGGCTGGTGCGCGAGGGGCAAAAAGCGCATGCCGTCTATGATGCCCGCGACATTGCCAGACCGCCCGCTTTCCCGCGCAAGCTCTGTGCGGCGGGTCTGGCGGCGATCGGTGTCGCGCTTGCCTCTTGGCTGTCGCAGGGCTTTGGCGGGATCCTCGAGACGACGGGCCAGATGCTGACCGCGCTGATCTTCGGTGCCGTTGCAGCGGTTGCCCACGTTCTGGCCTTCGGGATCGATCCGATGAAGTCCAAGGGACTGGATGACGCCGTCAGCGCGGCCGAACTGGAGCGTGTGACCGATGCCCTGGACAAGGCCGAGGCCAAGCTGAAATCGATCGAAGACTATGCCCACAAGCTGCGGGACAGGGAGATCGACGAGCGGGTCAGCAACCTGAACGCGACCGTTCGCGACATGATTAAGATCGTCGAAAAGGACCCGCGCGACCTGTCGCGCGCGCGCCGATATCTGGGCGTCTATCTGAAAGGCGCAGAAGACGCGACGCGCAAATACGCCGAAAATCACGAGCGGCTGAACGAGCCGAAGATCCGCGATGACTATCTTGCACTGCTAAAGGATCTGGAGGCCAGCTTCACACGGGGCAAGGACACGCTTTTGCTGGACGACAAGACCGATCTCGAGGTCGAAATCGAGGTATTGAGGGACAGGCTTGGCCAGGAAGGCGCCTGACGGATTTCACAGGGAAGGAGGACTCCCATGAACGCAGAAGAGAAGGCAACGGCGCTGGCCGAAGAAACAGCAACGCTGGTCGAGGTGCTGCCGGAACCGGTCGCCGACATCGTCCCCTACGATGCAGCCGAGGCCGAGGAACGGGCCGATATCGAGCGCCGGATCGCCGAGTTGGACATGTCGGATACGCAGACGATCATCAAGTTCGGCTCGGGCGCCCAGCAGGAATTGACGGCGCTGTCCGATCAGATGCTTGACGGCGTGCGCAACAAGGATCTGGGCCCCGCAGGCGATGCCCTGCGCAGCATGGTCGGCACGATCCGCGGGTTTGACACCTCGGAGCTGGACCCCAACGCGAAGAAATCCTGGTGGGAGCGGATATTCGGTGGCGCGTCGTCGAAGATCCACGATTTCGTCGCCAAGTACGAAGGTGTCCGCGGTCAGATCGATGCGGTCACGGACGAGCTGCTGGAACACGAGACTGTCCTTCTGAAAGACGTCAAGATGCTGGACAAGCTCTACGAGCGGTCGCTGGAGTTCTACAACGAGCTTGGTCTCTACATTGCGGCGGGTGAGGCGAAACTGAAGGACCTGGACGAGAACGTCATTCCGAAAGAGGAAGCGGACGTTGAAGACGAGAGCAAGGATGCGATCCTCGAAGCCCAGGAGGTCCGCGACATCCGCGCCGCCCGCGACGAGCTGGAACGCCGCGTCCACGATCTGAAGCTGACCCGTCAGGTGACCATGCAGTCCCTGCCCTCGATCCGGTTGGTGCAGGAAAACGACAAGTCGCTGATAAACAAGATCAATTCGACCATGGTCAACACTGTCCCGCTTTGGAAGAATCAGCTCTCCATCGCCCTGGCCACCTTCCGCTCGAAAGAGGCAGGCAAGGTCGTCAAAGAGGCCAATGACCTGACGAACGATCTTCTGACGTCGAACGCCGACATGCTGCGCCAGTCGAATGCCGAGGTGCGCCAGCAGATCGAGCGCGGTGTCTTCGACATCGAGGCGGTCAAGCAGGCCAATGCAAGCGTCATCGCGACCATCGAAGACAGCCTGCGCATTGCCGACGAAGGGAAAGCCAAGCGTGCGGCGGCCGAGCAGGAACTGGTCAAGATGGAAGAGGAACTGAAGCAGACGCTCGCCTCGGCCCGGGCGCGCGAACAGGCCCCGGCGGCCGATGCGCCCGCTTCGTAAACTTCGTCTGACAGTCTTAAGTGTAATCAGGGCGTTGCAGTGCATCGCCCTGTTTTCATTTGGAATTACGAGTTTGCGAATTCGCGGCTTCAGGCAAAGTCGATCATTGACCGGAGCCGTCCGCAGGATAAGGATGCCGCTTCCGATTTAACGGTCATCGAATGAGGGGGACCCAAATGGGCTTTATGGAAGCGGTCAAATCCGTCTTTGCACGTTATGTAGATTTTCAAGGCCGGTCACCGCGGTCCGAGTACTGGTGGTTCGTGCTGTTCTACATTCTGGTGGCAATCGTGCTGTCATTGCTGTCGGCCGTGGTGCCGCTGCTGGGCATTCTGCTGCTGGTCTTCTACCTGGCGATCATCATTCCGTCGATTTCGGTCGCGATCCGGCGTCTGCATGATCTGGACAAATCCGGCTGGTGGCTTTTGCTGAGCTTCGTGCCGATTGCAAATCTGCTGCTGCTGTACTGGGCATGCTGCAAAGGCACAGATGGGGACAACCAGTTCGGCCCGGACCCACTGGGGAACGTGGCGGAGCGGTTTAGCTGATCGAACGATCTGCGAAGGTTTGAAGACCGGGCCATGCGCCCGGTCTTTTCGTGTCTGAAACCGGGACTGCGATTGCGACTGGGGGACAACGACCATGGCGAACGCGACAGGATCGGTCTCGAGCCCCGGCCTTGGGGTCGGCAACGTGGTCGGCGATTGCTTCTCTTTGACCTTCAAGAACCTGTTGAAGGTGGCTGCGGTCGTGGCGTTGCCTTTCCTGATCATCGGCGTTCTGGGCGCGGCGGTCTTCGGTGCGGGCATGATGACAGGCGGCACCGATCTTGAAGCGATGCTGGACGGGGTCACGGCCGATCCATTGCAGCTCGGGCTTATGCTGGTGCTTTACATGGTCGTCGTCTCTTTCCTGATCTGCTTCGTTTTTGCGGCGGGCGTCAGGCTTTACTTCGACCTGAAAGTCGACGGCCGTGCGAGCATTCTGTCTGCCTACAGATCCGGCCTGGCCCGCGCCGTGCCCCTGTTCATCGTCAACGTCGTTTTCATGATCATTCTGATCATAGCACTGGGTCTGCCGATGGCGCTGTTCGCCGCGATCGATGTGCCTGCCCTTGGTCTGCTGCTTTTGCCTGCCTTCCTGTATCTTGGCGGGGTGATGGCGCCGCTGGCACCGGCAGTCGTGATCGAGACGAGATGGATCAGCGCAATCGGCCGGTCGATCCAACTGACAAAAGACTACCGCTGGCCAATCGTGGGCGCGCTGCTACTGATGTACCTGATCATGTTCGGGATCAGCCTTGTCGCGCTTCCGATCGCCGCGATGTTTGCCTTTGCAGGTGTGATCGGGATCGTACTGGCCGCGATCGCGAACGTTGCAATCAATGTGCTGATCTACGGGCTGTTGATCGCGTTGCTGACCGTCATCTACACGCGTCTGCGCGAGATCAAGGAAGGCACGAGCATCGAGTCGGTTGCTGGCATTTTCGACTGATATCCTTCGTGTGACGCCGCCCGGATGACATTTGCCGCCTGTGCGGGCTGCCTAGACGTCCAGGCCCACCCGCTCGATCAGCTCTGGCCCATTGTTGGCGACGCGCCCGACCGCACCGTCCACCGGCCATAGGTCGACGCGGTCGTCCGGCGGGGCAGCCATCAGACCAGGATCTGCATCGGCCAGCCATGCTGAGGCGGCATCCTCCTCCAGCACGACCGGTGTGCGGGGGTGGAGATGGCGCGTCGCCTCTCCCGCTGCCGTCGTCAGGATGGTCGCCGACACAACACGGTCCTGACCGATGCGGGTTATCGACCAAAGACCCGCAAACCAGAAGCCCGGCGTATTGCGGCGGATGGTGATGAACCAGGGAACTTTTTCCCCCTTGGCGCCGGACCATTCGTACCAGCCGATGGCCGGAATCAAACAGCGCCGTTTGGCCCAGGCATCGCGGAACATCGGTTTTCCTGCGGCTTCCTCTGATCTGGCGTTGAAAGTTGTTGCCTTGAATTCGGCCAGCGGTTTGCCCCACCAATGGGGGATCAGACCCCAGCGGGCAGGCCCGGCGCGGCGTCCGTTCGGACCCTGCAGGACAATCCCGACCTGCTGAGTCGGTGCGATGTTCCAGTTCGCGGTTGGCCAGCTTTCGGGCGGCCAGCCGAGATCCGGGTCCAGCGCCAGCCAATCGGCCCAGTCAGTTCCGTCCGTATCACCGACGGCAAAGCGTCCGCACATCTGCACTTTTCCTCAATTCTGTCCAAATGCTCCACTGCGATCTTTAGGGTTTTTTCTGGCCGCATTAAACTGGTATGGTCAGATTGTAGATGAAGAGATGGCAGAGCAGTCCACAACATCTGCGGCGAGTGGAGCATGTTCAAAACGGTTCTTGATTTTTACAGGCACGGTGCCGTTGCGGCGGTGGTTTCGGCCGCGCTGGTCACGACCGGCTGTGCCGATCTGACCCTGACCCCCGAATTTGCCCAGATGGAGTCTACGCTGAAGGCGCGCGGGCATCTGAGGACCGAAAAGTCGCCGCGCGATGCACCCTTCGATGCCACGGATCTGGAGCGGAACTTTCGCGATCTGGCTTTCGCCTACGAGCTGCACTTCAAAGACGGCCGAATGGTCAACGAACAGCTAGCCAAACCGCTGAAGCGCTGGTCGGGGACGATCCGCTACAAGCTTGTCGGCGACGGCGTGGTCGAGGAGGACGCGGACGTCCTTGCCGCGCTGACCGAGCGGCTGTCGCGCCTGACCGGGCTGACCTTTGCGCCGGCCGCGGACGAGCATGATCTTCTAATTTCGATCGCCACACCGCGCGGGCGGGCCGAGGTCAGCATGCTGCTGGACTACATGGGCCAGGCAGAATACCGGCGCCGCTATGACCTTTGGCGGCAGAGCTTCGGCTGGATCTGCGGCGCGGTGATGTCGGAATCCGATCAGAATACAGGGCAACTGGTCTATGCGCACGTCTTCCTGCGCGACGAACTGCGGGGCGACATGCGCCGCGCCTGCCTGCACGAGGAGGTGGCGCAGGCACTTGGTCTGACCAATGACAGCAATTATGCACGGCCATCGATCTTCAATGACGATCAGGAATTCGCATTGCTGACCCGGCACGACGAAATCCTGCTGTCGGTTCTCTATGATGACCGGCTTGTCCCCGGCATGCAAAAGGATGACGCAATGCCCATCGTGCGCCGGATCATCGAGGGGCAAACAACGCCCCTGCCGGCAACGACGCAGACCGAGGAAAGCGCCGCAGATGCTTTGATCCGTCTGCTTTCTGCGCCATAGTCAGCCGCCCCCGAGACAGATTGGCGAGGCGGGAGATCGGACCGGCATGCGCCACAGGCTGATTGCGACGAAAACTCTTCTGCTGGTCCTGATCCTGTCGGTTGCCGCAGGCTGTGCCGTGCCGCGCGGGCAGGAATTCGCCGAATATCAGGCCAAGATGAAGGATCGCGGGTTTCTTCGAACCGATCCGGCCCCGCCGGACGTGCCCTACACGAATGCCGATCTCGCGGACCATTTCCAGCGGATCGCCTTCTTCACCTATCCCGATGACCGTGACCGGATCCCAAAGCCGATCACCCGCTGGGACCGGGCGATCACCTATGCCCTCGTCGGGCAGCGGCAGGATCAACCGCTTGTCGATGCGTTCATGGAACGCATGAGCCGCCTCACAGGGCTCTCTGCGCTGCCTGTCCCGGCAAAGGACGCGAACTTTCTGATCCTGATCGTCCAGCCGCGTCAGCAGAAGACAGTGCTGCGCGCCCTGACCAAGAGCTCGGCGCGGAGCGCCGCCCGATCATTGTTTCGTTCGATCCACGACTGCGGCGCCGTTGTCGGCTGGTCGCAGAGCGAGCCGTCAATTACCGCCGCCATGGTCTTCCTGCACGGTGATCTGAAGGGTCTGTACCGGGAGCTTTGCTTTCACGAGGAAATCGCCCAGAGCCTGGGTCTGTTCAACGATGATCCCAGCGTGCGCCCGTCGATTTTCAACGATGATGACGAATTTGCCCTGCTGACGACACATGATGAACTTCTGTTGCGAATCCTATACGATCGGCGACTGAGGCCGGGGATGACGCCTGTTGAGGCCATGCCCATCGTGCGCCGGATAATTGAAGAACTACGCCCGGGGCTGTGAACGCCGGGAGACAGAGGAGACCCGAGAATGATCTGGGACATGCTGAAAGGTGAACTGATCGATGTCATCGACTGGACCGATGACACGCGGGACACCATGGTCTACCGCTTCCAGCGCCGGGACAACGCGATCAAGTACGGGGCCAAGCTGACCGTACGCGAGGGGCAGGCCGCAGTCTTCATCCACGAAGGCCAGTTGGCCGATGTCTTCCAGCCGGGTCTCTACCAGCTGGAAACCAACAACATGCCCATCATGACGACCCTTCAGCACTGGGATCACGGGTTCTCGTCACCGTTCAAGTCCGAGATCTACTTCGTCTCTACCCGGCGGTTCCAGGATCTGAAATGGGGCACCAAGAACCCGATCATGATGCGCGACCCGGAATTCGGGCCGGTCAGAATGCGCGCTTTCGGAACCTACACCATCCGCGTTGTCGATCCAGGCCTCTTCCTACAAGAGGTCGTCGGCACGGACGGCGAATTCACGGTCGACGAAGTGCAGTTCCAGCTGCGCAACGTGGTGGTGTCGCGTTTTTCGAACGCGCTCGCCTCGTCCGGCATTCCCGTGCTGGATCTGGCGGCCAATACCGATCAGATGGCCGAATACCTGCAAAAGCGCATCGCACCGGAAATCGCGGCCTACGGGATCGAGATCCCGACCCTGCTGGTCGAGAATGTGTCGTTGCCTGAGGCCGTCGAGCAGGCGATGGACAAGCGCACCTCGATGGGTGTGATCGGTGATCTGGGGGCCTATGCGCAATTCCAGGCCGCAGAATCGATGCGGGCGGCTGCCGAGAACCCCTCCGGCGGGGGCGGCATGGGCGCGGGCCTTGGCATGGGCATGGGGATGGCCATGTCGAACAACATGGCGGGCGGCTTCCAGTCGCCCTGGGGTCAGGCGCCGCAGCAGCCGCAGGCCCCGGCGCAACCGACCCCGGCGGCCGCGGCACCGCCGCCGCCTCCCCCGCCGCCGGTCGAAGTGGTCTATCACATTGCCGAAAACGGGCAGACGACAGGGCCGTTTTCGCTGGCCCGGCTCGGCCGGATGGTGGCCGAAGGCACGTTCAGTCGCGAAACGCTGGTCTGGTCGGCGGGCATGGCCGGATGGACGGCTGCGGGCGAGGTTGATGCGCTTGCACGGCTTTTCACGGTCGCGCCGCCCCCTCCACCGCCGCCTTCCGCTTAAGCGGGCGGAACCTGCCATTTGCGTCCCCCTCTTTCCCTGGGAGAGGATCGGGTGAGGGGCAGACGACCGGTGCCAATTTGAAAGAAAAGACTTTTCGGGGGGACAGCCGTGAACAGCCAGAACCAGATGCCGTGCACGGAATGCGGCGCCCCGCTGAGTTTTCAGCCGGGCGCGCTCTCGATGGTCTGCCAGTTCTGCGGCACCGAGAACGAGATCGAGGATTCCGGCCAGCAGCTTAGCCCTTGGGGTGAAAAGACCGGCAAGGGTCCAGAGATCAAGGAACTGGATTACTATGCTGCGCTGAACAATGCGCTGGATGCGACGGAGATCGAGGAGACCCAGGTCGTAAAGTGCCCCGGCTGTGCGGCGGAGGTCGGCCTGGACGAAGGCACGCTGGCCG
>JBCCMP010000143.1:0-11011 GCA_039026295.1 Pseudomonadota bacterium | reverse complement strand
ATGAAGACCATGGCGGGCGGCGCGTTGTACCAAAGGAATCCCAGCCCCGCGCCAATGATGGCCGCTGCAATGATCGTGATCTCGCCGGTACCGGGACTATAATGGACTTGCAGATACTCGGTGAAATCCGTCCGGCCTACGACATATGCGATAACGCCCAGTGAGCCTGCCGCAATCATCACCGGCATTATGGCCAGCCCGTCCAACCCGTCTGTCAGGTTCACGGCGTTCGCCGACCCGACGATAACAAGCATCACGAACGGGAAATAGAAATACCCGGCATAAAGCAGCGCATCCTTCAGGATCGGCATCGCGATCTGGTTCTGCAACTCGGGCGGCTGCAGCGTGGACATATAAAGTCCCGCGCCAAGCGCGATGGCAAATCCGATGGCCAACCGCACCTTGCCGCTGACCCCCTTGTGGGAAAACTTCGTGACCTTCTGGAAATCGTCGACGAACCCGATCAGCCCGAAGCCGAGGGTGACCAGCAGCACGGTCCAGACATAGCCATTGTCCAGCCGCGCCCACAGGAAGGATGAGATCAGAAGCCCACCAAGGATCAGGACGCCTCCCATGGTGGGGGTTCCCGCCTTTTCAACGATGTGCCGCTCCGGCCCATCATCGCGGATCGGCTGGCCCTTTTTCTGAACGCGGCGCAGCCAGTTGATGATTGGAGCGCCGAAGATGAACGCGAACAGCAGGGCCGTAAAGAACGCGCCCCCCGCCCGGAAGGTGATGTAGCGAAACAGGTTAAAGACATCGCCGCCATCGGACAGCGATTCCAAGTAGTAGAGCATCCTAATCCTCGTCTTGCGCGCTGTCGCCTGCCCGGCGGGGCGTGCCGAGCGCCTTCAGCGCCGCAACTACAGGAGCCATTTTGGCACCCAGGGAACCTTTGATCATGCAGATATCGCCGGGCCGAACCGGACCGGCAGCGACCGCGGCCAGCTCGGCGCTGGCGGGGGCATAAAGACCGCGGCGCGCTTTGGGAAGAGCCTCGTAAAGGGCCTTCATGCGCGGCCCGCAACAGTGGATCTGATCAATGTTCTCTACGGCGGGGTGCTGCGCAAGACCGGCGTGCAGGCCCATCTCGGTCGGGCCAAGCTCCAGCATGTCGCCCAGATAGGCATGGCGGCGGCCTTTTGTTTCAGTCGCCGCGAGCACAGCAAGGGCTGCGCTGACCGAGGCCGGGTTAGCATTGTAGCTTTCGTCCAGGACGGCGATTGCACCGTCGGTGCCCGCTGGGCCGATGTCGATTATTGTCCGGGCACCGCGCCCGTCGACTGCAGACCAAGTGGCCAGCGCCAGCGCCGCACGGGCGATATCGGCACCTGCGGCCTGAATGGCCAAAAGCGCGCCGACGGCGTTCAGTGCGAAATGGGCACCGGGCGCGCCGATCTTGAAGCATATGGCTTCACCGTCGATCAGGGCGCGGCCAACCGTTGCCTCGGCGCAGAGCCTCGTTTTGACCAACTGGCCATCCGCCGCCTCGGTGCCGAAGCTTCGCACCGGGCCACGTGCCGCTGCGCGCAGGCGACCTGTTGTCGGAATGTCGGCGTTGATCACGGCCACACCACCGGGTTCAAGCCCTGCGAAGATTTCCGCCTTGGCATCGGCGATCTCGTCGACGGAGCCGAATGCCTCCAGATGGACCGCAGCGACCGTGGTGATCAACGCAACATGAGGGCGGGCTAGACGCGAAAGCGGCGTAATCTCTCCCGGATGGTTCATGCCGATCTCGATTACAGCATAGTCCGTATCAGCAGGCATTCGCGCCAGCGTGAGGGGCACGCCCCAATGATTGTTAAAACTGCGCACGGCGGCATGCGTTCGCCCCTGGACGGCCAACATCGTGCGAAGCATCTCTTTGGTTGATGTCTTGCCGACTGAACCAGTCACGCCGATCACCTTGCCCCGCATTCTGGCGCGGGCCGCGGCGGCGAGTGCCTCCAGTGCCCTCAGTGTGTCGGGCACCACCAGCAGCGGCGCATCCTCGGGCACACCGTCAGGCCGGTGCGTGACCAGCGCCGCCGCGGCCCCGGCTGCCAATGCCTGCCCGACAAAGGCGTGGCCGTCGCGGTTGTCGCCCGCCAGCGCGACGAATAAGTCCCCAGCCTCAAGTTCGCGAGTGTCGATCGAAAGGCCCGAGAAGCCAAGCCACCCGCCAATGGCGTTGCCGCCCGTGGCCGCGACTGCGTCATCCTTGGTCCAGAGCCAGCTCATGCAGTCTCTTCCAGCGCCAATCCGTCCAGAGCCGCGACCGCTACCCGCGCCTGGGAGACATCATCAAAGGGCAACGTTCTGCCCGCCAGTTCCTGACCCTGTTCATGGCCCTTCCCGGCGATCAGCAGGCAGTCGCCGGGCGATTTCAGGGCATCGACGCCGGTCAGGATCGCCTCGGCCCGGTCACCGATATTGTTGGCGTCAGGGCACCCCTCCATGACCGCCGCGCGAATGGCCGCAGGATCTTCGGAACGGGGATTGTCATCTGTGACAATGACGACGTCTGCGCCAGCTGCCATTGCGCTGCCCATCAGGGGGCGCTTGCCCGGATCGCGGTCACCGCCGGCACCTCCAACCACGACCAGACGGCCGCTGACATGGGGACGGATGGCGGCCAGCGTGGTGCTCAGTGCATCGGGTGTATGGGCATAGTCGACGTAGATCGCAGCGCCGTTTTCGCGTGCCGCCGCACGTTCCATGCGGCCCCGCACACCAGTCAGCTTCGGCAGAGTTGCGAAGACCGCTTCGGCATCTGCCTCGGTCGCAATCGCCAGACCGGCGGCCATCAGAACGTTCTCGGCCTGAAAGCCGCCGATCAGCGCCAGATCCGCTGTGTGGCGGCGGCCTTCCCAGTCGAACGCGATGACTTGACCATCACGGTGATAGTCGGCTTTCGCTAGATGCAGGTCGGCGCTGCCACGCCCGACACGGATCACCCTGCGCGGGCCTGCGATCATCCGAGCCAGCGGAAACACCGGATCGTCTGCGTTCAGCACAGCCACACCGTCCGGGGGGAGTACGTCGTGAAAGAGGCGCAGCTTGGCTCCGACATAGTCGTCGTGGTCGCGGTGATAATCCATGTGATCACGTGTAATGTTGGTCAGCCCGGCCGCCATGAAACGCACACCGTCGACGCGGTGCTGAGCAAGGCCATGCGACGACGCCTCCATAGCCGCATGGGTGCATCCTTTGTCTGCCAGCCGGGCCAGTAACGCATGCAGCGCGAGGGGCTCTGGCGTGGTCATCGCAAGCGGTTCTTCAAAGCCAGGACCTTCGACGCCGGCTGTGCCAAAGGTTGCGGGCTTCAGGCCCAAGGCATGCCAGATCTGACGCAGAAAATGGGCAACCGAGGTCTTGCCATTGGTTCCGGTCACCGCCGCCATCACGCCGGGCTGCGCGCCATTCCACAGCGCCGACAAACGGGCCAGTTCGGCGCGGGGATTGTGGTGGATCAGGAATGGGATCGGCAATGCCCCGATATCCGCCTTGGCGATCTCAAGCCCTTCTGGTGTCACTATAATGGCGGCGGCACCCTGGCGAACAGCATATTGGGCAAAGCTTGCGCCATCCAGTTTTGTCCCGGGCATGGCGACGAAAAGGAAGCCGTCTTTGACCTCGCGACTATCCACCGCAAGACCGTTGATGACCCGATCTGCAACAGGGGCCGGACCGGCATGGGGCAGGCTCATCAGATCAAGCTCTGCAAGTGTTGCCGAGACCATGCTGCCTGCCGTGCTCACCTGCTCACTCCGTGGTTACATCGACAGCGGCAACCGATGCGCCATCGCCCTCCTGCAAGGGCCGCAAACCCAGAATGGGGGCAACCCGGCGTATGATGCTGGCGGCGACCGGAACTGCCGTTCGGCCCGCGCCGCGCACAGGCTTGCGCCCGGATCTGTCCGTCGGCTCGTCCAGCGAAACGATCAACACAAATTCCGGCGCAGACGCGGGAAACACAGACGCAAAGGTCGCGATCACCCGGTTCTTGTCATAGCCGCCAGGGCCAACCTTTTCGGCCGTGCCCGTCTTGCCGCCTACCTCATACCCAGGAACATTCGCACGTTTGGCCGTGCCGCGCACCACCACCTCGCGCATGATTCTGAGCATTTCCCGTGCAGTTTTCTGGGATAAGACCTGCTTGCCCGTCGGAATACCGCCCTTGACGAGCGATGGGAAAACGCGGGTCCCGTCATTGGCGAGCGTGGCATAAGATGCAGCAAGATGCACCGGAGAGGCGGCCAGGCCGTGCCCGAAGGAGATTGTCATGGTGCTGAGGTCTGTCCAGTAATCCGGCATCAGCGTCTTGGCACGGGCGGCCTCAGACAGTTCCACGCCCGACGGATCGAAGAAGCCGAGCCGGTCAAGATAACTTTTAAACCGGCGTGTCCCGACCATCATCGCGATGCGGGCAGACCCGACATTCGAGGATCGGACTACCACGTCCTCCAGCGGCATTTCCGGGTCCATGCGGTGTGATTCACCGATGGTATGACGGCCATAGCGCAGGGACGGCGGAGTCTTGATGATTGTGTTCGAGGTTGCCACCCCGGCATCCAGTGCCATGGCTGCGGTCAGGACCTTGAAGGTGGAGCCGAGTTCGTACCGCCCCTGCGCCGCGCGATTGAAGCGTGGATTGTAGGCCGCTTCGCCGCGCCAGAGCTGTGGCCGTTCGTTCGGGTCGAAATCGGGCAGCGAGACCATGGAGACGATCTCGCCCGTCTTTGCCTTCATCAAGATCGCGGAGGCGCCTCTGGCGGTCAGCCGTTCCATCCCGATGCGCAGTTCGTCCCTGACACCCTGCTGCACGGCCAGATCCAGGGACAACTGCAATGGCTCCGCGGCCTGCATGCGGTCGGAAAGGCGCTCGTTGAAGTGCTGCTCGAGTCCACCCGCGCCAGTGAATTCGGCATAGTTGACCGCTTCGGTCGCGGCCTTCACGCCGCCGACGATATGTGCGGTCGCAGCGCCTGCGGGGTAGATCCGCATCTCGCGATTGCCGAAGAAAACACCGGGAAAGCCAAGGTCGTGCACGGCCTGCCGTTCCCGTGGCGTGACCGGGCGCTTGATCCAGACAAAGCTTCGGTTGGAAGAGAGTTTGCGATGCAATGTGGCCTGATCGATCTCCGGGAAGATCGGATCAAGCGCGGTCGCAACTGCGACCGGATCTTTGATTTCACGCGGATTCGCATAGAGCGACCAGGCGGGCAAGTTCCCGGCCAGAAGGTGGCCGGAACGGTCGACGATCTCTGCCCGGGCCGGGCGATTGGCACCGCCGTCGCGTTCAAACGGCGGCTCTGCCGGATCGGTTGCCGCCAAAAGACCCATGCGTACCCCGACCGCGCCATAACAGGCGACAAAGCAGGCCATCAGCAGGATCAGCCGCCAGTTGCCGCGGCTTTCTGTGCGGCTGATCGGATCGCGTTTCTGCGCCTTTTCCGCCATCAGAATTGGATCCCAGCGGGCCTTGCGGCAGGAATGGGAAAGCCGCCAATGACTCGCTCGGACGGTTCGCCAACCAGCTGTTCGCTCAGCGTTTCGCCCGGTTTCAGGAACGGCACTACAGCGACCTCTTGGAGGGCATCCGGCGTCATCGGTGCAAGTTGCAGGGAGTCATTGTTTTCCTCGACCAGCTGTGCCAGCCGATCCGGGGCGTTCAGATACGCCCACTCGACGCGCAAAACTTGAATAGCCTCGCGCTCGTCAGCTATCTGGGCGCGCAGGTCTTTCACCCGGTCGATCGTCGTCAGCGTGTTGTAGTTCACGTTGTACGCCCAGCCGGCGATGGCGATGATCAGAAGAACGAGGAGAGCGATAAGATGCTTGTTCATCTTCGGCCTCCTTTACGCACACCGGGTTGCATCGGGTTTCTCGGCAGGCCGATCGCGTGCACATCCGGTTCGATGAAGGGTGCTTCCGTTCGCCTGGCCGCGCGCAGTCGTGCAGAGCGGGCACGGGGATTGGCGTCGATCTCGCTCGCGCCGGGCGCGACGGCGCGAGCTGGTTTGTGGTAGCGTGGATGCGGCCCCTGCCGAGCGGGTTCGTAACGGGAGCCGCCGCCGAGTCCTGTCGATGCCGCCGCCATATAGCGTTTGACGATCCGGTCCTCCAGCGAGTGGAAGCTGACCACAGCCAGCACTCCGCCCGGGCCAAGCAGGCGCTCGGCCGCCGCGAGGCCGCTTACGAGTTCGCCAAGCTCGTCGTTCACTGCAATTCGCAACGCCTGAAAGGTTCTCGTTGCGGGATGCACCTGACCGGGCCGCGCGCGCGGCAGGGCGTCGGCCACAACCTCGGCCAGATGCAAGGTGGTGCGGATTGGCGCTTCGGTGCGCGCCCGCACGATGGCTTTGGCCAGACGCCTCGATGCGCGATCCTCGCCGTAAACGTAGATGATGTTGGCCAGCGTGGACTCGTCGGCGGTGTTCACCAGATCGGCGGCAGATTTGCCCTGCCCCGACATGCGCATATCCAGCGGCCCGTCGCGCATGAAGGAAAAGCCACGAATGTCCTGATCGAGCTGCATGGAAGAGACGCCAATGTCCAGAACAACCGCATCGACCTGAGGCGCGCACGCGTTCCGGGCCAGTGCATCGAGATCACTGAACTGGCCTTCGATCAGGGTCAGACGCGGCTGATTCGCGGCCCAACTGGCAGCGGCAATTGCGGTCGGGTCGCGGTCGATGGCGATCACGCGATCAGCGCCCTTATCCAGAAAGGCGCGGGTGTAGCCCCCCGCCCCGAACGTGCCGTCCACGATGGTGCGTCCAACTACCGGGTCGAGCGCCGCGATGACCTCGTCCAGAAGAACGGGGATATGCGGCGACCGGGGCCTGCTGGCCTCTGCCGCGGCGGCCATCAGTGCAGTCCTCGACGGTCGATGAAGACCGGCTCGTCCAGCGAGGCTTCCAGATCGGCCTCGAAGTCGTCGCGCGCGCTAGGTTCCCAGATCTCGAAACTGGAGGCGACACCCACGAAGCGGATCTGTTTCTGCAGGCCGATGCTGGCACGCAGTGGTTTGGCAATCACGATCCGGCCCATGTCATCGACCTGAATCTGACTGGCACGGGTGACCAGCTTCAGCTCCATGCGCTGCTGCGCCTGCATGGATGCATACTCGCGGGCGTTGTGACGTTCGATCAGAGCTGAATAGGCCTCAATGGTGAAAACCACATGGGCACGTGGGTCGTCCAGCTGAGGCGCAATGTAAAGGCCGCCGGAGGAGCCGACTGCGTCGAGCACGCGGCGGAACTCGGTCGGCAAGGACACGCGGCCCTTGTCGTCCATCTTGTGATCATGTGAGCCTGTAAAATGCTTCAGCACGACCGCGGCGTCCCCAAGTAGCGTCCCCATTCCAAGGCGCGCTTGTCGCCGAACGAGAACGGGCGGGCCGGGCCTTTTTGGCATCCGGTCCGCCCGCCGTCCCTCGGATCTATTGCGGTTGGCCCTTAGGGGCTCTGGTTACCGCATCCGCAAGCTTTCGCCCGTTGTGTTTCTTCGGGACACCCGCGGAGCCTGTATGAAACCTGCTCTTTGATTTTATGAACCCGCGGGTGTCCTGAGGTCAGTTTGTACATAACCATTTTACACCACTCAACCCCTATTTATACCACCAATAAATATTTTGACTCCACTTTACCATATGTTGTGTCCGCACAGACTGCCGACACCAGATCGACACGATCCGATTGCCGAAATTCCGTCACTGGTCAGGATAAAGCGCGCCGCCTATAGGTGAAACAGATCAGAATCACCGGTTAATTTGCAGAAAGGGGAGCAAAATGGAGCATCACCGTGCTGGGCAGCGGCCCACGAAATATGGTCCATCGGAATATTTCGGCGGCACCGTCTTTCAGGATCCGATCGTCGAGGCACCGGAACCCGCGCGGATCCGCGCCCTGCGTGTCACTTTCCTGCCGGGCGGGCGTACCAATTGGCACACCCATCCGCTGGGACAAACGCTTTACGTCGTCTCGGGCGTAGGCCGATTCCAGACAGAAGGCGAGAAGGTGGTCGAGATTAAGGCCGGGGATTCAATCTGGATACCGCCGGGCGAAAAGCACTGGCACGGTGCCGCGCCCGACACGGCCATGTGCCATATCGCCTTTCAGGAAGCACTGGACGGCAAGCATATCGACTGGATGGAGCCGGTGTCCGAGGAAGACTACACCGCAACCCCATAGCCCGATCGACGTAATTCTGCGCTACCAGTGAACTGGATGGCGCATTAGAAGCACAGGACGAGGGTTACTGACATTCGTTGCCGCCTTCTGAAGTCGCCGCGCTTATTGAACGGCAACTGCGCCGCGCAGGGATTGCGGCACAGTAGGCGCAGCAAGGGGACTCTCGTCAATTTCGTTTAGAGATCCGCCAGCGCTGCTGTGTCGGGCCTTGGCCCAGACAATGACCTTATCTCTTGGCTTCAAGACGCTGATCTTCGGCGCTTGCGTTCTTCTCGAATTACATCATCAGGGAACTGGCTCATGAAACAACAGCAGACGCCCTGGTCAATCATTGTGCGCGGGCCGTTCGGATGCCCGATATGGCGATAGACCCCGTGGCTGTGGCCGTGATGATGGTGTTCATGGCTGTGGACGTCGTCGTGACTGTGGTCATGATGGTGATTATGGCCCGCCCTACCCTCGTCATCCAAAGGATCACGGTATTCTGCGTGGTGGTGATGCACATCGACTTCACCTTTAGCGAGACGGTCTTTGAAGGATGCCATCAAGTCCTGGCTGTCAACGATTGCACCGCCGTGAGCCTCTTCAATCCGCTCGACGAATGTGTCGATTACGTGGTCCTGATCAGAAAGGTAATGGGCCTTTAAGATCTCGACATCGGGCACCGTAGCAGCGACACGATCAACATACCCGTAGATCCGGTCTATCAGCCGCCCCGTAAACAGAAAGTACGGCGCCACAACGATGCGCTTGAAGCCCAGTTTCAGGGCCATCTCCAGTCCCCGACCGACGGAGGGGAAGGTAACTCCAGAATAGACCGTCTCGGACCAACCGAAACCAAGATTTTCAGTGACAATCCGGGTGAGACGCGCAGCTTCCGCATTGGCAAGGGTGTCTGATGTCCCGCGGCCAACGACCACAAGCATCGTATCGTATAAATCGCCATCGTGAACGTGATCGAGCCCAAGCACCTCGAGAATGCGCGCCTCGAAAGCGGCGATCATCTGTGGGTGCAGGCCAAGTTCTCTACCGTAGGAGACGGTAAGATGTGCGTGCTTCGCCTGGTAGGTCGTTAGCACGGAAGGGATGTCATTCTTGGCGTGGGTGGCGGCAAACAGCATGCCGGGCACAGCGACAATGTGATCGACTCCCGCGTCGCGTAGCCGGTCGAGGCCCATGTGGATGTTGGGAGCGGAATATTCCAGAAACCCGTGCTCCAGCGGCGTGTCCGGATACCGAGCGCGCAGTCCCTTGGCCAGCAGGCCAAACTCCTCCTCGGCCGCCTTGGACCGGCTGCCGTGGCCACAGATCATGATACCTATTCCAGACATCAACATTCCTTTTTTGCTCGCCCCCAACGGGACGTCATCATTGCCGGGTCGTCGTCTCCAAATACGACGCTTCTCGACGGTGTTGGCTCGCCGTGGTGCAAGGCCTTCCCGACCTTTCACACTAGGAATGGCAATCGCGAGATGGAGAGACATCTTTTCAGCCGCCGGATCAAGCCAATTGTGATTGCTGCACGCGGACCGAATTGACTTGCGCGATCGTCGATCGATGCGAACAACACGGCAAGCTTATGGCATCGAAATTGTTCTCGAACCAAAGCGACGCTGCCCGGCGTGTTTGGTGCGGATGGCCTGTAAGCCGGGTTCTGTCCTGATTGCTCAGGGATGGCCATTCATCTGGGACGCCGGTCACCCGGCGCCTCGCGCGGTCTACCCGGAGATCGGGCCGGCGGCCGCCCTGAGCCGTAACTCGCGTCTCCCTATCTGACCTTGCTCCCGGTGGGGCTTGCCGTGCCGGGCCTGTTACCAGACCCGCGGTGGGCTCTTACTCCACCGTTTCACCCTTGCCCCGGCACGCCGGGGCGGTTTGGTCTCTGTGGCGCTTTCCCTGGGGTTGCCCCCGCCGGGCGTTACCCGGCACCGTGCCGTCATGGAGCCCGGACTTTCCTCTCCACCCAAGGTTACCCCCGGTGTGCAGAGCGACCATCCGGCCATCCGCGCGGACGGGGTAACCGAGGTCGAGGAGACGGTCAACCGACCAGGTCGTGATATTATGCCCGCGTTGTCGATCGCGTTCAATCTATCGCCAGAATTCGGCACGATATCCAAGTAGGTGTGATGTAGGATCAGATGTTCTGCATCGACGTCTGTAGCCTGACGCCGGGCATCTTCCTGTGTCGGAAAGCTGAGGGGTCCCGACATGACGGCTGGCGGACCAGCACTGGCCCATATCCGTACCGCATAGCTTTAGACATCACCGAGCCCACGCTGAACAGGCCAGCGATCGGCGAGCTTTTCGACATGCGCCAGTCCGGTCTTGCAGGGCGGGTGTCCGAAGAGCGGCGATGGACCGAGCCAGCGCATGGAGAGGCTGCGCCAAAGCGCTTTCATAGGCAGATCCCAGACCGGTTCATCCGGCACCTGATACCCTAGACGTGCCGCTGCACAGCAAAGGGCGGTCAAGTCTGCCGGGATCGCTGATCTCTCCAGCGGAGGATCGAGCCAAACAGCAAGCCCGGCACAGGCCAAACGGCGCCAGTCCAGTTTTTCACCGGGATCGACCTTGCGGCCAGGTGCAATGCATGCGTGGCTGATCACATCCTGCGGATTTACGTGCCAGCGTTCCTGCATCCCTGAAAGAAGGTACTCCAGTGCAGTCATTTGCGCATCTGGAAAGGGCGTGTAATCCAACAGGTGCCCGGGGTTTGCGATCTCGATTCCGATGGACCAGGAGTTGATATCGTTGATACCAGCCCAATGAGAAAGACCTGCGTGCCAGGCACGCATGTCTTCCTGGACCATGGCCGTGGTTGTCCCTTCGAT
>JBCCMP010000142.1:0-11058 GCA_039026295.1 Pseudomonadota bacterium | reverse complement strand
TCGCCGACGCATTCGACCGGCGTGACATAGCCGCCGTCCTGGCGTTCATCGACCACGACGATGCCGGGGGACTGGCGCAGGATCTCGCGGGCTTCGTCGGCGGGTAGCGGATCTTCGAACTCGATGTTCACCGATTCCGCATGGCCCACGAAGGTCGGCACGCGCACGCAGGTGGCCGTGACCTTGATCGCCTTGTCGATGATCTTCTTGGTCTCCACCACCATCTTCCATTCTTCCTTGCAGGATCCGTCATCCATGAAGACATCGATGTGCGGGATCACGTTGAAGGCGATCTGCTTGGTGAACTTCTTGGGCTCTTTCTCTTGCCCCGGCACATAGATGCCCTTGGTCTGCGCCCAGAGCTCGTCCATGCCTTCCTTGCCCGCGCCCGACACGGACTGGTAGGTCGAGACGACCACGCGCTTGATCCGGGCCCGGTCGTGCAGCGGCTTCAGCGCCACGACCATCTGCGCGGTCGAACAGTTCGGGTTCGCGATGATGTTGCGATTGGAATACTGCATCACGTCGTCCGGGTTCACCTCCGGCACGATCAGCGGGATGTTGGGGTCGTAGCGATAGAGCGAAGAGTTATCGATGACCACGCAGCCGGCCTTGGCGGCGCGCGGCGCGTACTCCTTGGTCGGGCCGGACCCGATGGCAAACAGTGCCATGTCCGTGCCTGTCCAGTCGAACGTGTCGATGTCCAGACATTTGAGCGTTTTCTCGCCGTAGCCGCATTCCGTGCCTTTCGACCGGCGCGAGGCCAGGGCGATGACTTCATCGGCGGGGAACTCCCGCTCGGACAGGATGTTCAGCATTTCGCGGCCCACATTGCCGGTGGCACCCGCGACGGCGATACGATAGCCCATTTCTCCATTCCTTTGGGTGTGAGGTCCCCGATCGGGACGGGCGGGGCATAGCGATTTCCGGGGGCTTTGGCTAGGGGTCTGCCGCATTGCAGCTGCCGCGGCGTGCGCGGACGTGTTGCCGGGCATCAGGCCGTCTGCCAAACCGGGGGCGCGATGACTGATCCGACCCTGTCCCTCGGCGACCATCTGCGGCTGATGATGCCCGCTCTTCTGGTCCGCGCGCTGCCCCGTCGGCGGCGGGCCCGGCAGGTGATGCTGAGACTGCAGGCCGGACGCCTGAGAAACCTTGACCGGGCAACCGGGACCAATCCCTTCGACGATGGCGATCCGCTGTTTCGCGCCGTTGACCACATGATGCACGACGCAGGTGATCTCTCGCGCCTGATATGGCTGGCACGCCGCGCCGAACCGTTCGCGGCGCGGGTCTGGCAGGCGCTTTGCCTATGGCAGGAGGGCGCCATCGATCAGTCGAAGGCCGCCCTGAAGCGATTGTCCGAGGACCCGCAATATACTGGCTATGCCCGCCGCGCAGCCGAGGCCTGGGCGATGTATCTGGAGTTGCCCCGCTTCCAGCCCGGTCCTGCCGCAACCGCAAAGATCCTCCAGTTCTGGGATCAGCCGGACCCGCCCGCCGACGTCGCGTTCGAGATTGCCGGGTGGCGCGGCATGGCCGAGCACACCCTGCTGGACAAAGCGCAGGCCCGCGCGTTTCTGGCAACCGAGATAGGGACAAGAGAGGCGGACCTGCTTGACCGGTGCCCTCACCCCGCGGTGCAATCCGATTTCGTCCGGCTCGCCTGGCTGATGATCCATGGCGGGACCTATGTCGATGCCGATGCCCGCGCGCGGCCCTCGGCGGCGGACACCATCGCAGGCATGTCCGGACAGACCGTCCTCTGGTGCCGCACCCGTTCGGCGGAGATGACCGTGATCAACGGCCTTCTCGCGTCGCCCCCCGGCGGGGTGTTCGTGACGGCGGCATTTGCGGAAGCCTGTCGCCGGCTGTCCTCTGGCAAGGAGATGCACGTCTTCGACTATGCGGGGCCGACCCTGTGCACCCAGATTGCGCTGGCCCTGCATGCCGAGGGGCGGCTGGACGCGGTCACCGTCTCGGACCGGTCTGTTGCGACGGAAATCCTCGGCCAGTTCGACGCCAGCTACAAACGGGACCACCGCAACTGGCGAACCTGGGCGCGAGAGACCGGTCATGGCCTCTGACCGCACATCTGATCCGGGCCTGCGCGTCCATCGGAACCTGAACCATCGGATCGACCGGTTCCAGGTGCTGGGGGACCGGAACTCCGGCACGAACTTTCTCTCGACGCTGATCGAGCGGAACTTTCCAGAGCTGCAGCCCACACGGGAGCTTGGCTGGAAACATGGCTTTCTTGACCGCCGGATGATCGCGGCGCCGGGACTGCTCACATTCGTGGTCTACCGTCATCCGCTGCGATGGATTGAAAGCGTTCACCGCGCGCCCGTCGAGGTCTCTCAAGCGATGACGGCCCTCGATTTCCACGATTTCCTCCGCGCTGAATGGCAACCGGCCTGGGTGCGGGAAGACGGCACGGAAGAGCCGATCCAGGGCGACATGTACCCGCACACGACGACGCGGTTCGAGAACATCTGCCGGATGCGGTCGGTGAAGATCGCCTATCTGGAAGAGATGGCGGGGATGCCGGGGCAGATCGTTTTTTCCCGGTTCGAGGCGGTCAACCGCGCGCCCCGTGCGGCTATGGTTGCGCTGGCAGCGACGTTGGGGATGCCGGGCATTCGCGGGTTCACCCCGGTGCGAGAGTACGAGGGCGCACAAACCAAAGCCTACGCGCCGCTTCCCGCGCAGCCGGTGTCACCAGATGATCTGGCATTCATCCGCGCCGGGCTGGATCTGGAGCAGGAGGCGCGGCTTGGGTTTGATCTGGACAACCCGCCCGCCCGGGACGGGCTGAGATGGACGGATCCGCGGCATCTGCGGGGCCTGCTGCGCCTGTGACATCCGGCAACTGCCGGTCAGTGCCGGAAGTGGCGCATGCCGGTGAAAACCATGGCCAGCCCCCGTTCATCGGCGGCGGCGATCACCTCGTCATCGCGCATCGAGCCCCCCGGCTGAATGATCGCGGTGGCCCCGGCCTCAGCGGCAGAGATCAGACCGTCGGCAAAGGGGAAGAAGGCGTCAGAGGCGACAACGGAGCCGATCACCGTGGGTTCGGCAAGGCCCAGCGCCTCGGCCATGTCGACGGACTTTCTGGCGGCAATGCGGGATGCGTCCACCCGGCTCATCTGGCCCGCGCCGATGCCCACGGTCGCACCGCCTTTGGCATAGATGATGGCGTTGGACTTGACGTGTTTGGCGACGGTCCAGGCGAACATCAGATCGTTCATCTCGGCTTCGGTAGGCGCGCGTCTGGTGGCGACCTTCAGATCGTCGCGGGTCAGTTGCCCGATGTCGTGATCCTGCACCAGCATTCCGCCTGCGACCTGACGATAGGCCAGGCGCGGGGCGGCCGGGTCAGGCAGCTCACCGGTCACCAGAAGGCGGATGTTCTTCTTGGCGGTGATGATCTGGATGGCTTCGTCATCAGCCTTGGGGGCGACAATCACCTCGACAAAGATCTCGCTGATGCGCCTGGCTGTGGCGGCGTCCAGCGGTCGGTTCAGGGCGATGATGCCGCCGAAGGCAGAGACGCGGTCACAATCGTAGGCACGGGCATAGGCTTCCTCCAACGTCGCGCCGGTGGCCGCCCCGCAGGGATTGGCATGTTTGATGATCGCGACAGAAGGCGTGCCCTGCGGCAGGTCCGCGACCAGTTCGATGGCCGCGTCCGTGTCATTGATGTTGTTGTAGCTGAGGTCCTTGCCCTGAAGCTGCGTCGCGGTGGCAACCCCGGCCCGGGCGGGGACAGACGCATAGAAGGCCGCCGCCTGATGCGGGTTCTCGCCGTAACGCAGGCCCTGCACCAGCCGCCCGGCAAAGGCGCGATGGCGGGGCGTTGTCTCCCCTGCCTCGCCCAGCATCCAGCCGGAAACCGCGGCGTCATAGGCAGCAGTCCGGGCATAGGCATGGGCCGCAAGCCTTTTTCGCAGGTCAAGCGTGGTGCCGCCTTGGGCAAGGGCCTCCAGAACCTCCGGATAGTCCTCGGGATCTGTGACCACAGCGACCGATGCATGGTTCTTCGCGGCCGCACGGATCATTGCAGGGCCGCCGATGTCGATGTTCTCGACCATCTCGTCATAGGCCGCGCCGCGGGCGAGCGTCGCTTCGAACGGGTAGAGATTGACCACCAGAAGATCGATCCCGGCGATGCCATTGTCGTTCATTGCCGCGACATGGTCCGGGTTGGCCCTGTCGGCCAGAAGGCCGCCGTGCACCATCGGGTGCAGGGTTTTCACCCGGCCATCCATCATTTCGGGAAAGCCGGTCAGATCAGCCACATCCCGCACGCCAAGGCCTGCCTCGCGCAGCGCCCGTGCGGTGCCGCCGGTGGAGACAAGATCAACGCCGTAAGAGGTCAGCGCGCGGCCAAGGTCTTCGAGACCGGTCTTGTCAGAGACAGAGATCAGTGCCCGCCCAATCGTCCGCCTGTTGTCTGAACTGGATGTCATGGTGCCGCTCCTGCCTCGTGGCCTGACTCGTGGCCTGCTTGGTGGCCTGCCTTTTAGCGCGCATCTTGGACTGCGCGTGGGCCTGCCTCTGGGTCCGTTTTGTCAGCCCGGGTTCAGCCCGGCGCCGCCCCGGTCGACAGCTTCTCGAACGACCAGGTGATGCGCCCCCAATAGTCAATCAGATGCGCTGTCGCCACAATCTGAATCGCCGCACGGGGCTTGGGCCGGATCGGATCGAAGAACTGGCTGGGCACCAGCTCGGTCGTGTCCGCATCTATCAGAACCCGCCAGCGGGTGCCGTCTGGTAAATTCATCACAATGGCGGTCCCGGATGCCGGCCGGACCACCTGCACATCGGGATGGATGTGGAACCGAGCGGTGATCGGGACCTGGCCCGCCTCCTCCAGCAGGGCCGCCGCCTGGGACCGTCCCTCGGCCGTGGTGGCCAGGACGGTGTCCTCACCGACCAGCCGGTTGCCGATCGGCGTCATGTGAACCCGGCGCTCGATCACAAGCCCCGTCGTCTTCAGATATTCGGTGCTCTTGCATAGCGCCCAGGGTCCCGAGGGATCTGGATCGAGCTGTCCCGTCACCGACCCTGTCAGATGGAGGTTGCCATCCGGCCGCTGGCCGGACCCCGGCACCAGCAGTGCTGGGCAGCGATTGCACAGCTCGACCGACGAGGCGGAGGGCCTGCGCCGCGCCGCGCGGGCCGGTTTGTCACCGAAGGCGAGGCCCGAGCCGCAGTTGACGATGATCGGCTGATCGGTGTGGGTGAATTCCAGCCCCAGGCCGCTGGCATGGATCGTATCTGCGACCGCAAAGCTGGGGGCGGATCCGGCGTCAACGATTGCCGTTGCATGAGAGGTCTGGAGCCGCAGGTACCCCATCGCCGGACCGCCCACCAATGGCGCGGGCCCGCGCATCCGGGCCTCTTTCAGCATGGCATCCAGGTTCAGCCCGCGCCCGGTGCCGCCGCCGTTGAAACGGGCGAGCGTTCCGTTGCCGTGGCGCAGCGCGGCCAGAACCGGTGCCACCCGTTTCAGACCGTCAAGCTGCAGCTTGGACGGGCTGAGGCCCGCATCCTCGATCCCGCGTGCGCTCCAAGTCAGCAGGGCAAAGATCCGGGCCAGTTCCTCGGGATTGCGGCTGGGGATCGCGCCGTCGGGGCCGATGGCCGCCTGGGTCGCATCGCCGAGGGCGCGGATCACGCGCTGGCTGGACCGGCCGGTGCCCTCGAGGCTGAGCATCGCATAGACCAGACCGGTCAGTGCCTCGATCCGCGCGAGCCCGTTTGCGGTCTGCCGCCAGGACAGCGACAGATACCGGGTCTGCAGCCCCAGAGCCTGGAAGAAGCGGTCCGATCTTTCCTTGGGCTGGCCGCGCAGAATGCGCACGGAATAGGCGATCCAGCGGGTGAGACGCCGCGCCACCAGATCCGGCTGCCAGCCCGGTCCCGAGCCCTGGGCATACCGATCGATCCACGACCATACCCAGCCGATCAGCGCCGCCCAGACAGGGTCCTGCGCGCAGATTTCAGCGTCGTCCAGCCAGCCGTGCCCGTGCAGCGCATCCGTCCAGACCCGGTCCGGCCCGGTCAGTGCCCATGGGGTCGGATCGGTCGTCTCGACCAACCGTCCATCGAAGAGCAGAACGCCAGAGGCGAGGCGACGGGCGGCGGCCGCATCACCGCTGCCGGGCGGCTTTGGCTGCCAGACCAACGCGCCGGGCGTCTTGCCAAACCGCGCAAGGCGCACGGTGCGGCGCGCGCCCAGCAGACGTCCGGCAATCTCGCCCATCCGCTGCATGCGCCCCCGTAGCTGCGTGGCCATTCCTGAGCGAGAGAGTTAACGCAACCGGGGCGCGTCTGTCACCTGTTCCCGCGACACCGGGCGGCGAAGTTTTGCGAAGTTTTACAATGTCCGGAACGCCTAGTCGCGACGGATCCGCGCCGCGAAGAAACCGTCGAGCCCGCCCAGATCCGGCCAGAGGTCGGGACGCGTGCGCAGATGACCGTCCGGCGAAATGAATTCCGGCGGGACAGGGTCGGATGCGGTAAGCGTATCCAGCGCGGCGCCAGGGGTGCCCTTGAGAAAACGCGCCACCTGATCCTCGCCCTCGGACTTCAAAAGCGAGCAGGTGCAGTAGACCAGCGTGCCGCCCGGCGCGGTGAACCCGAAGGCCCGGTCCAGCAAACGGGCCTGCAGGTCGGTCAGCCTGGTCTGGCCCTTGCCATCCCCCCGATGCGGCAGGTCGGGATGCCGTCTGATCGTGCCGGTGGCCGAGCACGGCGCGTCCAGCACAACCGCGTCAAAGGGCTGATCCGGCGACCATGTCAGGGCATCCGCTTCCACAAGCGTTGCCTCCAGCCCGGTGCGGTCAAGGTTCTGGGCCACGCGGCCAAGCCGTTCGGCCGAGAGGTCCAGCGCGGTGACATCAGCCCCAGCAGCGGCCAATTGCATCGTCTTGCCACCGGGCGCGGCGCAGAGGTCGAGCACGCGGCGACCAGCCACATCGCCAAGCATCTGCACCGGCAGCGTTGCCGCCGCGTCCTGCACCCACCACGCGCCCTGCTCATAGCCGGGAAGGGCGCTGATCTGCGGCCTGTCCTTCAGCCGCAGACTGCCATTGGGCAGCAGTGTCCCGCCGATCTCGGCGGCAAGCGGGGAAGCATCGGCGGGATTGGCGAGCGTCAGATCATGGGGTGCCGGGGCAAGGTGAGCCTGAGCTATCTTCGCCGTAACCTCGGCCCCCCAATCGGCAGTCAGACGTTTGGCGAGCCAGGGCACGGTGTTCAGCGCGACGGCGTCCTGTGCGGCGACGATCCCGGCGCCGTTCTCTGCCAGACGGCGCCCGACGGCGTTGATCATGCCTGCGGCCCGCTGGGCGTCCCTGTCGCGCCGGGCCAGCCGAACGGCCAGATCGACGGCTGCATGTGGCGGGGTGCCGTGGAAGAGAAGCTCGGCGGCCAGCAGGCGAAGGATCTGCCGGGCGGCCGGTTTTGGCGCGCGTTCGACGAAATTGCCCAGCGCGTCATCGATCTGACCGAGACGGCGCAGCGCCAGATCGGCGAGCGTCCGGGCGGCGGCACGGTCCTGGGGCGCGGCGTCCAGGTGCTGGTCGTCCAGCATTGCCTGCCCCTCCAGCACCGCGCGCAACAGCTTCAGCGCACCGCTGCGCGCAGCAAGGCCGGGCACGCCGGGGGCGCGTTCACCGGTTCGCCCGCGACGGGGTTTGTCTCTGCGTTGTGGCAAGGTCAGATGCGCGTCAGTTGCGCGAGCGCGGCACGGTCGGCGGACCCCATTGCCGGTCGCCGGAAGGGCTGGCGGTGCGGCCCATCTCTTGGGCCTGCTGCTTCAGGGCCGCGATCCGGTTCTCCATCTTCGGGTGGGTGGAGAAGAGGTTGTCGACGCCCTTTCCCGAGAGCGGGTTGACGATGAAAAGATGCGCCGAGGCCGGGTTCTTTTCGGCGCTGGGCATCTCGATCCGCCCGGCGCCGCTGCCGAGTTTCTGCAGCGCGCTGGCCAGCCAGAGGGGATTGCCGCAGATCTCTCCCCCCAGCTTGTCGGCGGAGTATTCGCGGGTGCGTGAGATCAGCATCTGGATCAGGCCCGCCGCCATGGGGGCGAGGATCATGGCGAGCAACGCACCGACAATGCCGATCCCGTTATTGCCGCGCCCGCGCAGCAGCCAGCCCCATTGGGCCAGCATCGAGAGCGCGCCGACCACCGTCGCGCAGACGGTCATGATCAGCGTGTCGCGGTTCTTGATGTGCGCAAGTTCGTGTGCCATCACGCCCGCCAATTCGTTCCGATCCATCATTTGCATCAGCCCAGTGGTGGCGGCTACAGCGCCTTTTTCGGGGCTGCGGCCCGTGGCGAAGGCGTTGGGCTGCGGACTGTCGATGACATAGACATCCGGCATCGGCAGGTCGGCCTTTACCGACAGATCCTGCACCATCTCGACCAGTTCGGGGGCAGAGGCGCGCGTGACCGGCCGTGCGGCATGGGCGTTCAGGGCCATGCTGTCGGAGTTCCAGAAGGCATAGGCGCTCATCCCGGCCGAGATCAGCAGGGCGATCAGCGCGCCTGCGGCACCGCCCAACAGAAAACCCGCGACCAGAAACAGCGCGGTCAATGCCGCCAGAAGAATACCGGTTTTGACAAGGTTCATGTGGATATGTCCATTGCCTGTTCAGGGCCTGCAGATTATCTGAAGGGGCGTCGTGAGACCGCAACCAACAAGGCGGATATATGACCGATACGCCCGACGATAAAGCCGAAACCGGCGAAGAGCCTGCGGCCGCCGCGCCGCGCTTTGAAGATCAGCCACCCGCCGCCCAGCGCGCACTGGCCGAGGCAGAGGAACGCCGACGCAAAGAAAAGCCGGTGGAAATGCCCAAAGAGCTTGGCGGCCGCGGTGGGGCCGAGCCGACACGGTACGGCGATTGGGAGAAAGACGGCATCGCCCACGACTTTTGATCTTGGGCGGATCATGGTGAGGCAGACTCGGGGACTGCGCCCGGCCTCTGAACCGCATTGGCGTGGCGCTCCCGCGGGGAGGTTGGCCCGTTGTGCTTCCTTTCGTTCTTGCGCAAAGATCACATCATCACACCCTGGGATCAGACACCTGGGAGCATTTTCCAGCCTTACTAGATCAGTCAGGCGTCAAGAAAATGCGGAAGATCACAAGGTTGGAGCGGTCGGTATGCTTCAATACGATCGGGGACCGCTCTAGGAGCGAACCACGTAGACTGAGCATTTCGCGTGCGCTACTACATGGCTTGCGGTCGTGCCCAAGATGTAATCTTTAATGCTCGGGTTGGCCGAACCCATCACGATCACATCGACATTTCGCTCTTCGGCATATTTGACGATTTGGCGGTGCACCGCGCCCAACAGAACGACTGTTTCCAACTCGATGCCCTCTGCCGGATAGGCAGCCATGAATTTCTTCATCGCTTTGCCCCAGTATTCCTTCGAGTCAGTGATATTGAGATTACGCTCCATCTCTGGCGCGACAGTCACCACCAGCAACTTGGCACCGCGCCGACGCGCCATCGCGACGGCTTCCTCGTATGCACTGAAATCCAAGTTCGCATGGCGGAGATTTATCGGGCTCAAGATCAGATTTGTATCTCTCGGCATTCAGGTTCTTCCCTTGTTTGTCGTCAAAGAAAATTCGGCTTCGTGGATCATATCCTCCAGCTGACTCCATAAACCAAGTTCTTTGAGATCAAGGATCTAACTGACCTGTGCCATTCATCCAAAGCGGGCGCGGTAGGTTAAGACCGGAAGCACGGGATCACGGAAAGCGGCGTGCGACTGCTGCGATGCATCTGACGACTGGAAAGAACTCATCCTCCTTTTTTGCCGCACGGCCGCGAACGATTGCTTTGTCAATCGACCGTGCCGCTGCCGACGCCCAGTTTCGCGTGTCGCCTCGAAGTGATGTTGACCTGCACCATTGGATCGATGTGATGCGCTAACTTCGCAGGCCGTAGGCTAAAGCCGCCAGCGCCTCGGCGTTCAGCTTCGCCTGCCGCTTCTTTGAAATTCCGAACAAGCCTCGGTGCAGAATGATGCCATCTATCAGACTGGCGAGTGCACGTCCGAAGAGCACGGCATCGATGCCCTCGCGCACCTCGCCGGCGGCCTGCAGATGTGTGATTGCCTTGGCATAGTGCGCACCCATCCGTTCGAAGAAGTCCGCGATGTTCTTTGTGAATGCCTCTGATGCGAAGCTTGGGCCGAAGACTTCGAAGAAGACGCGGATAAACCTGGCGTGCTCATCCGGGATACTGACGGTCGCGGACAGCTCTTTGATGAATGCATCCAACGAATCCGGCAGCGGCGCACTCATGTACGTCTCTTCGATGGACGCAAAGTGGCGTTCCACCAATGCGGTGGTCATCGCCTCCTTGTTCTTGAAATAAAGATAGAGCGTCCCCTTTCCCAAGCCCGCTTCCTCGGCCACGTCGGCGATCGTCGCCGCGTGGTAGCCTTTGGCCGTGTAGACGCGCGTCACCGCATCCAGGATCGCGTTTCGCATCTCTTCCTTGTCGACGATCTTTGGCATAGCGGCTCCGCCTCGCAGATTTTCTAATCTGATAGGCTTTTTATGACTGGACGTCCAGTCATTATCGAAATATATGACTGACCATCCAGTCATAAAAAAGGAATCAGAGATGCCCCTCGCACCGAGCCGCCTTCAAAACGAAAAGACCGATTGCGTTGCACGCTCTGATACCAGGATTGGGTCCAGCCCCGCCGATTCCATCGCGAAGGCCTTCCTTTGGCCCGGCGATGCAGCCGCTCGCGTGCTTGGCATAACCAGCCGTGACGGCCGAATGCTGTTTCGGCTGTTCGTGAACCTGGCGCTTTACGGAAAGCTTGGCGCGCTACTGGCATTGCTCATCTTTTGACCCTCCCGCAAATTTCAAGGAATTCAGCGATGGCAAAACGCATCTTTGTCCTGAACGGACACCCCGCCCGGAAATCACTGTCCCACGATCTGGCGGAACGCTATGCCCGTGCGGCACGGGAAGCCGGGCATCAGGTCAAGACAACGCATCTGCACGACATCG
>JBCCMP010000141.1:0-11100 GCA_039026295.1 Pseudomonadota bacterium | reverse complement strand
GGGGTGACAGTTACAAGTCAACCGTGGATCAGATCAAGGCGATCAAGGCCTGGGTGGCGGCAAACCGCGACTGGATGCAGATCGCCTATAGCCCGCGTCAGGCCCGCCGGATCATCAACGCGGGCAAGCTCGCAATCATCATCGGCATCGAATCCGACTACGATTTCGGGGCCGAAGACCGCCGTTTTGATCCGGTCAAACGGCTGGACGAATACTACAGGATGGGGGTGCGCACCTTCTACATGGCGCACAAGATCAACTCGCGTCTGGCCGGGGCTGACATCTACCGCCCGCCACACACAACGCCCGGCAAGCTGATCCGGAACATGCAGGCGATGGCGGGCTGTTTCTTCTACGACGACAGCGTTGCGAACTTCCCGCTGAAAAACAATCTCGGCCACGCTTTCTGCGACAATAAGTGTGGCAAAGGCTTCTTCAAGGGCGGCAAGCTGTTCGGCCTGCTGGACAAATGTGTCGACAGGCCATCGCAGCTGTCCGAGATCAACCTCGTCGACTATGTCGTCGGCCGCAGCGGACTGGAGGGGCACTTCAACGGCTTCGCGATCTATCCGAACACGCCGGGCTTCGCCACACGCGGCGGCTCCTACGTCGACAAGCGTACCTATCGCGACGCCTGGGTCGAGCGGAACAACATGGGCATCTCCCACGATGGCGAGCGGGTCGTCCGTGCCGCAATGCTGCGCGGGATGATCGTCAACATCGACCACGTCTCCAGCCGTGCCCGCATCGACATGCGCCGGATCAGTCGAGAGTTCAAAGACTACCCGCTGAACGCGATGCACAACAATCCGAACGCCATGCTGGAGGGCTGGACCAAAAGCGGGCGGCGCTGGCTTCACGAATACGATTTCGACGACAGCGAACTGCAAATGGTCAAAGATACCGGTGGCTTCTTTGGCGTGCGCATCGGCGCGTTCAAAGCCAGGAAGCACAAAGATTCCGGGATCCCCATCAGCTGTGACGAGACCATCGTCGATACCGCTCATGTCCTGACATACCTGATGAAGGACTGGGGCCTGCCGGTCGGCTACTCTCTCGACTTCGCGACAACGACGAAGGCGGTCTATTCCCGCCGCGCCAAGGGCAACAAAGAGTGCAAGGATCTGGGTCCTGACCTTCTGCACACCTATCTCGACAAGAAGTCCGGCCGCACGTTCGAAACCCGCGGCGTCGCCCATATCGGCCTGATGCCGAAATGGCATCAGGAGCTCAAGAACATCGGGCTTAAACGCGAATGGCGTCAAAAGCTCGAGAACGAGGGACCGGAGCGGTTCCTGACGATGTGGGAGCAGTCTTTTGCCAAACGCCGGGCCGGAAAGCAGATTCCGCGCCGGACCATAAATTACAACCCGCCGCCCGACTTCGACTGCAACACCGACCGGGAATGCGGCAGTGGCCAGTTCTGCTCTCAGGGTCTTCTGCCCGGTCTCAGCCGGTCGAAATGCGTGAACGAGCGCGAATACCGCGGCGTCTGCACGCAGGGGCGCCATTGTCAGTCCGGCCGCTGCGGCGCTGGTCTCTGCGCCCGCGCCCATGCCTGCGACCGCGACAGCGATTGCGGATCGGGCAAGTACTGCAAGACACCCATCGGCGTGGCGGAGGCACGGATCTGCGCGACCAAGCTCGCCACCGGAAAGCTGTGCACGAAGTCTGCGCAATGCGCCTCTGGCCGCTGCGGGGCGGGCAAGTGTGCAAAGGCCCATGCCTGTGACCGCGACAGCGACTGCGGGTCCGGCAAGTACTGCAAGACGCCGATCGGTGTCGCCGAGGCGCGGATCTGTCAGACAAAGCTCGCCACCGGCAAGCTTTGCACCAAATCGGCCCAATGCGCATCGAACCGGTGTGCGGCCGGCAAATGCGCCAAAGCCCACGCCTGCACCACGGACCGCGATTGCGGTGGCAGCAACTACTGCAAAACGCCGGTCGGCATTGCCGCGGCCCGGGTCTGCCGCCCGAAACTGGCGCAGGGCAAGCTCTGCACCAAAGGCAAGCAATGCGCGTCGGGCTGCTGCAAGCCGCACATCTCGACAGCCGGTGCGCCAAGCTGCCGTCCGTCGAACAAGTGCTGATTGGCGGGCGGCGGTGCCGATAGTTTCCGTGCGCTGCGCGTCACAGCAGCGCACGGAATTTACTCAAATTTGGCCAAGCTTATGCAAGCCTGCGTAGAGCGCGTCACATCACCCGAAAGATCGTCAAATAGGTGCACGGACATGGACAGGCGGATGCGCTGTCAGCAGGCACCAGGCACGGGCTAAATGGCCGCCGACATCGCGATCTTCGGACCGGGACGCCCGCGCAGGATCTCACGCCCAGCCGATCTTCGCACGCCCGAACGCGAAGGGCGCAGACCTTCCGGCCTGCGCCCATGCGCATCGCTCTGCCTAAATCACCGCGGCGATCAGTTCGCCGGTTGCGGCTCCGACGGGCCCTGCCGCCGTTCGGTCATGAACTGGTCGAATTCAGCACGGTCTTTCGCCCGGCGCAGATTGCCCAGGAAGGTCTCGAACGCGCCCTGCTCGTCTTCCAAACGGCGCAATGTCTCCTCCCGATACTCGTCAAAGGCAGAGTTGCCCGTCGACCGTGACCCGTTGCGCCAATGCGATTTCATACCGTGCGATTTTTTGCGGGAACATCCCATGCGTCCACTCCAGATCATGTAAAACAGGATCGCCAGACCGATCGGCCAGGCGAAGATGAAAGCCAGAACCATCGTCGCGATCCAGGCGGGTCTGCCCCACTCGTCCAGCTTCGCAGCGATGTCTGCAAAGAACCGTGTGATGCGGTCCATTCCTTGGGTTCTCCTTGCGCCGTTTTGAATGTAAATGTTTTTCACATTCACATATCTGGGCGAGGGTGCTTCCCCCGTCAAGGGCGCGCATGCATTTTTTCACGAGCGCGAATTCTTAAGGGTCTTGCAGCAGCCCCAGACCGCGCAGGTAGATCGCTGTACCGGCCTCCAGCAATTCATCGGCCGCAATCGGTGCGCGCGGCTGCGTGTCGGCGCGGGCGAAAAGCTCGGCAATCCCGTGGCACATCGACCAGATGTGATAGCTCATCATGTGCACCGGGGGGCGCTCCGCCACCGGCAGATGTCGCACCAGCCCTTCGCAGGCCCGCCGCAGTACCGACAACGCCCGGTCTCCTGCAGCCTTCACCGCCGCATCCTCCGGCGGCCCCGCCTGAAACATTGCCGCGAAATAACTCCGCTCGGTCCGGGCGAATTCCAGATAAGCCGCCGTCACGGCCTCAAAGGCACGCATCGGCGACGGCCCGCCCGCCTCGAACGCAGCCTCCAGCCGATCGGCGAACAGATCGAACCCCTGCCGCGCCACTTCCTCCAGCAGCGCATCGCGGTCCTTGAAATGCCGGTAGGGCGCTGCGGGAGAAACGCCCGCCGCCCGCGCCGCCTCGGAGAACGAAAACCCGTTCGGCCCCCGGGCCTTGATCAGCCCCAGGACCGCCTCGACCAGCGCCTCGCGCAGATTGCCGTGGTGATACCCCCGGCCCTTCTTGTCCGACCCTGCCATGGTGCTGAGGTAGCGGATGGAGGGGCGAGGGGGAAGGGGGGCATAAGTGTGATTGCTGACAGCGTTCCCTTCCAGCCTCAGCGGCCACCGACTATGATCGACACTCCGTTAGCAGGAGCCTCCCTTGTCCGACCAGCCCGCCCCCCTGATCCCGTCCGCCACGATCCTGCTGATCCGCGAAACTCCAGAACTTCAGGTCTTCATGGCCAAGCGGCATCACCAGATCGACTTCGCCTCCGGCGCATTGGTCTTCCCGGGCGGTAAGTCCACAGACGATGACACCGATTCTGGGTGGGCCGCCCGTTGCGACGGCGATCTTGGCGACCTGACCACAGCAGGTATCTCGGCGATCCGCGAAACGTGGGAGGAAAGCGGCTTGCTATTCGCTCGACACGCCACCACGCGTGGTCCCGGCGCTCCACTAATCGACGCCGAAGCCGCTACCAAACTCGACCCGCACCGTGCCGCCGTCGACAAGGGCGAGACCAGCTTCCACGACCTGATCGCCGCCAACGAATTGGTCCTCGCACTCGACCGCCTAACACCTTACGCACACTGGATCACGCCCGAGATGATGCCGAAGCGTTTCGACACCCGCTTCTTTCTGGCCGAGACCCCGGCGGGACAGACTGCCGCCCATGACGGACGGGAAGCAACAGCCTCGGAATGGCTTACCCCTGCCGAAGCCCTCCGCCGCGAAGCGGCAGGAGAGGCCACGATCCTCTTTCCCACACGTTTGAACCTCGAATGGCTGACACATGCAGCGACCTGCGCGGAAGCCATCGAGCAGGCCAAGTCTCGTACCATCATCCCGGTCATGCCGAAGATCATCGAGCAGGACGGAGAGAAGTGCCTCTCCATCCCACCCGAGGCAGGCTATCGCCTCAACATCCAGCCATTGGCCAAGGAACGCGCGAACGCCACGCGGAAAGGCTGAAGCACCGGGTGCCAACGGGGCCCGGCGATGGGCAGAGCACATCGGCGGGGGTCACAGAGGCGCGCCCGCTAAGTCCGAATTCTCAGAACTTTCCGTGCTTCAGATAGGCTTCCTGCGGATCCATCCCGCCGCGGATGGCCGTGCGGATCGCTGACTCCGTGTTGATGTCGGTCTCAGACGCCTCGATCACCTCTTCCACGATACCGGCGGGCACGCGGATCAGGCCGTCGCGGTCGCCGACCATGTAATCGCCGGGCTGTATGTCGACCTCACCGATGCGGATCTCGCAGTCCCAGGCGGCAGGCAGCCACCAGCCGACGACGTCGCGCGGCGTGAACCCGGTGCACCAGGTCTGGAACCCCTGATCGATCAGGAAGTTCGCATCGCGGATCATCCCATCCACAGCAGCCCCGCGCACGCCCTTGTCTGCCAGGGTCTCCGCTGACAGCTCGCCCATATGCGCGATGACGTTGTCATTGGGCTGGTTCACCCAGATGTGCCCCGGTGGGCACTTCGACAGCAGGCCGGTCCACGCCAGCAGCGTCTCGTGCGCATCTGCCTTAGGATCGACCTTCCCCATGATCGTGAACGCCGGGCCCGCCATCGCCTTTTCCGGCATAAGGGGCCGCATCCGAGGCGGCAGGGCGAAATCTCGGTGCCCCATCTTGCGCATCACGTCATGGACGACGCCGGTATAGCACTTCGCCAGCCGGTCAGAGATTGCGTCCGTCATTGTCTTCTCCTCACGCCGCAGGCAGACAGGCCGGGCCCAGCGGCTCGAAGGTCTTGTAGCCCATGATGAATTCCTGATGGCCCAGATCCTCTGACACTGTCCGATGGCCACCGGCGACCGCCAACGTCAGAGCGTAAATCTCTGTCCCAACCTCGGCCAACGGCGTGCCCTGCAGGACCCGGCCCGCGTTCACGTCCATATCCTCGGACATGCGCGCGTACATTTCGGGGTTCGCGGCGATCTTGATCACCGGCGAGATCGCCGAGCCAACGACCGATCCCCGCCCCGTGATGAAGTACGTCATGTGACAGCCACAGGCCATCAGTTCGGCAATCTCGGCATTGTCGTTGATGTTCGGAAACCCGAACCGCACCTCGCCATCGGGGATGACGTCCAGCAGATAAAGCCCGCCGCGCGGCGGCACATCCCCCGGCTTCAGCATCCCGTGGATCGGCCCGGACCCTGATTTGGCGTAGGCGCCCAGAGACTTCTCCTCAATCGTCGTCAGGCCCCCATCTGCATTGCCCGACGCGAACGAGCCATAGCCCAGCGTCGCATAGTACCGCGCCGCTTTCTCCACTGCACCGCGAAGCTCCTCCGCCAGACCCGGCGCCACCGCCCGTTCAGCCATGACGTGCTCACAGCCGATCAACTCGCCGGTTTCCTCGAAGATGCAGGCCGCGCCTTCCGCCACCAGCCGGTCAAACGAGAGGCCAGCCGCCGGGTTACCCGTCAGGCCGGATGTTCCGTCCGACCCGCCGCAGACGGTGCCGATCACCAGATCCTCGACCCCCATCGCGACCCGCTCTGACTGCTCCAGCCGGGGCAGATGTTCGTCGACAAACGCCCGCCCGGCCGCCATCGCCTTGCGTGTGCCGCCGACGCCCTGGATCGTCACCGTCGCCACCGGACGCCCCGATGCCTCGACCACGCGGGACAGCTGATACTTGTTGAAGCTCTCGCAGCCCAGCGAGATCAGAAGCACGCCGCCGACATTGGGATGGGTGCACAACGCCTCCATCATGCGCTGGGAATAGGCGTTGGGAAAGCAGCCGGGAAAGCCGATCACGTGCACCTCCCGGCCGCGATAGTCCAGGGCGATCTCCCGCGCCACATGGTGTGCGCACTCGACCAGATAGGCGATCACAAGGACATTTCGAATGCCCTTTCGCCCGTCGCTGCGTGGGTAGCCGGTCAACATCGGCCTGCCTCCTTCAGCCTGCGTTATCCGTCCTCGCTGACCACGTAGGACGCGGTATGGTTCGAGCGGACATTCTGTACATGCACATGCGCGCCCTTGGGAATATCCACTGTCGCAACGCCGATCGGAAAGGCGTATTTGGTGATTGTCTCGCCCGCCGCGATGTCACGCGCGGCCAGTTTGTGGCCCAGCGTCAGATCCGCCTCCAGCGCAACATCCAGACCCTCCACCGTCACCACCTCGCCCCTCGCGATGCTGGTGGTGAGCAGCACCACGTTGTCCGCATCGGCCAGACGGATCAGGCGTGTCTCTGGAGTGGGCATCCGGTCTCCGTCATTCGTCCACGTCGTCGGTGTCGAGCTGCCCCGAGATCATCCGGCGCACATGCGACCAGCAAAGGCCGACGCCCAGGATCAGTCCGGCACTGATCAGGATAAGCCAGTGCATCAAACCGACATTCTCCAGCGTCAGGTAACCGTAATCATAGGCAACCCAACCCAGCGCAGTCAGCAAAGCCGCGATTAGCACGATGCCAGCGATCCCGATGGAGCGGAAGGTCGCCCGCACGCAGATCACATAGCCGATCACCAGGACGATCGCGGCCAGCGCCTTCAGGGGAAGGTCGGTTTCAAAACCTCCGCGAACCCAGTGATAGAACGACCAGCCGGTCGGATTGTAGGTGCCCAGCACCAGCGCCTCGGTAAAGATGATGCGCAGCAGAAATCCAAACCAGCTCATGCAATTCCCCGCTATTCAAAGCCCCTTTTACCGGAATCTGCGCACGCCAAGCCGCGTGTTCAACCCCAAAAGAAAAGGGCGGCACCGATGGCGCCGCCCCGATATTTGCGATCCGCGCCGGATCAGAGTTCCAGAACGCGGTTACGCTGGTTCGCATAGGCCACTTCGGCGATCTTCCGCCAGCCGGCAATCTCGCGCATCGAGGCCATGTAGTTGTCATGGATCTCGGCAGCCAGGGCCGAGTGGCCGCGGGTTTCTTCGTAGACCTCTGCCGACGCTTCGCCGAAGGCGTCGTAGGCGTCTTCCGAGAATTCCTTCAGCTCGACACCGTGCTCGGTGATCAAGCGGTTCAGGTATTCACCGTTGAAGGCCACGGTTTCTTCGTACTGCGCCGCATGCTCTTCCATGGCAGCCGCGGTGATCACGGCCTTTTCCCAATCGGTCAGCGATCCCCACCAGGAGGCGTTGAAGCCGAATGCAAGGCCGCCGCCCGGCTCGTGGAAGCCCGGATAGTAGTAGTACTTGGCCGCTTCGTAGAACTTCATGAAGTAGTCATTGTAGGGGCCAACCCACTCGGTTGCCTCGATCGCGCCCGAGACCAGGTTTTCGTAGATCTGGCCGCCCGGCAGCGACACGGTCGAGACGCCCAGCTTCGACATCACGGTGCCGCCGAGGCCCGGAATACGCATCTTCAGACCCTTCAGGTCGTCGGCGCTTTCGATTTCCTTGTTGAACCAGCCGCCCATCTGGGTGCCGGTGCCGCCGCACATGACGGCCTTGATGCCGAACTCGCCCGAGACCTTGTCCCAGAGATCCTGGCCGCCTTTGAAGTGCACCCAAGCGTTGACTTCGGGCGATGTCATGCCGAACGGAACGGTCGTGAAGTAGGCGAAGGCCGGATGCTTGCCGACCCAGTAGTAGTCTGCGGCGATGTAGGCATTCGAGTTGCCCGAAGCCACGTCATCGAAGCTGTCGAACGCGCCGACTTTCTCGCCAGCGGCGAAGTATTCGGTGGTCAGACGGCCTTCCGAAAGCTCGGTGATGCGGGCTGCCAGGCGCTGGGCCGAGATGCCCAGACCGGGGAAGTCCCGGGGCCAGGTGGAGACGATCGTCATCGTCTTGCCGCCTTGCGCGATCGCCGGGGCGGCCAGCGCGGTGGCGGTCGTGCCGACGGCGGCGCCCGCTAGAAACTTACGACGTTCCATGTGTTTCTCCCTGAGTTCAAATATCGAGGCGCCCACCCCGGGACGCCGAGCGGCGTTATAGGGGGTAGACCCGGCCCATGCCAGCCATGACGGGGTCACAAACCCGGGGTTGTGCCAAAAACCGCCAAGAATTCGGGCGATTCGCACGGATTTCCCCTTTAGCGGGTTAACCCTGCGGGTGCCGCGCCGGACCGGCGGGGTCCGCCCGCGGGCCCCGACCGGCGATTCGCAAGAAGACCGGTCGCGCCGCTAGGCCGTGCCAACGGCCACCAGGGCGGAGCGGTGGAGATGCGCCCGCCATGTTGTGCCATCGCGCTGGGTCTTGATCTGGCCCAACGTCGCGTTGACCCGCGCCTCCAGATCGGCCCGCTCCGCCTGCGATTTGTAGCCCAGCTTGACCAGACCGTACATGTGCCAGAGATGGGCCAGCATGCCCGCCCGTGCCGCCGCCTCGGTGTTGCCCGGGATCTGGAACGGATCGGGCATCTCGAAGATGACGATGTCGCGAAAGCCCGCACCATCCAGCAAATCCTGCATCTCGGCGCGCGAGAAATGGGGGTGCGGGTGACCGGTGGCAGAGAAGGGATGGACGACGTCCGCAAAGAACGCATCCATCGGCCCGCCGCTCTCGAAGTCGTGCAACACAAACCGTCCGCCGGGTTTCAGCGTCCGGCGTGCTTCCGCCGCGGCGGCGGTCCGGCCATTGGCATCCATGTGATGACTGCCATAGGCGATCAGAACGCCGTCCAGCACCCCGTCCTTCAAGAGGCTGTCCGATGCGGGCTGGCGCAGGCAGGGCAGCCCCTGCAACAAGCAGGCCTCGACCATCAGGCCCGACAGATCCGCCGAGATGATCGTCGGCGCCTGCTTCAGGGTGCGTGCAAACCGCGAGACCGTGCCGTCACCCGCCAGAACATCCAGAATGACCGTGTCCGGGCCCGGCATCTGATCGCCGCTGGGCGAGAAGAGCTGCAACAGCCGGGTCATGCCGCGTGCCCGGTTGTCGGCGACTTTCTGGGCGACGTTGTAGACAGTGCCGCGACCGCCGTCGCCGTCTTCCTCGAACTCCCATGAAAGGGCATTCATCGTCATGAGAAGACGGTCCAGCACGGCGTCGTCGGGCCTTTGGATCATCTCGTACAAAAAAGGATGCCGGGCGGCCGTGCGCTTGAGGAAAGCCTCAAAGCTCATGCCAGGCGTGTACTCAACCTGCTCAGACAGGTGGATCGGTTGATGCTCGCTCATTCTCACACCGCAATTGGCGCGAGCGACCCCCTTGGCCCGCTGAAGTCCCTAAAGATCCGAATGGACCATGCGGTTCTCCGCGCATACCCCATCGACAAGCCTGTTGCGGTTAGCAGAGCTTCGCCGCTTTGGCTATGATCAAACGTTTGAAATCGCGCATTTTTACTCGCCGATTGAGCTTTCGGCGACAGCGGGCGAAGGCATCATTGCAATTCGCAAAGACTGCTTCGCCGGATCGGCCTCGGCTCGACATATCGGGCGCATCACTGATGTCCGCGATCTTTCGTCCGGTGCAGCATTTCGCACCCGGCCACGGCGCGCCGCTTGCCCGGCCCGGGCTTCGGGTCTATAGCGCCGGGCCATGTCCTTCAGCCTCGCCATCGTGGGCCGGCCCAATGTCGGCAAGTCGACCCTGTTCAACCGACTGGTTGGCAAGCGGATCGCCCTGGTCGACGACCAGCCGGGTGTGACCCGGGATCTGCGCGAGGGGACCGCGCGGCTCGGCGATCTCAGCTTCACGGCGATCGACACGGCGGGCCTGGAGGAAGCCGACGAGGCCTCGCTCGCAGGCCGCATGCGTGCGCTCACCGAACGGGCCGTGGCGGAGGCGGATCTCTGCCTCTTCGTCACCGATGCCAGCGCGGGCCTGGTGCCGGCGGACTATGTCTTCGCCGATCTCCTGCGCCGCTCCGGCGTGCCGATCGTCCTGGCGGTGAACAAGGCCGAGGGCCGCACCGGCGAGGCGGGCGTTCTGGAGGCCTTTGCCCTCGGCCTGGGCGAGCCCATCGGCGTGTCGGCCGAACACGGCGAAGGCTTGGGGGAGCTCTATGCAGCCCTTGCCCCCCATGCGGAGCGGCTCTCGGCCGAGGCCGACCGCACGGCCTTCGACCCAAACACGGACGACGACCCGCTGGCCGAAAACCGCCCCCTGCAGATCGCCATCGTCGGGCGGCCCAACGCAGGCAAGTCCACCCTGGTCAACCGCATCCTGGGCGAAGAACGGATGCTGACGGGCCCGGAGGCCGGGATCACCCGCGATGCCATCGCCGCCACGTGCCAATGGGGCGGGCGCTCGGTGCGGATCTTCGACACCGCGGGCATGCGGCGCAAGGCCAAGGTGCAGGAGAAATTGGAGAAGCTGTCGGTCGGCGACGCCCTCAGATCCGTCCGGTTCGCCGAGGTGGTCATCGTGCTGATGGACCAGGCCCACGTCTTCGAGACCCAGGATCTGCGCATTGCCGATCTGGCCGAGCGGGAGGGCCGCGCCGTGGTGCTCGCGGTGTCGAAGTGGGATCTGGAGGACGAAAAACAGGCCCAGCAAAAGGCCCTGCGTGAGGCCGCCGAACGCCTGTTGCCACAATTGAAGGGCGTGCCGCTGATCACGCATTCCGCCAAGACCGGACGCGGCGTGGACCGGCTGGCGGATGCGGTACAGCAGATGCACCGGGTCTGGAACACGAGGATCTCGACGGCACCGCTGAACGACTGGCTGG
>JBCCMP010000140.1:0-11194 GCA_039026295.1 Pseudomonadota bacterium | reverse complement strand
TCGAACCTTCGCACATCGTCATTGACTTCGATGTGTCCAGTTTCCCGAAAGAAACAAAGACCACACCAAGCTAATGAAGCTGACTACCAGTATCATCGAGACAGAACCCGAAAGCCCCGTCCCTAACCGGCCGATATCCGAACGATCCAAACAGTCGCATAAACGACCAAACCGCCCGCATATCCCTTCAGATGGATATAATTGTCAAAGAGCACAGCGAAAACGAACCACCCCCGGAACCTTACTCCGAGAAGGACCGCTCGCTTCGCCTGATTCCCAGCGACGTTGCACCGGGACGCGTTATCTAGGATTTCGCGTCCGGAGTGTCAACCGAATTGTCATGATCGATTTTAGACAAATCCTGCCGTTCCAGGATCTTCGCGATGCGCAGGGTGCGCGCGAAGGCTGCCGAGAGGGCAAAAACGAAACCCTTCCAGCCGCCGAAGATATGCCGACGGAGAAAATAGAATTTCAGGAAGGCCAGCGGCATCTCGAAGGGAAGCCGAACAATCAATCCAAGGCGCGATCTGGGGGCTGCGGTCTCAGCAGCATAGCTGGTGTACCGGTTCTCCTTGTCGACGAAGTGCGCCAGCGACGTCAGGGCGAAATGGTGTATCACGGCCGATAGCTGTCTGGGCTGTCCGTTCCCCCTCAACTCTACCCTGTCGAACAGCGGATGATCCCGATATCCTGCAACAGCGCGATGATAAAAACGCACGACATTGTAGTCGTTGGCAAACGGTCGGGGTCTCTCGTCCCCGGGGTACACGTTCAGAATCCTGACATTCCATGCACAGGGGCTCCCGGACACAGCACCGCGGATCTCCGCGGCAAGTTCCGGGGTCACCACCTCGTCCGCATCTACATTCAGCACCCAGTCATTTCGGCACAGTCCCTCGGCAAACACTTTTTGAGCGCCATACCCGGTCCAGTCCCGGTAATGCACCTCGGCTCCGGCCTCCCGCGCGATCTCAACAGTCCTGTCCGATGACCCGGAATCGACGAGGACAAGCTGATCGGCCCAGGACAGGGCCGCCAGGGTTCGTGGCAGGCGCGCGGCCTCATTTCGAGCAATGAGGAAGACCGAAACCTTCGTTGCCACTGATTTCGGATGGGTCGGCTTGCTCTGGACCACTCAGCCTCCCGAAAACGCAGGGCGCACGGTCGGACGTACGACGGGGCGTACGACCCGGCGCGCCCCGACCCCACGACCCCGATCAGTTCTTCGACTTGTCGACCATCTTGCCAGCTTCGATCCAGGGCATCATGGCCCGCAGCTTGGCGCCGACTTCCTCGATCTGGTGGGCATCATTGTTGCGGCGAATCGCCTTGAACATCGGCAGCCCGGCTTTGAACTCGCGCATCCACTCGCTGACAAAGCGTCCGTCCTGAATGTCTTTCAGGACCTTCTTCATCCGGGCCTTGGTCTCGTCATAGGGCAGAATCTGCGGGCCGGAATGGTACTCGCCGAACTCGGCGGTGTTCGAGATCGAGTAGTTCATGTTCGCGATGCCGCCCTCGTAGATCAGGTCTACGATCAGCTTCACCTCGTGCAGACACTCGAAATAAGCCATTTCCGGCTCGTAGCCGGCCTCCACCAGCGTCTCGAAGCCCATGCGGATCAATTCGACGAGGCCGCCGCACAGAACGGCCTGCTCGCCGAACAGGTCGGTCTCGCATTCCTCTTTGAAGTCGGTCTCAATGATGCCGGACCGGCCCCCGCCGATGGCCGAGCAGTACGAGAGGCCGATTTCCAGTGCGCGGCCCGAGGCGTTGTTGTGGACCGCGACCAGGCACGGCACGCCGCCGCCCTTGACGAACTCGCCGCGAACGGTGTGACCGGGCCCCTTGGGCGCCATCATGATCACGTCGACGCCCGGCTTTGCCTCGATAAGCCCGAAATGCACATTCAGCCCATGAGCGAAGGCGATCGCCGACCCCTCCCGCAGATTTTCATGGATGTGTTTGTAGTAGGTGTCCGCCTGCAACTCATCCGGCATCGCCATCATGATCACGTCGGCCCAGGCCGCGGCCTCTGCGATGCCCATGACCTTCAAGCCCTCTGCTTCCGCCTTGGCGGCCGATGGAGAGCCCTCGCGCAGCGCAGCGGCGACATTGGTCACGCCGCTGTCGCGCATGTTGAGCGCATGGGCATGGCCCTGCGAGCCATAGCCGACCACGGCCACGTTCTTGTCCTTGATCAGATTTATGTCGCAGTCGCGATCGTAATAGACCCGCATATCCGTCCCTCTCTTTTTGGATTTCCGGCAGCCCCGTTAGGGCAAGCCTTTGGTGTTGTCCAGCCGTTAGCGCCGTCCAGTCGGCGTGAAACGAAAACGGGAAAACCGCGCGACCTGAACAAACTAACCCTGCTGGATGCTTTGATTGATGATCATGCGCTCCCACAGCTTTCGCGTGCAGACATTCTGCGGTTTGGACTCGTCGATGCTTTCGACGAGCCGTCGGCGCAGCATCTCGGACGTCACCGCCATCGCCATGAAACTGGGCAGCTCCTTCGCCGTCAGACCGGCGACAGCTTCATCGGGTCCGAAGATCGGACGTTGCCCTGTCGCTGCGGGGAAGTCATAGCGGCGCAGCTGTTGCGGATTGCACTTGCCGCCCTCCGGCGTCAGGCGGATCGCCGGGTCGTCCGACGGCGTGTTGTTCCGGGCCGCATCAATGGCAAAAATGATCGAAACCGCCTGCGCGCCGTCATCCTGCAGCGACATGTATATGTGCGGAGCATCGCCAGGGCTTTGAGGCACGCGCAGGGCAGGGGCGTCTGTCACCGGCACGGCGGCATCAGCGGGGCGAAGCGGGTCGCCCTGCTCTGGCGCACACCCGCTCAGCACAGCCGCCAGACCCACGATCAGTGCCAGCCCCCGCATCGGTTCAGGTCATCGCCTCGCCGCCGCGCGACATCGCGGCAATGCCGCTGCGCGCAACCTCGACCAGCCCCAGCGGCTTCAGAAGCTCTGCGAAGGCATCCACCTGTTCCGATGTTTCCGCCAACTCGAAAATGCAGCTGCTCGGTGTGATGTCGACGACTCGGGCGCCCATGATTTCGGCCATCCGCAGGGCTTCGACCCGCGCCTCTCCGGCCGACGCGACCTTGAAGAGGCTCAGCTCCCGTTCAACATGGGTTCGGGCATCCGTCAGATCGGTCACCGAATGGACCGGCACCATGCGCTCCAGTTGCGCATGGATCTGATCAATCACGGCCGGAGTTCCGGTGGTGACGATGGTGATCCGGCTTAGCGCGTCCTTGTGGTCGATCTCGCCGACCGTAAGGCTCTCGATGTTGTATCCGCGGCTTGAAAACAATCCGATCACCCGCGCCAGTACGCCCGCCTCGTTGTCAACCAGCACGCTCAGCGTATGGCGCTCTTCGCCCTGATCGTTCACGGGGCGAAGATTGTAGGCCGACTTTCGGCTGGACCCCGGTTTCAGTGAAAGATTCATCTGGCTATCCCGTTCGTTCAGTGCGCGTTTAGCGGACGCAGGCATCTTTTGGCCAGGCATCTCTTGGCAATGTAGGCGCAGGCTCTGTTCAGATTGTCATCGAACCGCGCCGCGACATGGTCGAACAGCGCCTGGTCCAATGGATTGCGTTCCCTGATCGCGGTGCTGCTGTCCTTCGACGGCTCGACCGGCGCGCTGCGCGAGGGGTTGACCCTGCTCACCTTGGTCCAGGCGACACCGAAGGCGGCCCGCAGCCGGTGGATCGCCTCGCTCACCCTGTCCTGCGGGATCAGCAGAAAGTATCCAATGTCGGCTTGATGCCAAAGGAAGTCTTCGTCCAGCGGCCCATCCTTTTTCCCGGTCAGATAGCGGGCCTGCAAATCACGCCGGTCGGGGCCGCCGTTTTCGTCCATGACCCGCCAGGCCTCGTCGAAGTCCAGCTTGGTCACTGAAAGGTCCTGTTCGTCTTCCGGCGCATCCTGCATGTAGCGGTACATGGAAACCACCCGGTCGACGGGGGACCGTATGGCCGCCAGGTAAAGCGGCACGCGGTCGAACGCCGTGTGTATCCCGTATCGGAAATGACCGGACACAAAGAAGATCTCGTCCCGTTCTGCATCGGTCAGGTCCCCGATTGGCGTGGCGCGCTTGAACCGGGTGTCCAGCGTGTGCACGCCGCCCACAATCGCCGAAAGACCGGCTGAAACCGCGGAACCGGCAGTCTTCGGGGTGTGCGTGTGGATCAACAGATGCTCTCGCAGAAAGGCCGTGCGGGCCGCCACGTCAGGACGGTCGCTCAGCGCCGGATCCTGGCTGTAGGGCTCCGCCGGGCGCACCAGCGACGCCCGCCGAAAATGTCTCGCGGCAAGCCAACGGCCAAGCATCCTCAGACCAGAACCGCCCCGGCGCTGCCGATGGCGCCCTCGGTCGATGCCTCACCCAGCAGCATTTCGTTGTGCGCTTTACCTGATGGGATCATCGGGAAGCAGTTCGCATGCTTCTCCACCATACAATCGAATATCACCGGACCGTCATAGGCCAGCATTTCCTTGATCGCCTCGTCCATGTCCGCCGGATCGTCGATTTTGATACCCTTGCAGCCGAATGCATCTGCCAGTTTTACAAAGTCGGGCAGGGCCTCGGAATAAGAGCTTGAATACCTCTCGCCGTGCAGCAGCTCTTGCCATTGCCGCACCATGCCCAGCCGTTCGTTGTTCAGGATGAACTGCTTGACCGGCAGGCGGTACTGCACGGCCGTCGACATCTCCTGCATGACCATCAGCCAGGATGCTTCCCCGGCGACATTTATGACCAGGCTTTCCGGGTGGGCGATCTGCACGCCGATAGACGCCGGCAGGCCATAGCCCATCGTGCCCAGACCGCCTGATGTCATCCACCGGTTCGGCTCTTCAAATCCCAGGAACTGCGCGGCCCACATCTGGTGCTGACCGACCTCCGTCGTGACATACCGATCCATGCCCTTGGTCAGGGCCTCAAGCCGCTGCAACGCATATTGCGGCTTGATCAGCGTGCTGGACTGCTCGTAACGCAGGCAGTCCATCGCCTTCCATTCGGCGATCTGGCCCTTCCAGTTCGATACATCGCGCACCTTCGCGCCGCGCCCCTTCCAGGCCGCCAGCATGTCCTCCAGAACATTGGCAATGTCGCCGATGATCGGCACGTCCACATGGATGTTCTTGTTGATCGAGGACGGGTCGATATCGATGTGCACCTTTTTCGACCCGGGCGAGAACGCATCCGTCCGCCCGGTAATTCGGTCATCGAAACGCGCGCCGATGCAGATCAATGCATCGCAGCCATGCATGGCCATATTCGCCTCGTAGGTGCCATGCATCCCCAGCATGCCCAGCCAATTCTCGCCCGAGGCAGGATAGGCCCCCAGCCCCATCAGGGTAGAGGTCAGCGGGAACCCGGTCGCCCCCGCCAGCTCGCGCAGCAATTCGGTCGCTCGCGGACCGGAATTGATGACACCGCCGCCGGTATAAAGGACCGGCCGTTCGGCGTTCTCGATGATCTCGATCGCGGCCGCGATCGCGTCCGGGTCGCCCTTCACCCGCGGTGAATAGTGCGACGTCCTCGCCTCGGACGGGGGTATATATGTCCCGTCGGCGAACTGCACGTCCTTCGGGATGTCGACCAGCACCGGACCCGGCCGCCCATTTGTCGCGACATGGAACGCCTGATGGATCGTTCCCGCCAGATCATTCGTCTCCTTCACCAGCCAGTTATGCTTCGTGCAGGGCCGTGTGATGCCGACCGTATCGGCCTCCTGAAAGGCGTCATTGCCGATCATGAACGTCGGAACCTGCCCGGTCAGCACGACCATCGGGATCGAATCCATCAACGCGTCCGTCATGCCCGTGACCGCATTGGTCGCCCCGGGGCCCGATGTCACCAGAACAACGCCCGGTTTGCCGGTCGAGCGGGCGTACCCCTCGGCCATGTGCGTTGCGCCCTGTTCGTGGCGCACCAGAATGTGGCGGATGTCGTTCTGCTTGAAGATCTCGTCATAGATCGGAAGCACCGCGCCGCCCGGATAGCCGAATACCACCTCGACCCCCTGATCGCGCAGGGCGCGAACAACGATCTCGGCTCCTGTTATGGTCTCAGCATCTGTCCCGGACATGACGTGTCTCCTCTGTTTCCGGTCCTTCATCCTGCCGCCATCATGGCGATCAGACATAAAAAAAGCCCCTTCCGGGGCTCGCGCGCGCATCCAGTACGATGGCGTCTATCCCATCGCACCCCAGCGCGCACCGATTACGAGAGCCAGGCTCATCTCTGATCCTTTGTTTCGTTGGAGCGTTCGATACCGAAACAAAATGCCATCGTCAAGGCGCTCATTCACCCTCTGACACGCTCGGTGCCCTTTAGGTTCGCGGGCGGGCGTGGCTGCCGCTTGAACCAACGGACCCGGCAGCGCCTGCATGGGCACCGTGGCAGTCGTTCGGCAAGAGAGCTCACCTTTGAAAAGTTGGCTGGAGGTCAAGTCGCAAGCGGGATTCTTGAAGATCTGAACGATGCGCTGCGCGACAAATACTCCTCGCCCACACGCCGTCTTCTCGGCAGGCCAGCAAATCAAATCCGAGTCGCACTCCGCCGCCATGCCAGAGTGATGCGGTGTCCCGGCACGATCCAGTATCAGTGAACATCCGACGCAGGATTTGATCCTGCAACCGAGCTGATCGGTTTGAATGATGACGGAAGCCAATGATACCTCAACTCAGGGTCTATGGCAGTGTCTGCATCGCCTTCTCAGCGCGGTCTTGTCATCGTCATCGATCTGGAAAGTCGTCGTGATGCGACCGATTATTAGCATGCAGATTTGCCTTAACCCGTGCGCCTGTCCGTCCTCTCGTGCTGGCCACTTACCGAAGGCTTAACAACGCTGCCTGCGCGTTAACGCCTCGTGTCGACAAACCTGTCGGGCGTTTTGCGGTACAAAAGCCATACAGAAGCCATACACCTTGTCAGACAGCGCAGAAACTGGCGGAGATTGGTTAATGACGCGGCTTGGCACCAATTTCAGTGGTTTTGCGCCTGAAAAACCCTGATTTTTGCGCAATTGCGCACGATATTGACGAAAATTTAAGGCAATCGGGCGATCAATGCGCCGTCAAAGCCGGTCCAGAAGGCCATACCAAAGCAGTGCCATGCGCAACAGCGGCATGCGAAACCAGTCACCGCCCGGAAAACGCGGCGTAGGCATCTTTGCGAGCAGATCCCAGTCGTTGACCTCACCCATGATCGCATCTGCTGCGATCTTGCCGCCTATGGTGGCCATGTGAATGCCTGACCCCGACCAGCCACCAATGGCCCGGATGCCGCCGCCAAGGTCTTCGAAGACCGGGAAGCGGGTTCCGGTGATCGCCAGCGTCCCGCCCCAGGCATGGGTAATCTCGACATCGGAAAGGTCAGGATAGACCATCAGCATACGCCTGCGCACAAGTGATGGCAGGTCGGCGGGAAATCGCCGTCCAGTCCCCTCACCGCCGCCCCACAGCATTCGCCCGTCAGGGGAAAGTCGGAAGTAGTTGAGAACATTCAGGGTATCGCAGACGCAAAGATTGTCCCGGTTCACCTGCCGCGCACGGTTCTCGCCCAGCGGTTCCGTCGCAAGGATAAAATTGTTCAGCGGCAACATCTTGGACTGCGCCCGCGGACTCAGACCATCCAGATATCCGTTGCAGGCCAACAGGATATGATCGGCTCTGACCGAGCCGAGCTCCGTGCGGACATGTCCCGCCGACACCTCCGTCACCGGGCTGCGCTCGTGGATCACAGCACCTCTTTGTGCCGCCGCCGCGCCCAGACCCAGCGCATATTTTAAGGGATGCAGGTGCGCTGCCAGATCATCGCGATAGCCTCCATGGTATCGATCCGTCCCGATAAGGCCCTGCATCTCTTCACGGCTGATTTTGCTGACTTTTTCATGGCCATATCGCTCTGCAACGTGATCTGCGTACTCGTGAAGCTCCCCGACCTCACGCTCCCGCCAGGCCCCTTCCAGAAAACCATCCGAGAGGTCGCAGTCGATGGCGTACCGGGCGATCAAATCCCGTACCAGCAGGTTCGCCGCGACGGCGATGTGCCAGACCTTTGCAGCATCTTCCGCACCTACAGCTTTCTCGTAGGCGCCGATCTCGGCACGGGGCCCGACGCCCAGCTGCCCGCCATTCCGACCTGATGCGCCCCAGCCGACCCTATTGGCCTCCAGCACCACAACGTCCAGACCGGTGGCCGCAAGATGCAGCGCCGCCGAAAGCCCGGCATAGCCCGCGCCGACAATGAAGACATCTGCGCGGTGCTCTCCCGTCAGCGCGGGGTGATCGGGAAAGGGTCCTGCTGTCTCTGCGTACCAGCTTCGGGGATGTTCTCCCGGGCGATCATTGGCGGTCAGATAGCCGGTCACGGCAGGTTCCGGCTAGGTGTGCAGCGCGGCCGCCAACTCGTCCAGCGTCGTCCGCGCCCGCGCGATCAGAACATCGCATTCTTCTTCCGAGATGATCAGCGGCGGCGAGATGATCATGCTGTCACCCACCGCCCGCATCACAAGACCGTTTGCCACAGACATATCCCGGCACTGTGTCCCTGCTCCGATCTCTTTTGGGAAGCGGGTCATCGTGCTCTTGTCCGCCACCAGTTCCAGCGCGCCGACCAGTCCGGTCATGCGGGCCTCGCCGACCAGTTCGTGATCCGCCAGATCTTCCCACAGCAGCTTGAGATAGGGGCTGGTCACATCGCGTACGCGCTCAACTATCTGTTCTTCCTGCAAAATTCGAAGGTTGACCATACCGGCGGCGCAGGCCAGCGGGTGGCCTGAATAAGTGTAGCCGTGGACGAACTCACCCGCGTGCTCCATCACCGGTCCCGCCACGCGGTCAGAAATGAAGACGCCGCCCATGGGCACGTAACCCGAGGTCAGCCCCTTGGCGATGGGCATCAGGTCGGCCTCTATCTGGAAGGTCTCCGATCCCCACCAATTGCCGGTCCGGCCGAAGCCACAGATCACCTCGTCAACGACCAGCAGAACATCATGGGCGCGGCAAATGCGCTGGATTTCAGGCCAATAGGTCTCGGCCGGAATGATCACCCCGCCTGCGCCCTGGATCGGCTCTGCAATAAAGGCTGCGACGTTTTCTGCACCAAGCTCCTCGATCTTCGCTTCCAACTCCCGCGCACGCGACAGGCCGAATTCCTCCGGCGTCATGCCGGTCTCGCGGCCCTCGCCAAACCAGTAGGGCTGGTTTATGTGGTGCACCCCTTCGATCGGCAGGCCGGATTGCGCATGCATGGCGCCCATGCCGCCCAGCGATGCCGCCGCAACGGTCGAACCGTGGTACCCGTTCTTGCGGCCGATAAAGTGTTTCTTCGACGGCTGGCTCTTGGCATCCCAATAGACCCGCGCCAGCCGGAAGACCGTGTCGTTCGACTCTGAGCCGGAGTTGGTGAAAAACACCCTGTTCATATGCGCAGGGGCCTGAGCGCAGAGTGCCTGCGCGAACTCTGCGACGGGCGGATGGGTCGATTGAAAGAACGTGTTGTAATAGGGCAGTTGCCGCGCCTGCGCCGCGATGGAATCGGCAATCTCGTCCCGCCCATAGCCGATGTTCACACACCAGAGCCCGGCCATACCGTCCAGGATTTCATTCCCGTCGCTATCCGTCAGCCAGACGCCGCTGGCCTTGGTAATTACCCGCGCACCCTTTGCTGCCAGGTCGGCTGTATCCGTAAAGGGATGCCAGTGGTGGGCACCGTCCATCGCTTGATATGCTTCGGTGGAACGAAGATTGACGGCAAGGTTCATGGGGCATCCTTCACTCTGGTCGAGCGCACAGTCGCGCGCGGGGCAGGGCCGGTCAAGCGTCTGTCTGGCCGATGCAAAGGACCAGTTGCCGCGCGCCCTCTTGCAATCAGATGCCCTCCCCGGCATTTCGGCGTTTGATCGAGAAAAGGCTTGGCATGACATTCAACGACGAACTCGCTGCCTTTCGCGCGGCGCACCCTCACATCGCCTCCGCCGAGATGTTCATGGTCGATCTCAATGCCCGCCTGCGCGGCAAGACCGTCCCCATCGAGGCACTTGAGAAGCTGGCCAAAGGCACAATGAAAATGCCGTCGTCGACCGCTGGTCTGGACTTCTTCTCGGAGGACGTGATCGGCGGCGGTCTTGCAGTCGAGATGGGAGACCCCGACGGCGTCATCGATCCCGTTTCAGGCACTCTGCGTCAGGCGCTTTGGGCCGATCCGGTCTGCGCGCAGGTGCAGGTCGTTGTTCGTACCCCGGACGGAGAGGTGGCCGATTATGACCCCCGAAACGTGCTCGCCGAGGTGGTTGCGCGGGCCGCTGCGGCAGGGATCACGCCTGTCATGGCGGTCGAACAGGAGTTCTTTCTGGTCGATCAGGCGGCCCCGTTGCCCGCGTGCTTGCCATCTGGTCAACGCCTGAGCGCGGGGCAGGTCTATGACATGGATGTGGCCCGCGCCATGGCACCGTTGACCGACAAGATCATTGCAGCGTCGACGGCACTTGGTGCGCCGCCAGAGGCGATCGTGACTGAATATGGCGGCGGTCAGTTCGAGATCAATCTGCACCATACTGATCCGTTGACCGCCTGTGATCAGGCGATTGCGTTGCGCCGGGCTGTGCGTGAAACCGCCCGTAATGCTGGTCTGGATGCGACCTTCATGGCCAAACCCTGGGGCGATACGGTTGGATCCGGCCTGCACCTCCATCTTTCAGTTTGTGACAACGATGGCCGCAATCTCTTCGATGGCCGATCCGATGCGCCAAACGGTGTGATGAAACATGCGATCGCTGGAATTGTGCGGCACATGCCCGGCAGCATGTTGATCTTTGCACCGCATCTGAATTCTTACCGTCGGTTTGTGCCGGGCTTCCTGTGTCCGGTCGAAGCGACATGGTCGATCGACAATCGCGGTGCCGCGATCCGTGTTCCGGAAACCCGGGGTAAAGGCGCAAGGATCGAACATCGCGTCGCTGGTGCCGACGCCAATCCATACCTTGTTGCAGCTGCGGTTCTCGCGGCGGCGCTCGACGGACTTGACGCCAAGCAAGACCCACCTGAGCCTGTGAGCGGTGAGATCAGACCGAGGATGGCAGCGCCGCTACCGCTTGAATGGGGGCAGGCGATCGCGGAATTCGAACGTTCTTCGTTTTGCGCGCATGCTTTGGGCCACCGTTTTCGAC
>JBCCMP010000139.1:0-11293 GCA_039026295.1 Pseudomonadota bacterium | reverse complement strand
TGCAAGGGCATGAACCGCTCTTTCGTCTCGGTCATTCTGGGCGGCTGGGGCGGCGAAGCCCAGGCCTCGGGCGAAGGTCCCGAAGGCGAGATGGTCGAGGCATCGGTGGATGCGGTCGCCTCCGCCCTTCAGGATGCCGATTCCGTCATCATCATCCCCGGCTACGGCATGGCGGTGGCGCAGGCGCAGCAGGCCGTTTCCGAAGTCACCCGGAAGCTTCGCGCCGCTGGCAAGACCGTCCGGTTTGCAATCCACCCGGTTGCAGGTCGCCTGCCCGGCCACATGAACGTGCTGCTGGCCGAGGCCAAGGTGCCTTATGACATCGTGCTGGAAATGGAGGAGATCAATGAGGATTTCCCCGAAACCGATGTCTCTATCGTCATCGGTGCGAACGACATCGTGAACCCGGCGGCGCAGGACGACCCGGGCTCGCCGATCGCTGGCATGCCGGTGCTGGAGTGCTGGAAATCGCGGCAGGTCTTCATCCTGAAACGGGGCCGCGGCACGGGATATTCGGGGATCGAGAATCCGCTGTTCTTCAAAGACAACTCCCGGATGTTCTACGGCGATGCGAAATCCAGCATGGACAATCTGCTGCCGAACTTGTGATCTGATCCCGCGCGCTGCCCGGCGAATGTGACCGGGCCGCGCGCTGCCCGCCCTTTCTTTCATGCCGCAACGCGCCTATGTTGCGCGCATGGTCAGGCTAGACATCATCTCAGACCCGATTTGCCCGTGGTGCTATATCGGGAAGGCCAATCTCGACAAGGCGATTGCCGAGACGGGTCACAATCCGTTCGATGTGGAATGGCGCATCTTCCAGCTGAACCCGGACATGCCGCCAGAGGGCTATGACCGGAAGGCCTATCTGGAGGCCAAGTTCGGCGGGCCGGAGCGGGCGCAGGAGATCTATGGCCGGATCAAGGATGCCGCATCCGGCGCTGGTCTGGATGTCAATTTCGACAAGATTCAGCGCACCCCGAACACGATGGATGCACACCGGCTTATCCGATGGGCGCGCACGACCGGCAATCAGAACGCATTGGTCGAACAGCTTTTCCATCGTTATTTCGAGGATGGTGCAGATATCTCGGACCACGGCGTCCTGCTGGATGTGGCGGAGGCCGCGGGCATGGAACGCGAGGTGGTCGACACGCTTCTGACCGGCGATGCCGACCGTGAGATGCTGGCAGAGGAGGACACCTCTGCCCGCGAAATGGGCGTGTCAGGGGTTCCCTGCTTCATCGTTGGCGGTCGTTACGTGATGCAGGGCGCGCAACCGCCCGAGACCTGGGTCAAGCTGATCAACGAACTGGTCTCAGCTGCCGAGCAAAAGATCGGAGCCGATGCATGAGCATGCTGATTGAGGAGATGCAGAGCCTCGCATCCAATCCCGGTGCATGGATCGTCGTTCTGGTGATGGCCGGGATCGGCGCGGTCTCACTGATGGAGCTTTTGGCCTGTCCGGTCGCGCGCGGGCGGCATACACCCAGCGATGAAGACGTTCGGGCGGCCAAGGAAAAGGGCTTCCAGGCGGGATGGCGGTTCGGTCTGATGATGCTGACCGGCGGCGTTCTGACGACTGCGGGACTTTTCATGATCGCGTACGGCATCAAGCCTGCCTTCGGCCTGGGGGCTGTGGTTCTGGGCATTCTTCTGGTGCAGACCGAACCTCACCGGCTGCAGATCCGCGAGGGCCGCCGGATGGTCATCGCGGCACACCACGACGGCGACGCCGTGCTGGACGGCGCGCGGGACAGATTGCGGTCGGGCCAGATGGCTCTGGCGGTGTCGAACATCGTCCTGCTGTTGGCGCTGGTCGCGGGATTGATGGCGTTCAAGTAGGCAAAGACCCTTGCCGGATCACCCCACGGCCGACCTCAATCGCGGCTTGGGATGATCTGGTGATCCAAACCAAAGGCGCGTGCGGCCTGCATCAGACGCTTGTCGACCTCTTCGCCCATGACCGCCATCGCGGCCGTGTTGGGGGCCAGCACGAGCGCCGTTTCTGTCATGCGCAGCGGTATCCGTGACAGCTCACCCTTGATCGCGCCGGATATCGTGCATCCAAGCCGCAGCAATGCGCCGATCTGCTGCGCCCGTTCGCGTTCTTTCTCGCTCAGCAGAGCCATAGCGGGCGCCTCGGCCATTGCCTTGCGCCCGCCTTTGTAGCGGCAGAGCAGCATCGCCATCATACGCGCCCGCCCGTGGTGGCCTGCGCTGGAGACATTCACCCGCGTGACAACCTCGGAGCATCCGGTCGCGCGGAAATCGGGGTGGGCGCGCCAACTGACATCCGACAGATGACAGACCGCACGGATCAGGCGCGCTTCTTCCGCATCATCGGGTTGGAGTGCCGCCAGCACCCACGAGGCCAATTCTCCGCCAAACCCATAATCCCTGGCGCGGGTCTTTTCCTGACCCATGCAGGTCGAGATCAAGGGGTCCTGCCGCCTGACAGAAAGCGGCAGATGGTCGAAACACACCCCTTCGCGCAGACCGAAACCGGAGATCCTGAGGTCCCGGGGATCAAAGTGATCGATCAAGGCCTCGATCAAAAGACCGGCATAGGGCGCTGATCCGATCCGGCTGCTTGGCAGGCCAGGCGTTTTCCTGAGCGTCGCGGGGTCGGCCTGTACGATGTGCCGTGCGGCTTCACGCGCCGCTTCGGGCGTGAAGTTGTACTCGTGCAGAATGTTCAGCGGATGACCGGACAGGTGGATCAGCACACGGGCAAAAGCCCGCCATGCACCGCCCACCAGATAGATCCGATCCGTTCGGCCGAACTGCTGTGCAAACGGCTGCAGGACGCGATCAACGGTACTACGGGTTGCAGCCCTGTCACCGTCGCCCCCTACCCTTAACGGCCCCAAGGGGCTGGTAATCCCTTCGCCGGGCTTGCCCTTGGCAACCGGACAAATTTCGAGCGACGCGCCGCCGAGATCCATGACCAGCCCCGATGCGTTCGGGTCACCAAACAGAACGCCCTGCGCGGCCAGGCGGGCCTCGTCCGCGCCGCTGGCGATCTTCAGCCGGATCCCGGTTTCCCGTTCGACGTGATCGCGAAACTCTGTGCCATCTGTGGCATCGCGAACGGCCGCGGTCGCGATCCCGGCCAGCGCACCAATCTTCAGGCCCGGCGCCAGCGAGACGAACCGGCTGAGCGCTGTCATCGCCCGTTGCTTGCCACGGACAGAAAGGCGGCCGGTCTGGGCAAGGTCTTCGCCAAGCCCGCACATGACCTTTTCATTGAAGATCATCGAGGGGCAGCGCCGCTGCGATTCAAACACCACCATGCGGACGGAGTTTGAGCCGACATCGACGACGCCAATCCGATCGTTGCCCGGGCGAAGCGGAGAGAAGGAGCGCGGCAGCGCCGCTCCTGGATCGGAGAACAGGTCACCCTGCCCGCGTGACGGCGCACGCGGCAACGTCGGAGCCTCGCCCCACCCTTGGGTTCGCTGTTTGCTCAGCGCACCATCCCTCGTTGCTCGCCTCGCCTGCCCGGCCCCTGAAGGAACGTCCTCGGGACCGATTCGTCCGTTACTCGGCTGCCTGCGCGACGCGGGTCAGGCGCGGCGCGTCGGCCGCACCGCTTCTTCCCCGGCCTGAGAGAGATGGATACTTCATGAAGAACTCGTGACAACTGAAAAGTTCTTCGTCGGGCGCGCCAATCGCGCGCGCATAGGTCCCGTCCGGCTGCAGGACCCAGCTGTGCGCCTCGTCGGCCAGATTGGCCGCCATGACCTGGTCGATGATCTGGGCGTGAACGGTCGGGTTCGTCACCTCGACCAGTGTCTCGACGCGTCTGTTGAGGTTGCGATCCATCCAGTCGGCCGAGGACATGTAGACCCGTGCGCGCTCCGACGGCAGCCCGGTGCCGTTGCCGAAGCAGACGATGCGGGAGTGTTCCAGGAAGCGCCCAACGATTGATTTGACACGTATATTCTCGGACAGGCCGGGTATGCCGGGGCGCAGTCCGCAGATCCCGCGGACGACAAGGTCTATGTGAACGCCGGCCTGGCTGGCACGATAGAGGGCATCGATCACCTCTCCCTCGAACAGCGAGTTCATCTTTGCCCAGACCTGCGCGGTTCGGCCTTCTTTTGCATGCTCGATCTCACGCTCCAGACCATCGATCAGGGCCTTTTTCAGGAAGATCGGCGCAATCGGCACGGCGGAAAGTGCTGCGGGCTCGGCGTAACCGGTCACAAAATTGAAGATCCTTGCGGCGTCCTGACCGTGCGCCGGGGCACAGGTAAACATCGAGAGATCCGTGTATGTGCGCGCCGTGATCGGGTGATAGTTGCCGGTGCCGAAATGAGAATAGGTGACCATCCGCCCGCTCTCGCGCCGAACGACCATCGTGATCTTGGCGTGGGTCTTCCAGTCGGTGAAGCCAAAGACCACCTGGGCCCCTGCCCGTTCCAGTTCGCGGGAAAGCTGGATGTTCGCGGCCTCGTCAAACCTCGCCTTCAACTCGACCAGCGCCGTCACGGTCTTGCCGTCCTCTGCCGCCTCGCACAGCGCCTTCACGATCGGTGAGCCCTTTGAAGTGCGATAGAGCGTCTGCTTGATCGCCACCACATCCGGGTCACGGGCGGCCTGGCGCAGGAACTGGACCACCGTCTCGAAGCTCTCGTAGGGGTGGTGGAGCAACATGTCTTTCTGGCGGATCGCCGCGAAGATGTCGCCATCGTGGTCACGCACCCGTTCCGGCAACCGGGGCTGATAGGGCTCCCAGGCCAGATCGGGCTTGTCATCGACCAGAAGCTGACCCAGATCAGCTATTCCAACGACGCCGTCCACCTCGATCATTGCATCGCGCCTGATTTCAAGCTGATCGGCGATCAACTGCTTCAGCGCGTCCGGCGCATCGGCATTTACCTTCAACCGGATCGCCCGGCCCTTGCGGCGGCGCTTCAGCGCAGTTTCAAACTCGCGGACCAGATCTTCGGCTTCTTCCTCCACCTCGAGGTCGGAATCGCGCAGGACGCGGAACATGCACCTGCCACGGGATTCGTAGCCGGGAAAGACTTCGCCCAGATACATCTCCAACAGGTCTTCCAGAGGAAGGAAACGAACCTCGTCATCGCCGCGATCGTTCAGCCGGATGAACCGGTCAACCTGATGCGGGATCAGCAGCAGGGCGTCAAGATCATCGCCATCGGACAGCCGGGTCATATGCAATGCCAGACCCAGCCCCATGTTCGGAATAAAAGGAAACGGGTGGGCGGGGTCGATCGCCATCGGCGTCAGGATCGGGAAGATCACGCCGAAGAACAGATCATCCAGCGCTTCGTGATCCTCTTTGGTCAGCGACTCGCTGCCCACCATGTGGACGCCCTGCTCGGCAAGCAATGGCTTCAGCGTCGCCCACGCGCCCTGCTGAGCGGTTTGCAGGCGGTTCGCATCAGCGTTGATCAGCGCCATCTGCTGGGTGGCCGTGCGCCCGTCAAGCGAGCGTCGTTCGACGCCGGCGCGGATCTGGGCCTGCAGACCGGCGACGCGGACATTGTAGAATTCGTCCAGGTTGGAGCCAGAGATCGACAGGAATTTCACCCTCTCGAACAACGGATTGCGCGGGTTCAGCGCCTCTTCCATGACGCGCCAGTTGAACGACAGCCAGCTGAGCTCGCGGTTGAAGAAACGGTCCGGGCTGTCCGGGCTGATCGGTTCTACATCCGTTGCTGCGATGGGCAGTGCCGTGTTCAAAAAGTCGGCCCGCATGGTTCAGGTCTCTCCTGTTCCTGTCAGAATGCCGGGATCATCCGCATAGATCTCGGCTGCCAATGCCCGGGTCACCGCGCGGCGGCGCGCCAGAGCTTTCCGGTCCAGATGGTCCACAATGCGTTGCGCCGCGGCAAAGGACCGCTCCATCCGCAGGACCAGATATTTGGTCAGATCACTGTTGGCGGCAATCTGCCGGTCGCCTAACAGCTTGTTTAATATCGATGACAATAAGTCGTCATCGGGAGAGTCGATTGGTACATGATTCATCGCCTCCAGTCGAGAGGCGAGGTCCGGCGTCAGAATATCCCAGTAGCCCGGCGCTGTGCGCCCGGTGATCAGCAACGCCGTCTGCTCTGCCCGGCAGAGGTTGATGGCATGAAACAGCATGGCCTCTGCCGGGCGGCGGTCTTTGTCGGGCAGCGCGGTCAACGAATCTGCATCTTCGATGACCACCGCCGCTGACGCGTGCATCGCCGCGACCATGCTGTCGGTCAGGTCCGCAGCCCGCACCAGCGCCGCGTCGTTTCCCTGACCCCAGATGCTGGCCAAATGGCTTTTGCCGGCCCCTTTGGGACCGGACAGGATCAGCGTCTGCACCGGCGCTGCCGTGACGGCCGCGAATGCCGCCAGATTGGATGCCGAGGTCAGAAAGTCTGCCTGGCCCAATTGCGGTCGGTGCGCAAGCGGCAGAACAAGCTGGCGGTCGGAGGGTGTCATAAATGGGCGATCAATCGTCGTCGCGTTTCAACGCATCCGACCACGCCTTGTTGCCCTGATAGAGCCGACCGCCCTTGTATTGCAGCAGGAAGAAGCGGCCCAGTACACCGATCATCGCAGCGGCTGGTACAGCGACCAGCAGCCCGACGAACCCGAATGCGACGCCGAATGCAGACAAGGCAAACATCAACCACACAGGGTGCAGGCCGACACTGTCGCCGACGAGTTTCGGCGTCAGGAAATTACCCTCGACCGCCTGCCCGGCAACAAAGACAACCAACACCACGAGAATCCAGATCGGATCGTCCCAGAATTGCGCGATGGCAACACCGACAGACAAAAGACCGCCGAGGATCGACCCGACAAAGGGGATAAAGCTGATCAGACCGGCGAAGAGCCCGATCAGCAGACCGAATTTCAAACCGATGATCATGAGCGCGACGGCATAGAACGTCCCGAGAATCGTGCACACCGTAAGCTGGCCGCGGACAAAGCCGGAGAGCACCTTGTCCAACTCGCGCGCCAAATGGTGGATGGTGGCGCGGTGCTCTCGCGGCAGATAGTCATCGATCCCCGCGACCATCCGGTCCCAGTCCATCAGCAGATAGAACGCCACGACCGGGGTCACCAGCAGCACGGCCAGAAAGTTCACAACGGCAATCGAGCCGGACCAGACCCGTTGCAAGAGATCTACCGACCAGCTTTCGGCGTTGTCCCTGAGATTGCTGAGCGCCCGGTTCAGGAACGATCCCTCGTCCTGGGTGTCGGGCATCCACAAGACCATCAGGCCCCGCGCCTGATCGACATATTCCGGCATTTTGACGACAAGCTGCCGGATCTGTTCGACCAGCATTGGAACAAAAAGCAGCACGGCGAAGACGACGGTGCCCAGCGAGACGACTGTGATCACGACTGTTGCCAGGATGCGGCTGAGCCCGCGGGCTTCCAGCCAGTCCGCCAGAGGATCGGTCAGATAGGCGATCGCTGCCGCAAGGACGAAGGGCAGAAGCGCGCTGGCCAGTACCCACAGCAAGACGACAAAGACAACGAAGCCGATGCTCCAGTATCTGACCTGTTCCTGAACAGTCATCGGGTGATCCTCTTCAGGGTCGGCATTGGCTGGGCTTCGTTTCGGGCATTGTCTGTTTTATCAAACGTGGTCTGTCTTGCGCCGCACGGATGCGGGGGTCAACTGTTGTCAGACCGTGAATTGTTCCCTGAGCAGGCGTTCTTCAAGCCCGTGGCCGGGGTCGTAGAGCAGTTCCAGTTCTATCTCTTCGGCAGCGGTAACGATGACGGAGTGCACGTTCCGGACCTCGACATGGTCTGCGGTCGCGGCCACCGGCCGCTTGCCCGCCTCGAGAATTTCAAAGGTGACGCGCGATTCCCAGGGCAGGATCGCGCCGCGCCAGCGGCGTGGCCGGAAGGGTGAGATCGGCGTGAGCGCCATCAGGCGCGAGTGGATCGGCAGGATGGGCCCCTGCGCCGAAAGATTGTAGGCGGTCGATCCGGCCGGCGTGGCGGCCAGAACGCCGTCGCAGACCAGTTCTTCCATCCTGGTCTCTCCATCCACGGTGACCCGGACCTTGGCGGCCTGATGGGTCTGACGAAAGAGCGCAACCTCGTTGATCGCAAGCGCAGTGTGCGTCTTGCCGGTTGCATCCTCGACCTCCATGCTCAAGGGGTTGATGCTGACGGAATGGGTCGTGCCGAGGACGTCGAGAAGATCATCTTCCACATAGTCGTTCATCAAAAAACCGACCGAGCCCCGGTTCATCCCATAAACTGGCACGCTCAGGTTCATGAAGCGGTGGAGCGTCTGCAGCATGAACCCGTCGCCGCCCAGACAGACGACCACATCGGCATCCTCGGCGGGCACATGACCGTAACGATGCCTGAGCCGCGTCTGCGCGACCTGTGCCACGGGCGACTCGCTGCCCAGCACGCATAATTTTTCCATTCGCCGCGTTCCGCTCGGTTCTGCCTGTTTCGGTGGATTGAAGTCTAGCGAGGGGATCTGCCGGGGGCAAATGCCCGAAATCGTGAGCAGTTCACCCGATTGTAACCCTTGGTCTTTGATAACCGCACCAATCTTCAGAAGAGGATGCACCATGGCTGAATACGCCGCTGAAATCGTTGCCACTCCGACCGGGGGCACTTTTCCGGACCGGGATGCTGTTCCGGCCGGGGACGCTGTTCCGACTGGGGACACTCTTCCAACTGGGGACGAGGGCGATTCCGAGTTCAAAAGGGCTGAAGAGGCGGACAAATCTGCCTTCCCGATGGATGTCAGGATGGCCCTGCAACCCGTCGTCGATGGCTCTAACGGAATGATTGTCCTGCACGAGGCGCTGGTCCGGGCCCCGAATGGCAAGTCCGCGGCTCCAGTCATGCGGCAGTTGACGCCCTTCAACCGGCGCGCGTTCGATCAGAAATGTCAGCGCACGACGCTTGATCTGGTGGCTCGGCTCAAGCTGGAGCGTCCGGTCATGATCAACATCCTGCCCGACGCGATAGAGGACCCGGACAGGGATCTGGAAACGCTGGCTTGGCTGGCTGATGATCTGGACATCGCGCCCGAACACATCGTGCTGGAGATCAACGAAGCGTCGACGCAGGCCGGGATCGCTCACCTCAAGCGGATCTGCCGGAACAGCAGACGCATGGGGATGAAGTCGGCCATCGACGGGTTCGGGGCCGGAATGGGCGGTCTCAGCCGTCTGGCCGCCCTGCGGCCAAGCTTCTTGAAACTGGATCCGTCCCTGGTGCGCGGGCTTGGCGGCGATAACCGCCGCCGCGCCATTGTGGCATCCGTGGTCGGTATGGCCCTTGATCTGGGGGCAGAAGTGATCGGCGCATCCGTCGAGACAGAAACGGAAGCGGCGGCTCTTTCAGACTGCGGTGTGGATCTGCTGCAGGGCAACCTTGTGGCCGAACCCTGCCTTGAAAGCGCCGCGACAGAAGCAGACCTGGCGCTTCCAAGGGCAGAATAGCCGACCGATTCTGCACCGGCAAAGGCGCACCGCCCCGCCGATGCCAGCAAGTTCGTTCCGCTGCGACACCTTCACCTGCCGATCCGGCGGGGCTGGACCCGGCTGGTCGCCTCCTGTATCCGCACTACTTCTCCAGACTTGGACCAACTGCCAATCGGACGCACGGGGACAACCGCGTCCGTAGATAACAGGGAAAGGACGGGACCATGGATGCAGTGACCAGAGACGGCGGTTTCTTCAGCGAAGAGCTTGCAAGCCGTGACCCGGAACTCTTCGGCTCGATCAGCAGCGAGTTGACCCGCCAGCAGGACGAGATCGAACTGATCGCATCCGAGAACATCGTGTCCCGCGCCGTCATGCAGGCCCAAGGCTCGGTGATGACCAACAAGTATGCCGAAGGCTATCCGGCCCGGCGCTACTACGGTGGCTGCCAATACGTCGATGTGGCTGAAGATCTGGCCATCAAGCGCGCCTGCCAGCTGTTCAATTGCAACTTTGCAAACGTCCAGCCACATTCCGGCGCGCAGGCCAACCAGGCCGTGAACATGGCGCTGTTGAAGCCCGGCGACACCATTCTTGGGATGGACCTCGCCTCTGGCGGGCACCTCACGCACGGCGCCAAGGTCAATCAGTCCGGCAAATGGTTCAATGCGGTCCAGTACGGCGTGACCCGTGACACGAACCTGATCGACTACGATCAGGTCGCAGCTCTGGCCGAAGAGCACAAGCCGCAGTTGATCATCGCCGGTGGCTCGGCGATCCCGCGCCAGATCGACTTCGCAAAGTTCCGCGAGATTGCGAACAGCGTGGGTGCCTGGTTCCACGTCGACATGGCTCACTTTGCAGGTCTGGTGGCCGGCGGCGCGCATCCCAATCCGCTGGACCACGCGGATGTCGCCACGACCACGACGCACAAGACGCTGCGCGGCCCGCGCGGCGGGATGATCCTGACGAATGACGAGGCGCTGGCCAAGAAATTCAACTCGGCCGTCTTCCCTGCGTTGCAGGGCGGACCGTTGATGCATGTCATCGCTGCTAAAGCGGTCGCCTTCGGCGAAGCCTTGCGTCCAGAATTCCGCGCCTACTCTGCCCAGGTCGTGGACAATGCCCGCTCGCTTGCCGCCAGCCTGATTGACGGGGGCCTCGACATCGTCACCGGCGGAACAGACACGCATGTCATGCTCGTCGATCTGCGTCCCAAAGGCGTAACCGGTGCTGCTGCTGAAAAGGCGCTCGGCCGGGCACACATCACCTGCAACAAGAACGGTATCCCGTTCGATCCCGAGAAGGCCATGGTCACCTCTGGTATCCGCCTTGGCTCGCCAGCGGCGACCACGCGCGGCTTCGGCACGGCAGAGTTCCACCAGGTCGGTGCCCTGATCACCGAGGTGATCGACGGCCTTTCCGCGAATGGCGAAGAGGGCAACGGCGCGGTTGAAGAGGCCGTGAAGGAAAAGGTCAAAGCCCTTTGCGCCCGTTTCCCGATCTACGACACGGTCTGAGTGACGGAGCCGTTACAGGTTCGGAGCCATATCGTAGGTTAAGAACCAATGAGCCCCATCAGGCCGCGCCAGCGGCATGATGGGGGTTTGACAGTGGCCCGCGTCAGCGGGCCTCCGCTGCATCCGTTCTGATCAGCCGCGGCCTTTCCACGGAACCAGCCAGCGCTCGGCGGCGCGCACCAGCAGTTCGATGCACGCGCCGATGATCCCGATCATAACGATCCCGATGATCACGATATCCATCAGTGAGAAACGCGAGGCATCCATGATCATCATGCCGGTGCCTTCCGAGGCCGCGACCAGTTCGGCGGCCACCACCGTACCCCAGCAGACGCCCATGGCCACCCG
>JBCCMP010000138.1:0-11339 GCA_039026295.1 Pseudomonadota bacterium | reverse complement strand
GTGTGGCCCGCCCCCTTGCTCCACTCGATCTCTCCGCATAGAAGCCCTGCAAATACGGGGACGCAAGTGTTCGAGCATCGCCATCTTCTGGGAATCGAAACCCTATCCGCCAGCGACATTACGCAAATCCTGGACCGTTCCGACCGCTATGTCGAACTGAACCTTAGCCAGGAAAAGCACGCGGATGTGCTGCAGGGTCTGACTCAGATCAATCTGTTCTTCGAGAATTCCACCCGCACGATGGCCTCGTTCGAGCTGGCCGGAAAGCGGCTGGGCGCTGACGTGATGAACATGGCGGTGCAGGCGAGTTCCATGAACAAGGGCGAGACACTGATCGACACGGCAGTCACCCTAAATGCGATGCGCCCCGATCTGCTGGTGGTTCGCCACGCGCTGTCCGGGGCAGTCGACCTGTTGTCACAAAAGGTCAATTGTGCCGTTCTGAATGCCGGAGACGGACGCCACGAGCATCCGACGCAGGGGCTGCTGGATGCCCTGACCATTCGGCGCACCAAAGGTCGTCTGACAGACCTGACCGTTGCGATCTGCGGCGACATTGCAAATTCACGGGTCGCTCGGTCGAACATCCTCTGCCTGAAGAAGATGCAGAACCGTGTGCGCGTGATCGCCCCACCTACCCTGCTGCCAAGCGGCATAGAGGACTTTGGCGTCGAGGTCTTTACCAACATGGAAGAGGGCCTGAAGGGCTGCGACGTCGTGATGATGCTGCGCATCCAGAACGAACGCCTGTCCGGTGCGGCGGTGCCGTCCGTTCGCGAATACTACCACCTTTACGGCCTAACGCGGGAGAAGCTGGGGCTGGCAAAGGAGGACGCCATCGTGATGCATCCCGGCCCCATGAACCGCGGGGTCGAGATTGACGCGGATGTCGCAGATGACGTGCAGCGCTCGGTCATACGGGATCAGGTCGAGATGGGCGTTGCCGTGCGGATGGCCTGCATGGATCTGCTGGCGCGAAACCTGAAGGCTGCTGCATGACCCTGGGCCGGCTGGAAAAAGTGGATTTGCGCGAGATCTGGCAAACCGAGGCCGGCGACTTCACGCCCTGGCTGGCGAGCGAAGACAATCTTCTGGTCCTGTCCGATGCGTTGCAGATAGATCTGGAACTGGAAGGTCAGGAACAAAGCGTCGGGCCTTTTCGCGCGGATATACTGTGCCGCGACACGGCGGACGGCACGCAGGTTCTGATCGAGAATCAGCTCGAGAGGACAGATCACACGCATCTTGGTCAGTTGCTGACTTATGCGGCCGGACTTCATTCTGTCACCATCGTCTGGATCGCAGCCCGTTTTACCGATGAACACCGTGCGGCTTTGGACTGGTTGAACGAAAGCACGAACGAGAACTTGAGGTTCTTCGGGCTGGAGATAGAGGTATGGCGCATTGGCGAAAGCAGCGCCGCGCCGAAGTTCAATATCATAAGCAAGCCGAATGACTGGTCGCGAACGATCTCGCGGACGACGCAGCAGGTGGACCCAGATTCGCTGACCGAAGCGCAGGCTTTCGGATTGGAATACTGGACAGGGCTTTCGAATGCGCTGAGCGCCGCCAAAGGGCGTGTCCGCGCAACCAAACCCCATCCACAGAACTGGTATCAGATGAGCATTGGCCGCACGCATTTTCAGCTGTTTGCGAATGCGATTACCGCATCCGATCCGCGCATCGTTGCAGAGGTGTTCTGCAGCGGGCCCCAGGCAAAGCTGCATTTCGATCTCTTGCACGTCGATCGGCAGGAGATCGATGCCGCGATTCCGGGCCTTGTCTGGCAGCGCCTGCCGGGGCGCAAGGGGGCCAAAATCAGCCTGATCCATCCAAGCCATGACCCGAGGCGCCGCGGGGACTGGCCACAGCAGTTCGAATGGCTGATCGAGAAGCTTGAAAGTTTACACACGGTCTTTGCCGATCGGATCAGGGGTCTGAACGCGGCGGACTGGATCGAGGACATGGCGCCTGAGGATGCTGAAACGTGAGCCAGTATCTGACCAATGCCCGTTTAATCGACCCACAGGCGGGTTACGATGGTCCCGGCGCCGTACGATTGGCAGGCAGCGTGATCGATGACGTTCATCACGGCCCCATTGAAGCTCCTTCTGATACAGAGGTCATCGACTGCGGAGGACTTCCACTTGCACCCGGTATCATTGATGCCCGCGTGTTCGTGGGAGAGCCGGGAGCTCTGCACCGCGAAAGTTTTCAGTCTGCGGGAAATGCTGCAGCGGCCGGCGGCATAACAACGATTATCGCGCAGCCCGATACTGATCCTGCAATGGACGACCCGGCCGTGGTTTCATTCGCCCTGGGCCGGGCGCGCGACGTATCGAAGGTGAATGTCGCGACAATGGCCGCACTGACCCGCGGATTGGCAGGCAGGGAGATGACGGAGCAGCGCTTTCTCCTCGATGCCGGTGCCGTCGCATTAACGGATGCCGATAATGCCCTGTCGGATGCCAAGCTTATGCGTGCGGCGATGACCTATTCCAAGGCGAGTGGCGCGCTAATTGTGCACCACCCGCAAGAGCCATCATTGAGCCATGGCGCGTGTGCGACATCCGGCGTCTATGCCTCGCGCCTCGGCCTGCCCGCCGTACCTGCCATTGCAGAGCGCATGTTGTTGGAGCGGGATCTGGCCCTCGTCGAAAGCACTGGCGCGCGGTACCACGCCGACCAGATCACCACGGCTGCGGCGCTGGAGCCATTGCGGCGCGCCAAGACGGCGGGCCTACAGGTGACAGCGGGAGTCTCGATTCACCATCTTACGCTGAACGAGTTCGATATCGCCGACTACAGGACATATTTTAAGATGACGCCGCCCTTGCGGTCCGAGGCTGACAGGACAGCGGTTGTCGGCGCGGTGGCCGAGGGACTGATCGATGTCATCGTCTCAAACCACCTGCCCCAGGATGAAGAGGCAAAGCGGCTGCCCTTCGAAGGGGCTGCAACGGGCGCGGTCGGTCTTGAGACCTTTTTGCCAGCCATGCTTCGCCTTGTTCGTGATGGAAGCCTTGATCTTGTGACCCTTTTCAAGCGCGCCGCACTCGCGCCCGCCGAGTTGTTCGGCCTTCGCGGGGGACGACTGTCGAAAGGCGCGCCTGCCGATATGGTTCTTTTTGATCCTGATCGATCATTTGTTCTTGACCGCGAGACACTGAATTCGCGGTCCAAGAACACGCCTTTTGACCGTACTTCGATGTACGGACGGGTCCTGGGAACCTGGGTCGGCGGCGAACGGGTCTACGAGGCCACCTGATGCTGCACACCATCATGGGTTTCGAACGCGCGCTGCCCTGGCTGCTGACGGCACTGGCTTTCGGTTACCTGATTGGCTCGGTGCCGGTCGGTGTCTTGCTGGCGCGCCTTATGAACCTTGGTGATTTGCGAAAGATCGGTTCGGGGAACATTGGCGCGACCAACGTTCTTCGTACGGGGAATAAGGCTGCCGCCGCGCTGACACTGTTACTGGATGGCGCCAAGGGTGCGGCGGCTGTCCTGGCGTTTCTGAATTGGGGAGATCTGGCCGCACAGGCTGCAGGGATAGGCGCAGTGCTTGGGCATTGCCTGCCCGTCTGGCTTCGGTTTCGGGGTGGCAAAGGGGTGGCGACCTTTCTTGGGGTGGTGATTGCCCTTGCGTGGCCGGTCGGATTGCTGACATGCGCATCCTGGCTGGTCGGTGCGGCGCTCAGCCGCATATCCTCTGTCGGCGCACTGGTCGCTGCCGTTTCAGCCCCGCTTTGGATGTGGGCAATGGGACACCCCGAGGCGGTGCTGTCCACGGCTTTCATCGCGCTTTGGGTATGGATCCGTCATGCCGCCAATATCGGCCGGCTGCTTCGGGGGAAGGAGCCGCGGATCGGCAAACGCTAAAGAACTGACTTAACCCGGGTTTAACCAAAACCGCCTCTACATCGCCGCACCAAAGGAGTGTGCCGATGTCCGTTGCTCAAGAGATACTTCAGCCACTGCAAAGCTCGGTCAGGCGGCCGAGTGAACGTTCAGGCAGAAACGGCCCGCTGGCGCCTGCGGAACGCTTCGCACGCCTTCAGCTTGCCCGCAGTCAAAATGTGGGCCCGCGCAGCTACGCACAGTTGCTGCGCCGCTATGGTACAGCGCGCGCCGCGATCGAAGCGCTGCCGGCGTTGGCCGCGCGTGGCGGAAAGTCCGACTATGTCGCGTGCGATGCATCCGCCATCGAACAGGAAATCGAGGCGGGGCAGAAAATGGGCGCAGAACTCCTCTTGCATGGGGACCCTGACTATCCAGCGTTGCTCGCGAATGTTGAACCGTCACCACCTGCTCTGTGGGTGAAGGGTGACGTTTCACTGTTCGACCGACCTTCCGTCGCAATCGTAGGCGCACGAAACGCCTCGGCGCTTGGCCAGCGGACTGCGCGACGCCTCGCCCGCGAGCTGGGATCAAACGGTTACGTCATCGTCTCGGGGCTTGCACGGGGCATCGATGCTGCGGCGCATGAAACCAGTCTTGGCGCCGGTACGATCGCCGTGCTTGCGGGCGGGCTGGACCAGCCCTATCCGCCAGAAAATATCGATCTGGCCCATCGGATTTCCGAGGAAGGCGTTCTGGTTTCTGAAGTGCCGTTTGGTGTTGCGCCAATTGCCCGGCACTTCCCACGACGCAACAGGATCATCTCGGGCCTCGCGCGCGGGGTCGTGCTGATCGAGGCCGCGGCACGGTCTGGCAGCCTGATCACCGCCCGCTTTGCTTTGGAGCAAGGCCGAGAGGCGATGGCCTGTCCGGGTGCACCCGAGGATGCACGCTGCGCGGGATGCAATGCACTGATACGCGAAGGCGCGGCACTTATACGACATGCCGGCGATGTGGAAGAGGCGCTGGCGGCGCCGCGTACCTTGGCCCTGGCTGAAGAAGGCGGCGAGTTTGACTTCGATACCGACATGTTCGGCGACGACGTCATGCGCGACGACTACGAGGCGCTATCAGACTTTGACGAGGAAGGAGGCATTGGGGACGAGGTCCTGTCCGATCAGATCATGTCGCTTCTCGGTCCGCACCCGGTGGAAGTCGACGAAATTGCACGCCAATGCGGCACCGCCCCATCGGACCTTTCCCTCGCGATCCTGGAATTGGATCTTGCAGGCAAGATCGAGTTGCGCCCGGGCGGAATGATCGTCCGCCTGCAAGACTGATCAAGCTTCACGCCTCTGCCAGCAAATCTCGAACTACCGACTTGAGCGTTTCTGATCGATCGCGCTCCTGTGACATATTGCTGGCGTTGACACAGTCGGGGTCGTGACCCATTTTTCCGATCGACGCGGGTTGCGCAGCCGAACCTTCTGCACTATTGCCGCCGATCTTGTATCCTGCGCCTCTGCACAGGCCTAAAACTGCGGCAGATATGGCGCTGAGTCCGGAGCACCACATGGCAGTTGTTGTCGTCGAATCCCCAGCCAAGGCGAAGACGATAAATAACTATCTGGGGGGCGATTTTACTGTTCTCGCGTCTTACGGCCATATCCGCGATCTTCCCGCGAAACAGGGCTCGGTCGATCCTGACGACGGTTTCGCCATGAAGTGGGAGGTGGATACGAAATCGCAGGGTCATATCCGTGCGATTGCCACCGCGTTGAAAGACGATCCCGACTTGATTCTGGCCACCGACCCCGACCGTGAGGGGGAGGCGATATCGTGGCACATCCTAGAAGCCCTAAAGGGCCGCCGCGTGATCAAAAAGGACACCGGCGTCAAGCGCGTCGTCTTTAATGCGATCACGAAATCCGCGGTCACAAAGGCGATGGCGGAACCGCGCGACATCGACATGGAGCTGGTGGAGGCCTATCTGGCCCGCCGCGCGCTGGATTATCTTGTCGGCTTCACTCTTTCTCCGGTCCTCTGGCGGAAGCTTCCCGGTTCGCGGTCTGCGGGGCGGGTACAGTCCGTCGCACTTCGGTTGATCGTCGAGCGCGAAATGGAGATCGAGGCATTCAAGCCGCGTGAGTATTGGTCCGTAAAGGCCATGCTGACGACCCCGGCCGGTGACACATTCGAGGCGCGGCTGACTGTCCTGAACGGGAAGAAACTGGACCGATATGATCTGTCAGACGAGGCCGCTGCGAAAGCGGCCGTCGATGCCATCGCGGGCTCGCAGCTCTCGGTCTCTTCGGTTGAGGCGAAGCCTCAATCCCGCAATCCTGCACCGCCTTTCATGACCTCGACCTTGCAACAAGAGGCAAGCCGGAAGCTGTCTATGGGTCCGCGTGACACGATGCGCGCCGCGCAGGGGCTCTATGAGGCCGGTCACATTACCTACATGCGCACCGACGGTATTGACATGGCGCCCGAGGCCGTCACCGATGCCCGCAACACCATCGAGTCGCGTTATGGTGAAAGTTACCTGCCCGCGAGCCCACGTATCTACAAGAACAAGGCCAAGAACGCACAGGAAGCGCATGAATGCATCAGGCCGACGCGGATGTCGGCGGCACCGGACGACCTTTCGCTCGATCCTGAAAAGAAACGGCTCTACGAGCTTATCTGGAAGCGGGCCGTCGCCAGCCAGATGGAGGCAGCGCGATTTCGCCGAACCACGGTAGAGATTGGCGAGCCAACGGGCCAGACTGGTCTTCGCGCAACTGGGCAAATCGTTACCTTTGACGGCTTCCTGAAGGTTTATGAGGAAAGCCGGGACGAAACCTCGGGCGTGATCGATGATGACGACAGACGCCTGCCGGAGATCCCGGAAAAGGCATCACTGAGCCAGCAAAAGCTTTTGCCGGAGCAACACTTTACCCAGCCGCCGCCGCGATATTCGGAAGCTTCTCTGGTCAAACGGATGGAGGAATTGGGGATCGGGCGTCCGTCAACCTATGCCTCAATCATCTCGACGGTTCAGGACCGCGAGTATGTCGTCAAGGCAAAGGGTCGATTGGTTCCGGAGGACAAGGGCCGACTGGTTACGATTTTCCTGGAAAACTACTTTCCACGCTATGTCGCTTACGATTTTACGGCGGGCCTGGAAGAAGAACTGGACGATATCTCTGGAGGGCGCGTCGACTGGCAAGAGGTTCTGACGAATTTCTGGAAAGATTTCCATGCGGCGATCGGAGAGACGGCGGAGCTGCGCATCACCGAGGTGCTGGACAAGATCAATGACGTTCTCTCACCCCACATTTTCCCGGACAAAGGTGATGGAACCGATCCCAGAGGCTGTCCGAAGTGTAACGATGGACGGCTTTCCTTAAAGACCGCCCGGTCTGGCAGTGCTTTCATCGGCTGCGCAAACTATCCCGAATGTCGGTATACAAGATCGCTCAATGCTGACAGCGAAGAAGGCGATTTCAGCGGTGATGGCAAACTCCTCGGTCACGACAAAAACGGTGTAGCGGTTTCAGTCAGAACCGGCCGGTTCGGCGCCTATGTCCAACTGGGTGATGTTCAGGAGGGATCGGGCGAAAAACCGAAACGATCGTCGCTGCCAAAGGGTAAGCATCCGAGCGACATCGACCTGGAGCTGGCACTGGGGTTGCTGGCACTGCCCAGAGAGGTCGGCCCACACCCGGAAGACGGCGAGCTGATCGAAGCCGGGATCGGACGCTACGGGCCCTTTGTCAAACACGGCAAGACCTATGCCAGCCTTGAGGCCGGCGACGATGTCCTGACGATCGGCATGAACCGCGCGATGGATCTGATCGCCCGGAAGGCGGCCCGTGGCGGCCGAGGGGCAGCAGCGAAACCGTTGAAAGAGCTCGGCGAGCATCCGGATGGCGGTGCGGTGAATGTCATGAGCGGCCGATACGGCCCTTATGTGAAGTGGGAGAAAATCAACGCCACCCTCCCGAAGGAAAAGGATCCCGAGGCGATCACACTGGAGGAGGCGCTTGAACTGGTTGCGGCCAAGGCTGCAACCAAGGGCAAATCGAAAGCGGGCACCAAAGGCAAGGCGAAGTCCACTGCCAAGAAGAAATCAAAAGCCAAAAAGGAAGCCTAACGCCTGGCCGCGGTGTTGCGCGAATGGACGTCGCAGCGCGCGGTGCCAGATTATCGGTTGACCCGCAGAGGCTTGCGTGGAAACAGCCGCGCCATGACAGACCTGCCAAACAAAACTGATTTGATCGACTGGATTCGCGCGAACCCGGATACGGGCAAGCGCGAGATTGCCAAGGCTTTTGGCATCAAAGGAAATGCGAGGGTCGATCTGAAGGAAATGCTGCGTGACCTTCAGGATCAGGATGAAATCGTGATCCGAAACCGAAAAATCCGCCAAGCGGGCCAGCTGCCTGCAGTGGCAATGCTGCGGATCATCGGCCCGGACGCAGACGGCGATCTTTTCGCAGAACCTTCCACGTGGGACGAAGAAGAACCCGCGCCACGCATCATGGTCGTCCTGCGCAAATCTGATCCGGCGATCGGGCGCGGAGCAAAGGTGTTGTGCAAACTAAAGCCTGTTTTTGACGAGGATCACTCTTATCAGGCCAGGCTAATTGCGCGCGTGGCCGAAACGCCAAGTCGAGTTATTGGGATCTTCCATCAGGGAAGTCGCGGCGGCAGGATCACCCCTGTCGACAAAAGGTCGGGCCGAGAGTGGAGCATTGCGCAAGAACTGACGCGCGGCGCCGAAGATGGAGAATTGGTCGAAGCGGAAATCCTGCCGACGACCAAGCGCAGCTTGCCCAAGGCACAGATTGTCGAGCGCCATGGCGATCCGATGGCACCAAAACAGGTATCGCTCATTGCAATGGTTCGTCATCGGATCGAGCTTGGTTTCCCCGAGGACGCAGTGCAGGACGCAGAAGCAGCCAGGCCCGTCGGCCTAGGCAAAAGGCGTCAGGATCTTCGGAGCTTGCCGTTGATCACCATCGATCCAGCCGATGCGCGAGATCATGACGACGCAATCTGCGCGATGCCGGATGACGACCCGGCCAATCCGGGTGGTCACGTTGTCTGGGTCGCAATCGCAGACGTTGCGCACTACGTCCGCCCCGGCACCCCGCTTGATGCTGCTGCACGGACGCGGGGCAACTCGACCTACTTCCCTGACCGGGTGGCGCCGATGTTGCCGGATGCGCTCAGCGCGGACCTTTGCTCGCTGCACGAAGGGGTCGATCGTCCCTGCATGGCCGTTCGAATGGTGTTGGCCGCAGACGGAGAAAAGAGAAACCATCAGTTTGTCCGGGGACTGATGCGGTCGGCGGCCTCGCTGTCTTATGAAGAGGTTCAGACTGCGATCGATGGGGGTGAGAGTTCGATCGGGCTGCAAGTGACGGCGGAAATTCTGCGCCCGCTTTATGCATCTTACAAAGCGGCGGCGAAAGCGCGCGATCGTCGGCAGCCGCTTGATCTGGATCTGCCCGAACGCAGGGTAGAGCTATCAGAGGATGGCGCGGTTGACCGGATTTACTTCAAGGATCGTCTCGACGCTCACAGATTGGTCGAGGAATTCATGATCCTGGCCAATGTCGCCGCGGCAGAAACGCTGGAGACTGCAAAGTCACCGGTCATCTACCGCGTGCATGAGGAGCCTTCGAAGGAGCGGCTTGAAAATCTGCGCAGATCGCTTGAGGACATGGACATCAAGCTAGCGAAAGGTCAGGTGCTGATGACAAAGCACCTTAACAAGATGCTCCGGGCAGCCCATGGAACCGATGACGCGGACGTCGTTGCGATGTCAGTGCTTCGCGCGCAGATGCAGGCGTACTACGCACCGCAAAATCTTGGGCACTTTGGTCTGCACCTGCCGCGGTACGCGCACTTTACGTCGCCGATCCGGCGTTATGCTGATCTTTTGGTGCACAGAGCACTGATTTCAGCGCTGGATCTTGGGCCGGGCGGATTGCCGTCCACTGCCGCTGCGGCTTTGCCGGACATCGCAGAGCACATCTCGAAGACAGAGCGGGTTTCGATGGAGGCGGAGCGTGACACCATCGACCGGTATGTCGCTGCGTTCCTGTCGGACCGGGTTGGCGGGCGTTTTACCGGACGGATCTCGGGGGTCTCCGGGGCCGGGCTCTTCGTGCGCTTGGAGGAGACAGGCGCAGATGGTTTGGTCCCTATCTCCACGCTGGGATCAGACTACTTCGTGCACGACCGCGAACGGAAAATTCTGGTAGGAGAGAGGTCGGGCAAGGTCTTCCATGCCGGAATGTCAGTTGAAGCCCGTCTGGTCGAGGCGTCACCGGTTACCGGCGGGCTGATCCTCAAGATCCTTTCTGCCGAAGGTGCCCGGATTTCTGCGCCGCGAACTCGAAAGACGGGCGGTGCCAGGCGCGGTAAAATCTCAGGCAAGCGCCGCGCCAACGCGGCCAAGCGCCGACGCAAACGCGCCTGAGCAAAGCGCCTGTTTCAGAGCACATCCTGGCTTCTGCCTTGTCCCGGCCCGAACTTTGCGCGACTATTGCCACATCATGTCAGAAACGAGACACCCAAAAGCGATCCTGAAAGCCTGGCGGACAGCGGCCGTCGCACTGATCTGCATGGCTTGCATTCCGTTTTCTGCAGCGGCTGACCCGTCAGGGGCCTACAGTGTTCAAGGCACTTCGGCCGATGGGCAGCGATACTCTGGCACTGTCTCTGTCACCCGGGTTGACGAGATTTACCGCGTCATCTGGCTGCGCAATGGCCGCGAAATCCAGGGTATCGCGATAGGCGGGGCCTTTTCAGAAGGCAGCCTTACCGTCGGACCTGCACACAGCTCTGATCTCATGCTTTCGATAGGGTTTTCAGATCAGGGCCGCATAGGCAACGCAACCCTGTTTCTGCAGCGCAACGATACCTTCGAGGGCTATGTTGCCCGCGAGGGCGACGGGAAGGCTTCACAAGAAGTCTGGACGCCGATCCCAGCGCAATAATTTTTGCCCGATCGACGGCGACACGGCGAACCCTAAAAAGCTAATTTCAGTTTTAGAATAATTCATAAGTTGCAGTTTAAATTGAGTTTTTCGCCAACTCGTTTTCTGCGAGCAGGGACGTCGTGCTACTGATCTACCGCACGGATCAGCTTGCGATCAAATACACGCAGAACCTGCGCGAGATCTCTTCCGCGTTTCAGGGTCCCCCCTGCCGGACTTATCACAGACCATGCGCCTTGCCTGTTGGCGTCCTTCGGCCGTTTCTCAACCCGGTAGATCGGGACCTCGGACGTGCGGCGAAAAATGGAGAACACCGCCCGATCCTTGAGATGGTCTATAGCATAATCCCGAGCCATTCCGGTCGTAAGCATCCGGCCGTAGACAACAAGGATCAGCGACAGTTCTTTGCGGTGGAAACTGGTGATTTGGAAATGGCCCTGGGACAGTCGTCTCGACGGTTCCAGGGCGACGATAGATGGATCGTCGCTCAACGGGTCAACGCTC
>JBCCMP010000137.1:0-11463 GCA_039026295.1 Pseudomonadota bacterium | reverse complement strand
CGGCGGATCAGGGTACATGCACGGCATGGAGATCGAACGCCTTTATCGAGACGCGCGCGTTCAGGCGATTGGCGGCGGGGCGTCAGAGGTGATGCTGGAGGAAGTTGCGAAGCGGATGTAGGTGCTGACACTTTGACCTCGGGCTGCTTAGCACACCCCGGGATCCGTCTTTTCCCTCTCTCTCAGCGCAGGCAGCGTGTACTCGATCATTGGCGCAAACGCCTTCCAGGGCCGAGCCTTCGGGTCGGCAACGACGCAGTTCCGACCGCAGAGTTGAAACGTGAGGCGCTCCTCCAAGAGATTCAGCCAGACGCGGCCGCCGGGGGTGGCGACATAGCCGTCAATGCCTTCCTCGAAATCTCCAAGCAGATCATCCACCGAGGGCACTTCGGAGTCGGCGTACTCGAGGAAACCGCCATGGGTATGATAGCTGGCGATGACCTCCCACCCCGGCGGGTCGTCGCCCGGGTCGCAACTGTCGACGGTGCCGGGCCGGGCCGGTGTGATGGCCAGACGGTCGTTCGCGTCGAAGCCGACGAGCCCGCAGTATTCGCGGTTCTCGCGAATGGATCGTGGCTGGATCTTGTCGAAATGGGCGAGGACGAATTGATCGACTTCGTCGGTGACCAGCGAACGTGACTGGCCGTGGGCGGCCGCCGCCAGCAACGAGCACACAACCGCCAGTGCCAGCGCCTTCATGGCAGAAGATTCTCGACCTTGTCGTCCGGGTGCCCATAGATGCAGAAGACGCCGCCGGCATACTTGATCTCGGGTGCATGCGGGTCGCCGGGCTGGGTCTTGGCTTCGACCTTCTCGCGGTAGGGTTCGGCGCTGTCCTGGGGCAGGTAGCCGATATGGCGCGACTTCTCGTTGGAGAAGAAGCGTTCCTGATTGTCCGAGATGCCATAAAGGACGGTATGCCCGACCCGTTCTGCCGTCAGGCAGCGGGTGACCAGTTGGACCAGATCGCGAAAGCTCATCCAGGTCGAAAGGTGCCGCCGATCCGCCGGTTCGGGAAAGCAGGAGTTGATCCGCAACAGAGCGCTCTCGATACCGACTTTCTGATAGTAGAGGTAGGCGAGGTCTTCGACGAAGCACTTGGAGACGCCGTAAAGTGAATCCGGGCAGTGCGGCGTATCGGTGTCCGCCCCATCCTCGCGTTTGACATATCCGACCGCGTGGATCGACGACGCATAAACGATCCGCTTCACGCCGTGACGGCGTGCCGCCTCATAGACATTGTAGCCACCCTTGATGGAGCTCTCGAGAATTTCGTCCCATGGCCGCTCGACCGGAGCTGCGCCGAAATGAACGACGACATCGCAGCCTTCGACGATTTTCATCATCGAGTCGAAATCGCCAAGCTCGGCCTGCATTACCTCTTCATTGGGGCCAGCGGGCGCCATCTCTTCGCGGTCTGACAGGCGCAGAGTTTGCGCCAGCGGAGCCAGACCCGCGCGAAGTTCGCGGCCAAGGTTTCCGGCGGCCCCTGTGATCAGCAAACGGTTGAATCGGGGCATGGCGGCGTTCCTCTTTGTCGAAAAAATTATCGTGCCTACCCATCCCTCACCCGGCGCGATCTTGCAAGAACCGATGGGCGTGTTAAGCCTTGCCCCGAGACCCCGATGCAAAAGCGGGGACAGATCTTCGCGGGCCACGCGCCTGCCTTCATCAGGGAGTGAACGATGAACCTGTTTGCGAAAACGATTTTGGGTGCCGCGGCGCTGGCACTTTCCACCGGCGGTATGGTTTCCGGGGCGGCGGCTGCAAATGTCGACGGCCCGTCCGTCTTCTGGAAATTTTCCACCTGGGGCAAGCCGCGTGCCTTTACGGCCGGCATAGAAAAGCTGTCCGAGCGGGTGAAGGAAGAGACCGGTGGCAAGTTCAACATCCAGATTTTCTACGGCGGCCAGTTGGCCAAAAGCCGGGAGAATCTGGACGGGCTGAAGAACAACGCCTTTGAAGGCGCGATGTTCTGCAACTTCTACAGCCCGGACAAGAACCCGACCTTCATGATCTTCACGCTGCCGTTCATTCCTCTGGGCGACTTCCGCGTATCGGCGCATGTGCGTAACAACCTGATGCAGGAACCGGCGATGATCGCCGACATGGAGCGGTGGAACGCCGTTGCCTACGGCTCGACCCTGCTTCCGCAGTACGAGTTCCTGGGCCGGGGCAAGCCGCCGAAAACCATCGAAGACTGGTCGGGCATGCGCGTCCGCGCAGGCGGCGGTGTCGGTCAGGCCATGGAGTTGCTTGGCGCCACGCGCCAGACCGTTCCAGCGTCCGAGACCTACACCTTGATGCAGCGCGGCGCGGTTGACGCTGTCAGCTTCCCGTTCAGCTATGCGCACGCGGCCTACAAGATCAACGAGCTATCCGAGTGGTACACTGGGAACCTGCAGCCCGGCACCTCCGAGTGCCCGATCGTCTTTAACAAAAAGGCCCACGACGCGCTGCCGCAGCAGTACAAGGATCTGCTGGAGAGCCTGAAGGAAGAGTCTACGCAGGCAACGATCGATGCCTACATGGCGGCTGACGCGAAGAACTTGCCGGCCTTTGAAGATGCCATGGAAAAGGTGATGTACTCGGACGAGGAGATCGCCCGCTTCAAGGAAGTCGCGGGCAAGCCAATCTGGGACAAGTGGATCGCCGACAATGCGGACAAGTTTGACAGCCAGGCGCTGTTCGACCGCATGATGGAGCTGCTGACGGAAGCCGAGGCGAAGTACACCAACTAAGGCCAAGGGGGCCGGGTTTGCGCCCGGCCCCTGCCTGACCACTCATTCCCGATCACCCTTGTCCGATAACAACGATACCGCGCTTGCCGTGCCGCCTGATGACGGGTTTGGTCGTCTTGTATGGCACTTCGACCGCGTCCTGCGTTGGCCTGAAGACGCACTGAACCTGATTGCAGCGGCGGCGACCATGTTCCTGGTGCTGATCGGGGTCTATCAGATTGTGATCGGCATGCGCGATCTGTGCGCCTTCTGGGACGACGAGTTGTGCATCGGGCTGATCAACTCCCCCATGTTCGGTTACATCGACATGATCGAGTTGGCCATGCCGATCCTGGCGATCATCGGAATTGCCTATTGCATGCGCGTCGGCACGCATATCCGGATGGACATTCTTATCGGAACCCTGAAGGGCCGGGTGCTGTGGAGCGTGGAGACTTTCGTGGCGCTTGTCACGTTTCTGGTCGCGGTGATGCTGGCCTATTTTGCGTACAACTTCTTCTTCGATGCTTTCACGCTGGGCGACTCGACAACGGATGCAGAGATTGACACCTGGCCGTCGAAACTGCTGGTGCCGCTGGCCTTCGCCCTTCTGGCGCTGCGGCTTGTCGTGCAGTTTCTGGGGGCGCTGCGGTTGAGCATCGATCCCACCCTCGAGCCAGTGGGAGTAATCGTCGCCAAGGATATCGCCGAACAGGCGCAGGAGGAAATCCGCGAGGCCATGGGGAGCGAAGGCTCTGACGAGGCACCGCGATGAAGGAGTGGCTGCTGGGTGAAGGTGCGGACGTCCCGGGCGCTCTTTTCGGCATTGGCTATAATTTTGATGTCTGCCTGATTGCCGCAACAGAAACCGAACCCGGTACGGCGTGCGGGCCTCTGCTGGTCGGCGTGATATGTATTTCGTTGCTTTTCATTCTGGCCGTGCTGGGGGTGCGGATCGCATTTGCCGCCGGCATCGCCGGGCTGGTCGGCATGATAGAGATGATCGGTTTCGGCCCGGGTGCCGCGACCACCGGGACGATCCCATATGCCAAGACCTCGCTTTACGCGCTGTCGGTGCTGCCGCCGTTCATTCTGATCGGCTTTCTCGCCTACCACGCGGGAATGACAGCAAAGCTGTTCGACGCGGCCCGCAAATGGATCGGTTGGGTGCCTGGCGGGTTGGCCGTGGCAACGGTGATGGCGCAGGCCGGTTTTGCCGCCGTTTCGGGCGCGTCGACAGCCACTGCGGCGGTGTTCAGCCGGGTTGCGATCCCCGAGATGCTGCGCAACGGATATGACAAAAAGCTCGCCGCAGGCGTCGTGGCGGCTGGCGGCACGCTTGCGACACTGATTCCGCCTTCAGCGATACTGGTCATCTACGCGTTGATCGTCGAGGAATCGGTCGGTGCGCTGTTGCTGGCCGGGTTCTTGCCAGGGATTGTATCCGCCCTGATCTATGCGGCGATCATCATCCTTTGGGCCAAGGCGGCACCCGATGCCGGACCAGCCGTCGGAGGCTATAACTGGAGCGAACGCCTCACAGCGCTGCCGGGCATCATACCGATCTTTTTCGTCGCCGGGATCATCATCTGGTCGATCTATACCGGCAAGGCCACAGTCACCGAGGCCGGGGCGCTGGGTGCGTTCGTTATCCTGATCGTCGCCTTTACTCAGGGCATGCGGTTCAAAGGCCTGAAAGAGGCGCTGATGGAGACGGCGCGCCTGACCGTCATGATCTTCACGCTGATCTGGGGCATTTTTATCTTTGTGACGTTCCTTAACTATTCGACAGTGCCTCAGGCGTTCAGCCAGTGGATCGTGGATCTGCCCTACAATCCATACGTCATCCTGTTCTGCATCCTGCTGGGCTACGCCATTCTCGGTATGTTCATGGATGCCATCGGCATGTTGCTGGTGACATTGCCGATATTCTATCCGGCGGTCATGGCGCTGAATGGCGGGGACTATGTCACGCGGGAAGAGTCAGCGTTTGGACTGACCGGCGGCGAGGCATCGATCTGGTTCGGAATCATCGTCGTCAAGATGGCAGAGGTGTGTCTGATCACGCCCCCGATCGGGCTGAACTGCTTTGTCGTCAATGGGGTTCGACCCGACATTCCGTTGAGCGATGTCTTCAAAGGAATTGCGATTTTCTTCATCGCAGACGTCATTGCGATTGCAGCTTTGGTCATCTTCCCGGACATCATTCTGTTCCTGCCGGATCTGATGCGCGGCTAATTCGCGGTTAAGACCCCGTTAACCCCTTCAGTTTGCGAATCGGATAAAAAATGAACCGCCCCAGCCATTTTAGCTGGGGCGGTGATACCCGTCTGAGGGTATTGGGGCTGCTCCCTGACAGCGCGGGGAGATGGGTGTGAGAACGGGGGGGTGATCCGCATCCCTTCCGCATCCGCCGGAGAGTGACTATTTGGTAGCGTATCGATGGTAAACGAGAGGTTAATAAACCTCCCCCTCATTCCCAAAACTGCACAAATCGCAACTTTTGGTTGCTGTATCTTCCCTAAAAGTACCGTTTGTTTATTGAAAGCATTATGCTTTTTAGCCTTTCTGATGGGCGGAAAAAAATAAGAAAAATTGGGGGAAATAGATGGTAAAGCCTCAACCTCAGGGTGCCGGACAGGTCCGATCGCTGATCAGAGCGTTATCGATTCTTGAATCTCTTGCCGCCAGCGGGGGCGGACTGTCGCTGAGCGAACTGGTCGAAGAAACCGATTTACCGCCATCCACAGTGCACAGGCTGCTCACCACTCTGGAGTCGCGTAGATTTGTGCGGACAGAGCCATCTGGCGGGCCATGGCACATCGGGTCGGCAGCGTTCTTCGTCGGTTCGGCGTTTGCGCGCAATCGCGATACGATGACCTTCGTGCGCCCCTATCTTCGGCGTCTTGTCGATATGACGTCTGAGACCGCAAACCTTTTCGTCGAACGCGACGGCGTTGCAGTTTGCATCGGGCAGATTGAGTCCCGCCATGCGATGCGCGCAATTACCGCGGTGGGTGGCCAGGTCGCGTTGCATGCGTCCGGGTCGGGCAAGGTCCTGCTGGCGCACATGCCGGAAGATCGCCGACAGGCAGTGCTTTCGGTTCCACTGACAGCGGCGACGGAGCGGACGGTTACCGACCCGGCCAAGCTCGACAAGGAATTGAAAGGTATCCCGAAGAACGGCTATGCGATTGACGATGAAGAGAATGCCATTGGTCTGCGCTGCGTGGCAGCACCGATCCTGAACGAGTTTGGAGAGGCTGCAGCCTCGATCTCGGTCTCTGGACCTACTGCGCGGATTACGGATCAGCGGCTTGGCAGCCTGACGGAAACTGTGCAGAGGGTTGCCGCCGAAGCGACGCGGGATTTTGGCGGAACGCTGGTCGGACGGTAGGCGGAATTTCCCAAGAATGCCTCTGGACGCCCCGGACCGCCGTTGATATACGCCAGCGTCTCTTGGGTTGGTTCTGATCCGGCGTAGCTCAGCGGTAGAGCATCGGACTGTTAATCCGCAGGTCGTAGGTTCGAATCCTACCGCCGGAGCCAAACCCAGATTTCATCGACATAAGACCCGTCGATCTTGATAGCCTAAGGCTATTAAGCGGTTTGCAACCCACGGATAGTAATTCCTGGCACTGCTTGTGTCATGGAGAGTGGGTTCATGCGGAAAGTGCCGAATTTCATTTTGATGATGGGTATCGGGCACCGTTTGGGGCTTAGCTTTGGTATCCTGGCAGTATTGTCGATGGCGGCAATCGGCGCTGCGATGGTCGGCTATGCAGCTATCGATCGCGAATTTCGGGTGGTTACGGATGAACGCGTGCCCGAGATTGCCGGGGCAGGCCGGATGGCGGATGTCGTGGCCGTTCTGATGAAAAGCGTCGCGGCCGCATCTGCAGCCGATGATAATGAGGCGATTGATGCCGCGGCGGAGCAGGTCATAGCGGGCAAGTCAAAACTGGCTGAAACGATTGAATTCTTGCCCCAGGTAAACCGCGCGGAGTTCGAACGAATTGCTTCCGGATTCTCCAATGACGCGACACATCTGATCGACGAAAAACGCGCTAAGTTCAGTATCCAGAACGAAATCTCGTCATCGCTAAACGAGTTGTTCGAGATTAACACAGAGGCTCAGCGCGAGGTGCAATTCATCGCGCAGAACGCACTGGGCGCGATTACCGCTGGCGAAGCGAGGACCGTCGGCAAGACCCGGGTTGCGCTGCAACAGCTCATCGAAATGGACCTGGCGCTTTTCCGTGCCTCAATGGAACTGCGGACGCGTTTTCTGAGTCTGGTCAAGCAATCAGTCGGCGGCGGAGATAAGGCGATAACTGATGCCGCACCTGCCTCTCCAGCGCTGGTCGAGGCTGCCCTCGCAGATGTTCAACGTTTAAGTGCGGTCTTCACAGTAGCAGAGATCGACCAATTTCGTGCGGGTTTGCATTTTCTGGCAGCGCCGACATCGGCGATCGGGCCGTTCGCACCGTATGGTCCGGACGAAAGGTCGGGCGTGTCGCACTTGCGGACATTGGCCCGTTTTGACGTGCGTCTCGCCGAGCTGGCAGATGCCAGTTATGCAGCGCTGCTTGAGAACGCAAAGACCACATCGAACAGCAACAGTGCTGACATCGCCAGGCTTATCCAGACCGAGGTTGGACGGCTGGAATTTGCACTGCGCCTGAGCCGCCGGATATCGGGTCACGTAACGGCGTTGCTGGAGGTCGCGCAGATGACCGATCACGCCGCTCTGGACAAGTCCGAAAAGCGCATGATGCGGCGCATCCGTGGACTGCTTTTGAGCGCGGCCGAGGGGACCGAGAAACTGGCCGGCATCGTGAAGAGGCTTGAGCCCCGCACGTCTGGTGCGGAAAGCATTTATGCCCTGCGGCGGCTGGACATCGCCCAACGGGCGAAGATGCCGGGCGTTCTGAATGCGGCCCTGACGACCGTTACCGCGCTGGAGCGCGCCTCAACGGAGACACTTGAAGCAAGTTTGCGTGCAGTATCTTTGGCCGGGGACGACGTGGGACAGGCGATCTTCCTGTCCCGCCTCTTCGCGATCACGCTGGGCGGATTTATCCTTGTCATGACGGTTGGTGTGGGGTTCATGATCGTGTGGCGTGGCACCGCGCAGCCGCTCGATCAACTCGCGAACGCCACACATCAATTGGCGAATGGCGATCTGGCGGCGGAGATCGCCGTAAGCGGCAAGGGGAACAACGAATTCAGCCGGATCGCAGAGGCTTTGGCTGTCTTTCGCGACAATGTTCTTCAGATGCATCGCCTTGAGCAGACCTTGAACGAGATGCTCAAGAGTGTGCGTGAAAGCTCTCAAGCGGTTTCCAGCGAAAGTCATGAGCTCAGCGACACGTCAACGCAGATCAGCGAGGGCGCGCAACGGCAGGCGTCCTCGGCGTTGCAGGTGCTCGAAGCGATCAAGGAGATGCAGGCCAACATCGGACAGGCGGCACAAAATGCGATGGAAACCGAGAATATCGCACAGCGATCTGCCGAGGCAGCGGCAACATCCAGCGATGTCGTTGATCGCGCCGTCGACGCAATGCGTTTGATCGCGGATAAGACGGCGATCATCCAGGAGATCGCGCGCCAAACGGATCTTCTGGCGCTGAATGCGGCCGTGGAGGCGGCGCGCGCAGGCGAACATGGACGCTGCTTTGCGATCGTCGCATCGGAGGTGCGTAAACTGGCAGAGCGAAGCCAGATCGCGGCGATTGATATCGGCGGTTTGACGACCGAGGCGGTGGATGTCTCGCAGGAAGCCCGGCAAAAGATCGGTGCACTGGTCCCCGATATCGAGCGGACAGCGGATCTCGTCGCCCAGATCACGTCAAGCGCCAGCGCACAAAAGGCCGGAGCGGCAGAGATCAGCACCGCTGTGACGGATCTTGATGCGGTCATCAAAGAGAATGCCGAGGCGGCGGATTTGGCGTCAGGCTCAGCCGGTCTTCTTGCCATGCGCGCAACCGAACTTGAGGAACTGATCGCCAGGATCGACGCAGGTACGGGTGAGACTGCGCCGCAGATTGAATTGGACGATGCTGATCCTGAGACTGAAACGCCGAGGGACAAATCTGACGTTGGAAGACTTTCTAAAGCCGCATAGCCGGCTTGCGGTCGACGCGCGGCCAGTCAGAGTTCTGGTATTTCACCAGCGACGAACAGATCACGCAGAGCGAACTTTTGAATTTTTCCTGATCCGGTCAATGGGAAATCTTTCACCTGGCACCAGACAACAGGTGTTTTCATCGGTGCCAGGTGCTGCCGGCACCAACTTTTTAACTCGCCTGAGTCGAGGGCCATGCCGGGTTCTGGCCGGGCAAAGCAGGCAACGATCTCTCCCCATTTTTCATCGGGCAGGCCAACCACGGCGCATTCGGCGACCGACGGGTGCTCCAACAGCACATTTTCGATTTCAGCAGGAAACAGGTTTTCTCCACCGCGGATGATCATCTCTTTCACCCTGCCGGTTATTTTCAGATAGCCGCGCGCGTCCATCGTCCCAAGATCACCGGTGTGCAGCCAGCCATCATCATCGATTGTCGCAGAGGTTGCGTCAGGGTTATCGTTGTATTCCAGCATGTTGCAGTATCCCCGGACGCAGATCTCGCCCTGCTCGCCAATGGGCGCGGTGCGACCTGATCCGACTTCGTGGATCGCAACTTCTGTCTGCGGCATCGGCTGACCGATGGTGGTGCAGATGTCCTCCAGGGTTTCATCCAGATGATGCTGCGTGATCAGCGGCGAGCATTCTGTCTGGCCGTAGACGGTCTGAAACGCACATCCGACCGCGTTCTGAACGTTGCGTACAAGTTCGGGCGCGACCATCGACCCGCCAGAAATGGCAACCTCCACCGAGGACGTGTCGGTCGGCTGATGCTCCATGCATTCGAGCATCGCCACCATCATGGTCGGCACGCCAATGAACGTGGCAATCCTCTCTTCCGGGATCAGTCTGAGGATCGCGACCGGGTCGAAGATCTTGAAGATCAGCATGGGCGCATGGGTCTGCAACGTGCCAAGTGCGATCATGCCGCAACCGGATGTGTGAAACATCGGCATGAAGTTGGCCCACACCGACTGCTTCGTCGTGCCTGTGCGATCCATGAAAAGTCGGGCATTATTCGTCAGCGACCGATGTGACAGGACAGCGCCCTTGGGAAAACCGGTGGTGCCCGAGGTGTACTGGATCATTGCTGCATCATTGGGCAGAACATCGGGCAGGGCGGCCGGGCGATTGCCGGTCGAAAGCCTCTGTCCCAGGTCGTCCAGATCAACCATTTCGCGGATGGCGGACAGCCCGTCACACGCATCCTGCGCTATCCGATCCATGGGATTGCCGCGATAGGTCTTTACGTAAAAGAGTGCGACCGAATGCGATTGTTCCAATACGTAACGCAGTTCTGACGTCTGATAAGCCGGATTGGCGGTGACCAGAACGAGCCCTGCAAGACCGCATGCATGCTCCATCAGGACCCATTCCGGGGTGTTCGGGGACCAGACGGTTAAGCGCTCGCCGGGAGCGAAGCGGGATGCCAAGGCCAGCGCAAGTTCTTCGGCATCACGGAGCATTTCCGCCCACGTCCACCGGCGTTGCGGCACGCCGTCGATGTCGATTTCGACCAAGGCAGGATCGCCGCCGCTTTCGTTCGCCGCCGCGCGCAGCAGACCGCCGATCGTCGTTTCGCGGATGTCGGTGTTTGTCTGAGCCGGAAAGTGAGATTCAGTCAGCCGAAGCGCATACATGGCGGTCATCCCTCGCGTTCCTGATACCCGGTGTTCTGGGCCCGAGCTTGCGAGGATGATATGCGTGCGCAGCCGTGCCGCAAGCCAAAGTCGCGATGAACGCGTTCAGTCCGAGACGGCTTTCTGCAAGGACGCCAGAACATCGCGGATTTCTTCTGCCGCCTTGGTACGTGCCTTGCGCTCGCCTGCGCCGGTTCCGGCCATAAAGGTGTCGGCAAAAGCTGTCCGGGCACCGAGCGTCGCCTCCATGACCGGCGCGCCCAGTGCTGCAAGCTCAGCGGACGCAATGTCAGCGCTGCGGGACCGGGGCGGGACGCGGTTGAGAACGACCAGATGGTTGACGCCCACTTCCTCGATCGTCTCCAGAGTCGCGCGGCAGGCCCAGACATCTGCGGCCGAAGGCTGGCAGGGGATCACGCAAAAGTCGGCATTTCGGATGAGCACCCGTTTGAGGACATCAGCCGTGCCCGGGCTGTCAATCAGCGCCCAATCGCTGGCATCGGCAGCGTTTTGAATGTCCATGCCGGCACGCCAGTTCGCGCTTTCCTGAAGGGCAATTGGTGGCAGATCAGGGTTGAGGCGGTCACGTTCTTTGCACCACTGAGTCGCAGTGCCCTGAGGGTCCAGATCAACGATGGTCACAGCCTGCCCACTTGCCGCAAGTGCTGCTGCGATTTGAGTCAGCAGCATGGTTTTACCGGCACCGCCCTTCTGTTGGGCGAAAAGGACCTTGTGTCCCATCAAAATCTCCGCATTTTGCAGTGCAGCATTTTTAGCTGCGCCGCAGCATTTTGCAAGACCTTGGGATTGAGCGGTTTTTTGTGCCGCCCAAACCGGAATTCAATGAAGCAAGCCGGCTGGACCGCGTAGAGCGTGATGCCAGCCAATTTCAATCTGTTGCACTGCCTGCCGAAGCAGATCGTCCTGAAACTCTGTCAGGCCGCGATCGCTTCGTCGATTGCAAGTGAGAGGCGAT
>JBCCMP010000136.1:0-11482 GCA_039026295.1 Pseudomonadota bacterium | reverse complement strand
CGTCCTGCATCAGGATTACGTCGTCCTGAAAGGCCACGACCCCAAGACGATCAAGGCCCGCCTGCTCGACCTGCTGGACCAGCGCGGCGCCATGTACCCCGCTGAACACAATGTCGGCCACCTCTACAAAGCAGGCGACGACCAGGCCGAATTCTACCGCTGCTGCGACCCCACCAACAGCCTGAACCCCGGCATCGGGAAGATGTCCAAGCGCAAGCACTACGCATAGCGGTTCGCGACCGGGGCTGTGTGCGGTTGGATGCCGGTGCGCAGATCGAGGTGTAACAGAGCACGCGACTGCTCTGGGCCGGGTTTTACCGGTCGTTCGATGTCGCAGTGCCTGCACACGCGACGGCGGACCGTTGTTCCGAACGTTTCGCTCGGATGCTGGTAGGATCCTGCTTCGCGCCAGATGGTTTGAGCGCCTCTTCGCGAACCCCGCGACCCGTGGCTGCGGCGCAGCGCGCCTTCAAACACCCGTTTGCTGATTACGCCCGGCGCGGGCCGTCCGCTCATCGACATTCATCCAGCGCAAAGAAGACCCGCTGGGCTGATCGGCGCGCGCCGGATCCGGGCCCATCAGTTCCGCCGGCGATATCTCTTCTTGACCGGGTATCTTGATGGCTGCCGTGTGACGAACAGCTTTTGTCTTGGGCCGGTTGCAGGACGAGCCCGCCGGCGCCCATAGATGCGTTGACGCCCTCCACCACAAAAGCTACGCAGTTCGCGATGGTCCCGCGGCTGCCAAGCAAAGCGGGGTAAAAGGGAATACGGTGAGGCGTACCCATCAGGGCCCAATGCCGTAGCTGCCCCCGCAACTGTGAGCGGAAAGCGGTCCTCGACAGATCCACTGGCGCAAGGCGCTGGGAAGGACGAGGGGCTGCCATGTTCCGCGAGCCAGGAGACCTGCCATCTGAGTGAAGTCTTGTGCCGGGCGGGGTGCCTCGGTTGGGAGATGAAGATGGCGGTGACAACGACTTTGCGGCGCAGCGTTCGCGTCTCCTTGAACCGGCAGCTCTCGGCACATTCAGTGCAGGGGGGCCACGGGGATGGTGCTGCACGATACGCGATCCGGTGATCGGCACGAAGCTCAGGGCGCAATGTGCCCAAAGCCCGCAAGGTGCCCAAAGTGCGCAAGGCACGCCAAAGGGTTCGCAAGGCAAGCCGTCGCGGTGTGCGCGCGGTGTTCCCGCGCGGGCAGGCGGTGCATCCCGGACGGTGATCTGATCCCGACACCGGGCTTCGCCAACGGCCTGCCGCGGCAGGCCGGATCGGTTAGGGCGGATTCTGCCGTTGATGGCACTTTCTGCGCGGCAAGTTGCGACCGGCGCTGCACGGTTTCCCACAAAGCGGACCGGACAGGCTCGTACCTGTTCAGACGGATCGATGCCGGCGCGGATGTCGACGGGCTGGTGGCCCCCCCGGCGCTCCATGCGGCAAGCGAGGGTGGCGGGACCGGACGTGCAGAGCGCCCGCTGATGCCGCGCGGCCGGACGCTGGCGCGCATCCCCGGCGCGCGGATGCCTCAGCATCAGGCGGCGGCCTGAACGCCATGCTCGCTGCCCAGCATATCAGCTACCGCACGCCCGGAGGAACGGACCTGCTGAGCGATGTCTCTTTCAGTGTCGCACCCGAAGAGCGGCTGGCGGTGATCGGACCGAACGGGGCGGGCAAGACGACCTTGCTGCGGATTCTCGCCGGGCGTATGCCGCCCTCAACGGGTCGTGTGTTGTTGGATGGCCAGGACCTCGGGCGGATCGACCGTTCCACCCGCGCGCGTCGCATCGCCGTCATGGTGCAGAATGATCAGCCGGACGGGCGTCTGCGAGGCCAGGACTACGTGTATCTGGGGCGGACCCCCCATCTGCGACACGCCCCCGCCGAAACCCACAAAAATGCGGTTGCCAGGGCGCTGGAGGCGGCGGGTGCGACAGGCTTTGCGGACCGACCCATGGGCCAACTCTCTGGCGGAGAGCGTCAGCGCCTGATGCTGTCCCGCGCCTTGGCGCAGGAGCCTTCGGTTCTGTTGCTGGACGAGCCCACGAACAATCTGGACCTTCGGGCCCGCGCGGACCTGATGGAAATCGCGGCGGGACTCGGCATCACCGTGATCGCTGTCCTGCATGACCTGGGGCTGGCCCCGGACTTTGCCGACCGCATCGCCGTCATGAAAGGCGGCCGGCTGGTCTGCTGCGCGCCACCGGACGAGGCCCTGTCCGAGCCGCTGGTCCGCCAGGTCTTCGACATGTCCGTCCTGCGCCTCGCGCATCCGCGCGACAGTCACCCGCTTCTGATCTTTGAGAAACCCCGAAAGGAGACCCTCGCATGAAACACGCACACCTCCTGGCTGCCGGGATCGTGACCGCGATCACTGCCACCTCAGCGATGGCTGACTATCCGGTCACCATCGACAGCTGCGGCAAAGAACTGACCTTCGACGCCGCGCCCGCACGTGCAATCGTGCACGATCTGAACATGACAGAGATGTTCTTTGCGCTGGGCCTGCAGGAACACATGGTGGGCGTGACCGGCATCACCGGCTGGTACAAGACCGACGACACGTTCAAGACGCGGTTGGGTGATATCCCCGAGCTTGCCCCGAAATACCCGACGCTCGAGAACCTGGTGGCGGTGACGCCCGATTTCTTCTTTGCGGGCTGGTATTACGGGATGAAGCCGGGCGGCGAGGTCACGCCCGACACGCTCGCGCCCTTCGACGTGAATACGCTGATCCTGACCGAAAGCTGCGTGCACCTGGACAAGGACGTGCCCGCGGCCACCATGGACCTGCTGTTCAACGACATGCTGAAGCTGGGACAAATCTTCGGCAAGACCGCAGAGGCCGAGGCATTGGTGGGCGCATGGCGCGCTGATCTGGCCAAGATCAGGGACGCGGTCGGCGACACCGCCCCGACCCGGGTGTTCCTCTATGACAGCGGCGAGGATCAGCCGTTCACCGCCGGGCGCTTCGCGATCCCGACCGCGATGATGGCCGCAGCAGGTGGGCAGAATGTGCTGGCTGACTGGGATACAAGCTGGGGCCGGACATCTTGGGAAGCGGTTGCCGCGCAGAACCCCGAGTTTCTGATCCTGCTCGACTACCAGAACGACGCGGGCTATCTGAAGCTGCTCGACTTCCTCAAGGCGCATCCGGCGATGAGCCAGACCGATGCGGTGAAGAACGAACGCTTCCTGCCGCTGCGCTATGCGGAGCTGACCCCGGGACCGGCGAACATGGAAGCGATCCGCAAGCTGGCCAAGGCGATGCACGGGGTCGACTTCTGAGCATGCCCGCGCTCCGGCGCAATCTGCTCGTCACGTCGGGTCTGCTTGCGCTGCTCGCCGCGTCCTTTGTCGCCTCGGTCTCGGTCGGGGCGACGTCTCTGCCGTTTCGGGATGTGGTGGCGATCCTGTTGGGCGGTGAAGGTCCGGGCGGTGCGATGGAGCGCATCGTGCTTGAGCTTCGCGCCCCCCGCGCGCTTCTGGCGGTGTTGGTGGGCGCAGGGCTGGCGGTGGTCGGGATGCTGTTGCAATCGGCCACGCGCAACGATCTGGCGGACCCGTTCCTCTTCGGCCTGTCGTCAGGTGCGGCGGCGGGCGCGGTCTTCGTGATCACCGTCAGCGGCGATGTGCTTGGCGTCTGGACCCTGCCCGTGGCGGCCTTTGTCGGCGGGCTGATGTCGGCCATCACGGTGCTGGCCCTGCTGGCGCGCACCGGCTTTGCGGGCACCTCGCGGCTGATCCTGGCTGGGCTGGCCGTATCCTTCCTGTTCGCGGCCCTGACCAATTTTCTGGTCTTCTCGGGCGATCAGCGCGCCGCGCATTCGGTGGTATTCTGGAGCCTGGGCGGCCTGGGCCTGGCAAGATGGGACAATCTGGCGATTGCCGGTGCCGGCGTGGTGGTCGTGCTGGGCGGCGCGCTGGCGCTGCGCCGGTCGCTGGATGCGCTGCTGGCAGGTGACGATACCGCCGACAGTCTGGGCATCTCGCCCGGGCGCACGCGGTTTCTGATTTTCGTGGCTTCGGCCTTCGCGACGGCGAGTTTCGTGTCGCTCTCCGGTGTGATCGGCTTTGTCGGGCTGATGGTGCCTCACATCGGGCGCGCATTGGTCGGGCCCCTGCACGGGCCGCTGACCCTGGCCTGCGCAGGGATTGGCGCGGTCCTGCTGCTGGGCGGGGACATCGCCGCCCGCACGATCCTGGCCCCGCAAGAGCTGCCGCTCGGCATCGTCATCGGCGCTTTGGGCGCGTGTTTTGTGATCGCCCTGGTCCTGCGACGGGACTAGACCACGATCCCACCGGGGCGCAACGAGGACCGGAAAAATTGCACGACAAACAAATGACTTGTAGCGGCCGATCAGATACCGCTCTGGGCCGCATGGCCTGATTTGACCAGAATGAAAGTCGCGGCGTGGGCGACGGTCGCGCGGACCGTGCGGGCACTCGCGCCGCGGCTCAGCGCCGCGCGCCTCAAGCGTTCCAGCTTGCCCATCATCTGCCGGATGCGCGCGCGGCCACGGCAGAGCGGGCCGGAAAATCGTGCCGGAACGGCCCTGCGGTTTGAATAATGGCAGATGACCGCGACAGCGCGGCGTTTCCGGGTGATCGCATCAGGCCACACCCGCTGCCCGCTGCAACGGCGCCCGGTCTCGTCCGGCCCTGTATCGATCAGATCTGCGGACAGCGGGCTGCCGGTCGCCTCGCCACCGGTTGGCCCGAAGGCACCGGGCAGGCGATGATGATCCGCTTGCAAATGGATTCTGCTGCCGGGCCCGCCGCTTCACCGGCCAGACGCTTACCCGATCTGCCGCCTTCTGCCCCGACTTCGAAACCATGCGCCCGGATCGCGGTGCCGTCGAACACCTGCAACTGATGTGCCATGCCGCTCAGCCCCGCCAGCATGGTAACGCAGGCCTGCAACACCCCTGCGTTGCCCCGGGCGGGAGAAACGTTTCCGTGTGCCGGTCCAGGTCCCGAAGCGGTCAGGCAACGCCCGCCACGCGATTCCATGGGAGGTGAAACGGTGCAGCGCCTGCAGGAACCGGCGATAATCTCCCGCCTCGGCCCCTCGGGCAGGCAAGCACGCCCGGGCCGCATCCAGGGCCAACTCCCCACCCGTCCTCTTCATCTTAGGGGCGTCGCCGACCCTCCGTTCCGCTAGACAGCTCAGGAAACGGCTCAATCCAGCGACGGAGGTTTTCAGACCGTTGCGTCCGCCAATTCGTCTGCTCGGCAGGGAGACGGGGGCTAGTCATCCTCGCCGAATTTCGAGGATACCAGCGCGCCCAGTGCCTCCATCAGCACCTCGGCCTCTGCGCCGTCGCAGGCAACGTCGATCGTGCATCCCTTCGCTGCCGCCAGCATCAGCAGCCCCATGATCGAATCTCCGCTGACGGTCTGGCCGTCCCGGCTGACGGTCGCGGAGGCATTGTGCCGCTCGACCGTTTCGACAAATTTGGCCGAGGCCCTGGCATGCAGACCCTTCGCGTTGATGATGTCGAGCGTTCTTGAAAGCGCCAAAAGTCAGCCGGATTTCGCGGGTTCCAGGATCGAGCCTGCGGAATTCACATACTTACGGCCCGCGGCCAGAGCCGCCTGAACCGCCTCGGGCAATGGCTTGTCCCGAACCTTGGCCAGCTTGACCAGCAGCGGCAGATTCGCGCCGTAGACGACCTCGACATTCGGGCCCTTCACCGCGCCATGGGCCAGGTTCGACGGGGTCCCGCCGAACATGTCAGTGATCACCACGACGCCGTCGCCGGAATCGACCGCGGCGACGGTGCCGTCAATTTCGGCCTGCATGGCGCGCAGGTCATCATTGGGGCCGATTGCAATGGCTGCGGTCTGGTTCTGTGGCCCGACCACGTGTTCCATGGCGGCCAGAAGTGCCTTGGCGAGAGAGCCGTGGGCGACGATGACGATCCCCAGCATCAGCCCTCGCCCCTGCGCCGTTCCAGTTCGCGGTGGCGAATTGACACCGGCCAGTCCTGCGCGCGCAACCCCGCGGCCAGATGTTCGGCAACGGTGACCGATCGGTGCCGTCCCCCGGAGCATCCCAGGGCAACGGTGAAATGGGCCTTTCCCTCGGCCCGGTATGCCGGAAGCAGCATGTGCACCATGTCCAACAGTTTTTCGTAAAACGATCCATACATCGGATCACCCTTAACAAAGGATTGTATCCTCTGGTCCTGCCCGTCAAGCGCGCGCAGGCTTTCTTCCCAATATGGGTTCTGCAGGAAACGACAGTCCAGCACCATGTCGGCACCGGGCGGCGCGCCGCGTTTGTAGGAAAACGATTGGATCGTCACTGAAAGCGCATTTGCCCGGTCCAGCGCAAAACGGGCGGCGATGTCGGCCTTCAGTTCGTGCGGGGTCAGGCTGGTCGTGTCGATGACGACATCCGCCCGCTCGCGAATCGGTTCGAGAATTTCGCGCTCGCGCAGAATGCCAGTCGCAGGATCTTCTGCCGGCGCCAGGGGGTGCCGGCGGCGGGTCTGGCTGAAACGGTGGGTCAGTGCCTCGTCCGAGCAATCCAGGAACACCAGCAGCGTCCCCGCCCGCCAGCGGTCGCGCAGCCGGTCCACGGTTTCGGTCAGCGCCCGGGCCGAAAAGCCCCGTGTCCGGCTCTCGACCCCCACGACGATCGGTGCCGGGGTATCCAGCACAGGCTCGATCAGTGCCTCGAACAGCGACAGCGGGAAGTTGTTCATCGCCTCGTAGCCCAGGTCCTCGAACGCGTTGATTGCCGTGGTCCGGCCAGCCCCTGAGAAGCCGGTGACAATGATGACCAACGGCGCCGGTCTGCGCTGTTGGTTCGCTGGCGTGCTCTGCCCGGCTATGTTCACCGCCCAAGCCCCGTCTGGCTGCGTTTCAGACTGCATCCGGTTAAGGTCGCCTGTCCGGCGTCCCGCATCTGCATCAGGTCTCGCCCCCGCCCGTGCGATCCGGATCTGCGATCCCGTGGCGCAAGGCCAGCAGCACGGCAGCCGCCAGACCCGGACGGTATGCAGAACTCATGACCGGGATCGCGAGGCCAAGCAAGTCACGACTTTGCGCGGGTGGCAGGCGCGTCGAAGTCGATGACGAAAGATCGATGCAGAATGCGACCGCCGCCGGGTCCTGAACCGGCACCGTCAACAATCCGATGCCGCGCGCCTCGATCAGGCCGGCAATGTTGCGGGCGGGGCTGGCGATGAGGCTGTTGTCACGTCGCGACAGCGTGACCCGGTCATCGCAGATCAGCGTGCAGCCCAGTGCGATCATCTCGATCGCGAGGCTGCTCTTCCCGCTGCCCGAGGGGCCGGTGATCAGGCAGGCGCGATCCGCCCAGGCAACCGCTGTCGCGTGGACGGTGTCGTCCATGCCGGTCAGTTGCCCGGTAAAGGTGCGTGCGCCAGAAAATCGCGCGAGGACGCAGGCGTCATTCCGGCAGCTCGAAGACGAAACGGGCGCCGCGCGGCTGCGCGTCTGTTCCCGGCAGATTTTCCGCCCAAATCTTGCCGCCGTGGGTTTCGATGATCTGTTTCGAGATACTCAGCCCGAGGCCCGAGTGGTTGCCGAAGGCTTCTGTCTCGGGTCGTTCGGAATAGAAGCGCTCGAATATTGATTCGAGGTTCTCTGGCGGGATGCCCGGCCCTTCATCCTCGACGATGACGCGCACGCCCCCGCCCTGCAGGTTCATGCCCTTGACCGTGATCGTGCTGCCTTCGGGCGAGAAGGACAGCGCATTGCCCATCAGATTGGTGATCACCTGGGCCAGACGACCTTCCAGCCCGGTCGCGACAAAGGCTGAATTCGGCAGGTGCGTGACCACCTTCACGTCGGCCTTCACGCCCTGGGATTCGGTCACCTGCGCCAGCATCTGGATCAGTTCGGCCAGATCGAAGGCCTCCATCGGTTCGCGCACCAGTTCGGCATCAAGGCGCGAGGCGTTGGAGATGTCGGTGACCAGCCGGTCCATGCGGTTCACGTCATTGGCAATCACGTCCAGCAGGCGCTGGCGCTGTTCGTCTGTCTTGGCGTACTGCATCGTCTCCACGGCCGATCGCAGCGAGGTCAGCGGGTTCTTGATCTCGTGCGCGACGTCTGCGGCAAAGCTTTCGATCGCGCCGATCCGGCTGTAAAGCGCCGAGGTCATGCGGATGAGTGCACCGGACAAATCGCCGATCTCATCGGTCCGGTGCGTCAGATCCGGGATGTCAGGCTTTTCCGGGCTGAGCGGCCGGGCGCCGCCCGCGCCCTCCAGATAGGCCGCGCGCGCCAGCATCCGGATTGGCGTTGCGATCATGTTCGCCAACAGGATCGAAAGCAGGACCGAGACAATGGCGGCCAGAAAGAAGATCTCCAGCACCGCCTGGCGTTCTTCGCGGGCAAATTCCTGAATGGCACCGCCTGCCGTCGACAATTGCAGCACGCCCATGATTGCCTTCAGGCGGGTGATCGGCATGGCGACCGAGATGATCGCCTCGCCCTGGCTGTTGTAGCGCAGGCGATGAAAGATCTGTCCGCGCGCGGCGCGCAGCACCTCTTCATCGCGGCTGATGCCCGAGACCGGCACCTCGTAGTAGATTTCCATCGGCTCGCGGAAATATCCGGCGATCCGATCGTAGACCCGCTCGATCCGTTTCACCAGCTCCGACTGGGGCACTGAACTCGGCGGCGCAAGCTCGCTAACCTCGATCGGGGGGCTGGCGGGGCCGAGATTGTAGGTATCCGCCGTAAGCCGCTGGCCGTTGTCGTAGAGGCGCACCCGCACGCCGGTCGGCGGGGCAAGGCGGCTGAGAACGGCGGCCGCCCGAACCGGGTCAATAGCCGGGCGGCCAAAGACATCGACGCCCGCCGCCTCGGCAATGCCGATCGAGATGATCTCTCCCTGCTTGCGCAGAGCGTCAACGTAAAGCTCGGTCATCTCCTGCCGGTCGTTCGACAGAACCGACATCCCCGAGACCAGCAGGGCAAGACCGACGAGATTGAAGAAAATGATCCGCCGCTGAAGCGACGAGAACGGCGCTGACTGTTTCAGGCCCTTGATGATGCGGGCGCGCGCAGACGCGGGGCGTGGCCGGTCGTCAAGGCCGACCGGGCCGTCTTCCGACCCTTCCTGTCGCAATGACTTCAGCACTTACACGTCAGACTTCTCTGTAGCGATATCCCACACCATACAGGGTTTCGATTGAATTAAAATCATCGGCGACTTCGCGAAACTTTTTGCGAATCCGCTTGATGTGGCTGTCGATCGTTCGGTCGTCCACGTAGACCTGATCATCGTAGGCCGCATCCATCAACTGATCGCGGCTCTTCACGAAACCGGGCCGTTGCGCCAGCGCATGCAGGATCAGAAACTCGGTGACGGTCAGGGTGACGCTGTCCCCGCTCCACAGCGTTGAATGGCGCAGCGGATCCATCTCCAGCTTGCCGCGCTTGATGACCTTGTCGATCTCGGCGCGCTCGGCCGTCGGCTCCTCCGCGGCCTCGCGGCGGCGCAGGACAGCGCGGATCCGCTCGACCAGCAGGCGCTGGCTGAACGGCTTGCGCACATAATCGTCGGCACCCATCCGAAGGCCGATAACCTCGTCTATTTCCTCGTCTTTCGACGTCAGGAAGATCACCGGCATGTCGGTCTTCAGACGCAGGCGGCGCAACAGCTCCATGCCGTCCATACGGGGCATCTTGATGTCCAGAATCGCCAGATCCGGTTGTGCCTGGCTCAGCGCCGTCAGGGCCGATGCGCCGTCCGTGTAGGTCTGCACGTCAAAGCCTTCCGCCTCCAGCACCATGGACACGGACGTCAGAATATTGCGGTCGTCGTCAACCAGAGCGATAGTTGCCATTTGCAGGTTCCCCACATTCTTTCCAGAGCGACTGGTACAGGACCAGTGCCGCAAGGCCAAGCGCTGAAGCCGTGCCCTGTCTCTTCAGGCTTGCACCGAAGGCTTTGCAAAACGCAAGTGGCGAAGGTTTGCACCAAAAGCGGCAATTTCGCGCTGAAATGTGGCCGCGAATCCGATCCGCTTCCGCGACCAAATGGGTGTGGACGGCAGGAACCGTTCCGACTAGAACGCGCCCCACGCGCGCCAGGCGGCGATCGCCGCATGTCTGGCACGCGCCATCAGAACAGAGATTCAGAAGACTCTGCGATGTGAGAACAAGGCCGGGCCGCGCTGTGCACGCGCTTGAGCGTCCGCCACCAAAAAAAGCCTTGGGAGGCCGTATCATGGAGTCAGGCATCTTCAACGCCGCGCACCGCGTCGAGGACGCGGGCCTGGTCGGCCTTGGCAAGGTTCACTACAACCTCCAGGAAGCCGCGCTGGTTGAAGCGGCCGTCCAGCGGGACGAGGGAGAGCTTGGCCGCGGCGGTGCCTTCCTCTGTTCCACCGGCAAGCACACCGGCCGCAGCCCGCAGGACAAGTTCGTGGTCCGCGAGCCTTCGGTCGAGGACACGGTCTGGTGGGAAAACAACAAGCCCATGGATCCGGCAAAGTTCGAAGTGCTGAAGGCCGACATGTACGCCCACATGCAGGGCGGCGAGTTCTTCGTGCAGGACCTCTATTGCGGCGCCGATCCGGAAAACCGCCTGAAGGTTCGGATGGTGAACGAGCTCGCCTGGCACTCGCTGTTCATCCGCCACATGCTGCGCCGTCCGGACGTCGCTGAACTGGCCGGGTTCACGTCTGAATTCATGGTCGTCAACTGCCCCTCCTTCAAGGCGGACCCGGAACGCCACGGCTGCCGATCCGAAACCGTGATCGCCGTCAGCTTCGAGCAGGGCCTGATTCTGGTCGGCGACAGTTCCTATGCCGGGGAGAACAAGAAAGGCATCTTCTCGGTCATGAACTACATCCTGCCGGGCAAGGGCGTGATGCCGATGCACTGTTCGGCCAATCATGCACCGGACGATGTCGAGGACACGGCGATCTTCTTCGGGCTTTCCGGTACCGGGAAGACGACCCTTTCCGCTGATCCCAAGCGCACGCTGTTGGGCGATGACGAGCACGGCTGGACCGATAACGGCATCTTCAACTTCGAGGGCGGCTGTTATGCCAAGACGATCAGCCTGAGCGAGGATGCCGAGCCAGAGATTTACGCGACCACCTCGATGTTCGGCACGGTCATCGAAAACATGGTCTATGACGGCCATACGAAGGAACTGGATTTCGAGGATTCCAGCCTGACCCCGAACATGCGCTGCGCTTATCCGCTGGACTACATTCCCAATGCCTCGGCCAATGGTCAGGCGGGAATGCCGAAGAATCTGGTCATGCTGACCTGCGATGCGTTCGGGATCATGCCGCCGATCGCGCGCCTGACGGCGGCGCAGGCAGAATACCACTTTCTGTCCGGTTTCACCGCCAAGGTGGCCGGGACAGAGAAAGGCCTGAAAGGCGCTCAATCGACATTTTCGACCTGTTTCGGGGCGCCGTTCATGACACGGCGCCCCGAAGTTTATGGGGCCCTGCTGCGCGAAAAGATCGCCCGGCACGGG
>JBCCMP010000135.1:0-11503 GCA_039026295.1 Pseudomonadota bacterium | reverse complement strand
CGTGCGGAGACTCCCGTCATCCCCGCGCAGGCGGGGTTCGCGTCGAATTTGGCGCTTCGGTGTCCCCCAGATCCCCGCCTGCGCGGGGATGACGGTTGCGTTGCCGGGGGTCGGCACCGATGATCGGCGACGACGGGTTTTAGATCTTGGCATCGCGTAAGTGTTTCGCCTCTGAATTCCCCGTGCGCAGTGGGTCTGAACGGACCAAAGCGGACAGGCACGACCCAGCATCCCACCCCCGATCCGTCGATCCGCAGCCTGTCAGCGCCCCGGCTCGTCGCGGGGCACATCTCCGGTTTCCCCTCGAAAGCGCAATTAGCGAGAAGTTAAGCGAAAATTGTCCTCAAACTTCCCATCGCCCAAATCTGCAACCGAGGTTTCGAACGTGCGGCAGCGGACATCCCTCCATCTTGGATTCGACCTGCGCACGTCGCAGGTCCTGTAACCATCAGTCCCGGCCGCCACGACCAACCATCTGTTAACGAGTTGCGCGCGCGCAACTCGTTAACGCTTCGTGAGAACGTCCGGTCGGGGATGACGAAAACGCGGGAGCATTCCCCTAACTGTCTCCGCCGAAGTGCCGGATCATGCGCCGCGACTTCAGCAGGAAGGCGGCGATCGCCGGGTACAGGATGCACTCGGCGACAAAGACAAGGTAGCGGTGGCCGGCGGTCATGAAGTCGAAGGTCTCGATGACGCACATCGTCCACAGCATCGCGAAGACCGCGATCATCGCAAAGGGCGTTTGCCGCCAGCGCAGCGCGTATCCGGCCAGATAGATCGTCCCGGCGGTGGTCAGCGCCGCCCAGTGCATAAACTGGACGGCGGGCGGGAAGTTCGCGTTCTGCAGGGGGGCGATCAGGGTAAGGCCGAAAAGATACTCGACAAAGCCCAGCACGCCCCAGACCAGCAGCGCGGTGAAAATCAGCAGCAGAGCGTAGGATGCGGCGGCAGAGGCACGCTCAGCCCCGCTGGCGGCCCCCTGCGTGACCTCTGCCGCATCGGCCACGCGCCTAGCCCTTTACCGCGCCGCGAAAGACACTCTCCCCCACCGCCAGGATCATGACCTGGCCTGACGCGTCGATGTCGATCCACTTCTTCTTGTTGGCGGTGTCCAGAATGGCGCGGTTCAGGTTGCTGGGGGTCTTGATCTTGCGCCGGACCGTCCAGAAGCAGGTGTTGATCTGGTTGACCGTGCAGGGGCTGATCTTTTTCTCGTCGCGCAGATACATGGCGAAGAACAGGATCTGCTCCGCCTGCGTCTTCGGGCCCACCTTGTCCAGCGCCTTCGCCAGCCCGTCCAGCTTCAGGCTGTTGTCCAGCTCCGGCTTCTTCGACAGGCCGGGCAGCGTTCCCGGCCGGATCAGCGGGCCGGTTTTCGGGCGCGGCATGCGCGGCACCCGCGGGATCGGCCGCGGCACGTTTTTCTTTGGCGCCGTCGTCAGCCGCTCGCGAAAGTCGGCATAGACCTCCCGCAGCAGGTCCTCCGACCCTTCGACATCAATCTTCGCGTCGCCCATCTCGATGAACAATCGTGCCATGTGGTGCATCCCTGAAAATGAATGAAGTGAAGATGCTAACGCGTTTTTCCCGGGCCGAATAGCCTTTCGGCAGAACGCGCGCGCGCCAGATCAATCAGAGGCGGTGTCTCGGCACTTTCCGCTACGGGCTGGCTTGTTCATTCGCGAACGGCCGGGTTTCATCCCGCCACGCACCGCTCCAAAGGGCCGGTGGATTGGAAGATGTCCCACTTCAGCGTCAGCGTCCCGCCCTGCAGGACCATGCGCAGGGAATAGGGTCGCACCGCGTCCTCGCCGCAACTGGCCCGGGCACCGCTGCGGGCCCCGTCGCCGTCAGTTTCCACCGGGAACCAGCGCAGCCGGCACCAGATCTTGCCGTGCCGCAGCCATCCTTCGTCAATCTCGAAGGGTTCGGCCGGGACGGTGCCACCCCTTTTGATCGGCTCTCCCGCGCACTGCTGTGCGGTGCCCCACGTGCCGTAGAACGCGGCGCGGGGGTCCGCTGCGGCACCAGGCGTCAGCAGACAGAACAGCAGGGCAATCGTCAGGGCGGCGCGCATGGCGTCTGGTTAGCGGGGCGGCATGTCCAGGGCAATTCAAGTCCGGTTGACCAGTCGGGCAGGGTCGGCCTTCGACCCGGTTAGGGGGCGTGCATCCACACAAACCATCTGTTAGATCGGGTTCAACCCAATGATCCGGAGCTTCCAGAATGCTTACGTTGAAAGACATGATGTCCGCGGCCAATGCCGCGGTTCCCAAGATCGACGCCGAAATGGCGCAGCAGATGGTGGCCGCCGGTGCCCTGTTGCTGGACATTCGGGACGCGGCAGAGGTGGCCAATACCGGCACCGCCTCCGGCGCGGTTCACGTGTCGCGGGGGCTGCTGGAGTTTGCCGCGGACCCCGACAGCCCGATGCACAACAAGGAATTTCAGCGCGAGCGGCCGGTGGTGATCTTCTGTGCCTCGGGCGGCCGGGCGGCGCTGGCGGGCAAACTGCTGAAAGACATGGGTTATGCAAATGTCGTCAACATGGGCGGCTTCAAGGACTGGGTCGAAGCCGGCGGAGCGACCGGCTAGCGCAAAGCCGGGCGCTCACTCGACCCGGCAGTCAGAGACCGGCACGATCGAGGTGTGATCTTCGACTTCCTGGGTGTTCGTCCGAAGGCAGACACCGTTTGCCAGCTCGTATATCACGCCGCCGGTGTCGCGAATGATCACGGAGTCCGAACTCTGCTGACCCTGACAACCGGCAAGCAGCAGAAGAGAAATCGCGAAGACACTTGGGCGCATCTGAACCTCCGTTTGCCGAAAGGGTATCAGATTGGCGCCGTCCGGCCAGTCAAACTTCCCCCACCGCTCCGCGCGGGGGCGAAGCAAGCACCCGTTCAGGTCACCGAAGGCGTGAACATGTAACCGCTGCCATGCACGGTTTTGAGAACGGGTGGGGAAGATGCCTCCTGGCGGATCTTTTTGCGCAGCCGCGACACCAGACCATCGACCGTGCGATCGTAACCGGCCCAATCCTGACCACGCATCAGATCGAGCAACTGGTCCCGCGACAGCACACGTTGCGGGCGTTCGACAAAGACCTGCAGCAGTTGAAATTCTGCCGTCGTGAGCGGCAGCACCTCCCCGCCGGGGGCGCGAAGCTCCATGGACATAAGGTCAAGCCGGTGGCCGGCAAAGCTCGCGCACCGGCGCTTGGATGGCGGTGGTGCCGCCGGTTCGGTGCGGCGCAGAATGGCATTCAACCGGGCCGCCAGCTCACGCGGACCGCAGGGTTTGGTGACGAAATCATCGGCCCCCAACTCCAACGCGATCACCCGGTCGGCTTCGTCTCGCTGGCCGGACAGCACAAGAATTCCGACCTGTGACTGTGATCGGAGCTGCCGCACGACGTCCCGTCCGCGGCCATCAGGCAGGTTCATGTCAAGAATGGCCACTGCCGGCAGCATCACCTGGAAAGTCTGCCAGAACTCGGCGATCGTGCCCGCGGTCCGGACTTCGAACGCCTCGTCCTCGAGCGCTTCATGCAGCTCTGCGCGCAGTTCCGCGTCATCCTCAAGGATCAGAACTTTACTCATGTGCGCACCCGCATAGACGTCTCGTTATTGTCCCTGCGCAACGTTCAATTTCCGTAAACCTGCGCACGGTACTGATGGAGATGCGAAGGGTGCAGGGAAAGGGGGCAGGTCAGTGCACAGGCTTCTACTCGTTGACGATGAACCGATGCTGCGGGAGGAACTTCAGGAATCCCTTGAGTTCGAGGGGTACGAGGTGATGACGGCGGCGACGGTCGAAGCTGCGCTGAACCTCTGCGGCGAGGCTGACTTTGATCTGGTGGTAACCGATCTCAAGATGCCCCACCTCGGCGGTCTCGATCTGATCCGGCGTTTGAACGATGGTGGCACCGCGCAAAAGATCATCGTGTTGTCGGGACATGGCGCCGAGAGCAACCGGGCAGAGGCGATGGATCTGGGCGCCATCGCCTGTTTTGCCAAGCCGGTCGACCCCGATTTCCTGGCCGAAAAAATAGGCGAGTTTCTAGGGTGATGTGCACCGGTTTGCCGCACGCGGAAAGCCGCGCGCCAGGGTTTCCTCGCTGGCCCTCTGGCCTGGCAAAATCGCCGTCTCGGTCCGCAGCAGCGGGTTCCTGACAGCCCGGACTGAAAAAACCCTGACGAGAACCACAACAGTTTCAAAGGAGGTGCGCATGACTGCAGACCGACGTCCTGTCGAAGCAACAGCGGCGCCGACGGTTCTGTTGGTGGACGATGATGCGGATGCTCTTGTGGAGCTGGAAGAGATCCTCGAGCTTGAAGATGTGGTCTCGACGACCGCGTCAGACTGCGATGCGGCCTTTTACGCGCTGGACACATGGCCGGACATCAGAGTTGTCGTCACCGACGTTCATCTTGTGCGACCGGACGGTCAGGTCGAGAACGGAGTGGAGCTGGTTTCAGCGGCGCGGGCACGGTTTTCTGACAGACACCTCGCCTTCATCGTCCTCAGCGGCGACGCGGACGCCGTTTCATCGTCTATCGAAACCGGTGCCGTCGACTTTCTGACCAAGCCCCTGCTTCCGGAAAACCTCGTGAGTGCTGTTCATGCTGCAAAGTCAAAGCTGCGCACAGAGCTTGATTCAGGACACGAAGACATCGAGGCGGTCCTGAAGCGCAAGGTCGAGGAGACGACGAGGTCGTTGCAGCGCGTCACATCCGATTTGGCAGAGCGTGAACGGCAACTGAGCCAGTCCAAGGAAGCCTATCAAAGACAACGGGTCCATGGGGGAAAACTCCGTCACGCGTTGCGGGCCGGACAGATCGTGCCGTGGTTCCAGCCGCAGATCTGCGTCAGATCAGGCAGGCTGCTGGGCTTCGAGGCCTTGGCGCGCTGGCAGGATCCGAACGGCACCGTTCACAGCCCGGCCGATTTTTTGGATCTGGCGGCCGAGATCGGCCTGATGAAAGAGCTGGACGGGTCTCTGCAGGCGCAGACCTTCGATGCAATCGCCGCCTTCCACCGCAGCGGGCTGCAAGACTGTCAGGTCGGCATCAACCTCACGGCCGAACAGCTGGCAGATCAGTCGTGCATCGATACGCTCTGCTTGCAGATCGAGAGCGCCGGGCTGGACATGCCTGCGGTCTCGATCGAGGTGCTGGAATCGGCGATGCTGGATGACGCCGCGGCGGATCCGATCAAGGCCAATCTGGAGCGGGTCGCGCGCCTTGGTCTTGGAATAGAGCTGGATGATTTCGGTACCGGGCACGCCGGACTGTCAAGCTTGCGGGACCTCGATGTCACGCGGATCAAGATCGATCGCAGCTTCGTTCAGAACGTGCACGTTGACGGAAAACTGCAGAAATTCACACGCGCCTTGATCGGCCTGGCCAAAGCTCTGGATGTTGAAGTCCTGGCTGAAGGCGTTGAGTCCGAGGATGAATTTGCCTGGCTGATGCAGCACGGATGCGATGCAATTCAAGGTTTCTGGGTCGCGCGCCCGATGCCGGCAGACCAGGCACTGGCCTGGGCATTGAACCACAAGGCAAAAAGCGAAGAGGTGATTTGCACAAATTCGCACATGCCAGCACCGCTTCACATACTGGCCCGATAAATCCACCAAACCTTCATGTCATCTTCACCGCTGAAGATTGAGCAGTGCAAGCGTGAGTGGAGGTGGAAATGAGCGGGCAGGTCTTGGCATTCGAGGCGCTTTCGACGGGATGTGAGCCGCATGTGGGTACAGTGCTGGTCGTGGAAGACGATGACGTTCACGGCGAAGAGATCGCCGAGGCTTTGAGTGCGGCAGGGGTGAGCAGCATCGTTGTTTCAGGCTTCGAGGACGCGGTTGAACTGCTGCAGCTTTCGAATGAATTCACGGCAGTTGTGACCGACTTCTATCTGCAGGGCTTTGGCAATGGACGCGGCAACGGACTGGACCTGATCGACAGCATCGGTCGAAAGTTTCCAGGCCGCGATCTGAAATGCATCATCATGAGCGGAGATCCGGATGTCGCCGCAGACTGCGCGCTTTTCGGACCAGTCAGTTTCGTGCCGAAGCCGGTGCATCCAGAGCGTCTGATTGCATCGCTGGCCAACGGGTCTGAGAAGACCCCGGAAAATGAAACGATTGCGCGCCTCGAGCGAACCGTTCGACATCAGAACACGGTCATTGCCCGGCTATCGGAGCGTTTGCTGGAGCTGTCGGTGACCGCCTAGGCGCGGGCATGCTGACCGCCGGATGTCTTCGCAGGGGCAGGCGCAGAGGGCACTGACCCCACGCAAATCGATTGCAGGACCGCTTGGAAGCGCGCCAGCTTCACCCGGTAATAAGACTTTTGTGCAACCTTGGATTTGCAGACTTTGGGCGGGCCTGCATCACCAGCAAACGACCAGCACCGCGCAGTTCCGATTCAAGGTGGACGCACAGGAGCAAGCCAATGACCGGACGATCTCCGAAGTTTTTACGCGGCATGCTGACCAGCGCCGCATCAGTCATGCTGGCAGGAAGCCTCTTGGCCACGCCGTTCGCAGCGCAAGCCGATGACCGCCGAGAGCCCTCGATCCTTACATTCGGCATCGTGCCGCAGCAGTCCGCAAGCCGCCTCGCACAGATGTGGGGCCCGCTGTTGGAGCGTGCCGGTCAGGATCTGGGGCTTGAAATCAGGTTCAAGACCACGCGCGACATTCCCACCTTCGAGGCCTGCCTTGCCGCCGGGGCCTATGACATCGCGTACATGAATCCCGCGCACTACACGATATTTGCAGAGATTTCAGGCTACAGGGCCATTGCCCGGCAGACAGAGAAGAAACTGCACGGCCTGCTTGTCGTTCAGAGGGACAGTGCGCTGCAATCCATCGCAGATCTTGAAGGGTCAGAGATCGCCTTTCCCTCGCCGGGCGCGTTCGGCGCAAGCATCGTCCCGCGGGCGGAGATCCGGGCGCAGGGGGTCGAATTCTCGCCCAAATATGTCAGGTCCCATGACTCGGTCTACCGGGCTGTCGCATCGGGTCTTATCCCGGCCGGGGGCGGCGTCCTTCGAACCTTCAACGCGATCCCGCAGGATTTGCGTGACCAGCTTCGTGTGATCTATCGCACCGAAGGGTATACGCCGCATGCAATCGCAGGCCTGGGGTCGATTGACCTCGCTCTGCTCCGGGCGATTCAAGAAACCTTTGTCGGCCTGTCGATCGAGACCCCGGATCTGGTCGCCTCTGTCGGAATGAACGGGATCGAAGCGGCATCCCATGGCGACTGGGACGATGTGCGCGGCCTTGCGCTGACCGCAGACGCTACCGGCATCTCGACCGAGGACGCGGCCGCATGTCCTTCAGGCTGAAAACCATCGTCGGCATTGCCGTGATCGAATTGACGGTCATGGCAATTCTGATCACGCTCAACCAGTTGACCCTGGGTGGCAGCGCAAGCACGCAGCTCTATGACCGTGCCCGCACGACAGCAGCCCTTTTTGCGACAATGACGGCGGACGCAGTCATCTCGGTTGACCTGGCAACCCTCGATTCCATGATCGAAAACACGCTCTCCAGCGACGAACTTGTCTATCTGCGGGTCCGCGATGTGACCGGCAGCGTTCTGTCGGCGGATGGTTCTGCCGATGCGCTCGGCCGGGCCTTCCGTGCCGATCAGAGCTTTGATGCAGCGCTGTCCGATCACCTGATTGACGTCTCTGCCGCGATAGAGATCGGCGGGCAGACCTATGGCTTTGTCGAGATGGGCATCTCGACGCGTCTGGTCGAAGCAGAGATGGCCGCGGCCCTGCGTTCCAACCTCGTCATCGCAACGATTGGAATGGGTCTTGTGGCTCTGTTCGGGTACATTCTCGGCTCGGTTCTCACGCGGCAACTGTCGCTCCTGCGCCGGGGTGCACGGATGATCGCCACGGGGAATCTGGACTATCAGATCGATGTTCGCAGCAAGGACGAACTGGCCGAAACGGCCCGATGCTTCAACGAGATGGCGGTGTCACTGGCAACGGATCGCAAGGCATTGGACGCGCGGCAGATAGAACTGATCGAAAAGCGCGACCGGACCAGTCTTATCGTTCAAAGCATGACCAAGATCGCGTCAGGCAAACCGTCTGTTTCAGTGCCCGATCAAGACCGCGCCGACGAGATTGGCGACATGGCGCGTGCAACGGTGGTGTTCCGAGACGCCATGACTGCGGTGCAGACCGCCAAGGCGGAACAGGCAAGATTGATCTACGCGTTCGATCAACTTGACGAGCAAGTGGCCATCTTCGGTGAAGATGGTGTGTCGATCTTCCTAAACAGCGCGTTCCGCGCATTCAACGCGCATATTCTGGCAGATCTGCCGGAGGCGTTCACCTATGAAGGATTTCTTCAGGCGGGACTGAAACACGGAGCATTCCCGGGCGCTGATGGCCAGGCACAGGAATGGCTCTCCAGGCGCTTGTCTGCGACCTGCAACGACGCCCCGGTCGAGGTTGCGCGCGCGCCGGATCGAACATTGCTGGTGAGACAAATGACCGTAGATGGGATCGGTACGGTCATTTCGGCAGCCGACATCTCCGATCTGAAGACGTCGCAGGCGCAGCTTCTTCAGGCATCCAAGCTTGCAACGCTCGGCGAGATGGCAACCGGAATCGCTCACGAACTGAACCAGCCCCTCGGTGTCATTCGCATGGCCTCCAGCAACTGCATCAAGCGGATATCAAAGGGAAGTCTGGATGCAGACTACCTGACCGGGAAACTGCAGCGCATGGCAGATCAAACCGAGCGTGCGGCACAGATCATCAATCACATGCGCATTTTCGGCCGCACCGTCGATGGGGAAGCGCGTGATTTTAACCTGGCGGACTCCTTGGAGAACGCCTGCGACCTGATGGCGAAACAGTTGGCGCTGGCCGGCATCACTCTGACCAAGAGCCTCGGCGAGACACCTTCTCCCGTTCAAGGCCAGCCGGTGATGTTCGAACAGGTCGTCTTGAATCTGTTGAGCAACGCGCGGGACGCGATCGAGGCCTCTGACAACCGGCAGGATGGTGAAGTCTCCGTCTGTCTCGAGCCCGCTGCGCCCGGCCGCTATAGGGTCGTGGTCGAAGATACGGGGGGCGGGGTGCCAGACGCCATCATCGAGCGTTTGTTTGACCCGTTTTTCACGACAAAGGAACCGGGCAAGGGGACAGGCCTGGGACTTTCGATCAGTTACGGCATCATCAAGGAAATGGGTGGTTCCCTGTCGGTCAGAAACACCGAACGCGGTGCACGGTTCGAGATCGAGCTGCCCGAAGTCATGGGCGGTCAGGGGCGCGACGCCGCCTAGATCAACCCGGCATTCGGTCCGGCTTCAGATCCACTGCGCTCTTTAAGCGTCGATGCGGGTGTTGAACGGCCCACGCGTTTTCCGCCCGTGAAATCGGCCTTGCAAATTGCCCTGCGCCGTGCGCGTTTGTGCCGTGGATGGATCATGCGAACGGTGCGCGATGACAGCATTAGATGAACCGGTGATCGCCCATGTCACTGGGCGGCCACGCCGTGGCGATGCCGCTGAACGGGTCATCAGCCGGGCGGCGTTCGCGGATGCGTGGCGCGAAATCACGCTTTGGGACGGATACGCGGCGACACCGCTCTATGGCTTGCGGGACATCGCAAGACAGCTCGATGTCGCTGCGGTCCACTACAAGGATGAAGGCCCCAGATTCGGTCTGGGCAGTTTCAAGGCACTGGGCGCTGCCTATGCTGCGATGCGCGTCCTGCGCCGTGAGGTTGCCCTGCGCACCGGCAAAGACGTGGCGATGGCAGATATCCGCAGCGGCGCGTGCCGGGACGCATGCGGTGACATCACGGTCGTCTCAGCGACCGATGGAAATCACGGGCGGTCGCTTTCCTGGGGCGCTCAGCAGTTCGGCGCGGCCTGCAACATCTACATCCATTCCGAGGTCAGCGAGGGCCGCGCCGATGCGATGCGCGCCTTCGGGGCAAACGTCGTTCGCATCGACGGCGATTACGACGCCTCGGTCATTCTGGCACGGGAAGAGGCGGAAAAGAACGGCTGGTGGGTCGTCTCGGACACATCCTGGCCCGGATACTGGGAACCGCCGCACGACGTCATGGCGGGATACGGGGTCATGACGCGTGAAGCGATCGATGCACTGCCCGAGCCGCCGACGCATGTCGTGTTGCAGGGCGGTGTCGGCGGTTTCGCCGCGAGCGTCGCCGCACTGCTGCGACAGCACTATGGTGCCGATGCGCCAAGGGTGATCATTGCCGAGCCAGAGCGGGCCGCCTGCCTGTTTGAAAGCGCGCGGCAGGGAAGACCGACAACGGTTGCCATCGATGAAGAGACCATCATGGCCGGTTTGTCCTGCGGCGAGCCGTCTCCGCTTGCCTGGGAAATCCTCGAAGAGGAGGCGTCAGACTTTGTGACGGTTCCCGACGCCATGGTCGGGCCGACAATGCGTAGCCTCGCACGCCCGGAAAGGGGTGATCCGGCGATCGAGGCTGGCGAGAGTGCGGTGGCAGGTCTGGCCGCAATCATTGGCGCGCGACGCGATGCCCGTCTTTGGTCAGATCTGGGTCTGGACGAGGGCTCGCGCATCCTCGTCTTCGGGACAGAGGGCATCACCGATCCCGAGATCTACGCGAAGATCATGGCGGGCGCTGATGACGCGTGAAGCGCCGCGCCGGGGCTTCCCGAAAGAGGAGTTCGCACGGCGCACGCAAACGGCTCAGGCCTTGATGGCAGAGCAGGACCTCTCGGGTCTTCTGCTGATGACAGAGCCCGAAGTTCGATATTTCACCGGTTTCCAGACACTTTTCTGGCAGAGCCCGTCCCGTCCCTGGTTCGTCTTTGTGCCGCAAACCGGTCTGCCGACCGCGATCATCCCGGAGATCGGCGCAGCGCTGATGGCGACAACCTGGGTCGATGACATCCGGACCTGGTCTGCACCGGCACCGCAAGACGACGGCATCTCGTTGCTCGTCGATCTTTTGTCGCCGCTGGCCCGGGCAAATCGCGCCATCGGCGTGCTCAAAGGGCACGAGACCCATTTGCGGATGCCGCTTGGTGACTATGAGCGGCTGATATCCATGTTGCCCGGCCTGAAGATCAAGGACACAACCGGTCTGGTCAGGTCGCTGCGGCTCGTGAAATCCGAGGCCGAGATTGCCAAGATTTCCCATGCGTGTGCGATTGGATCGGCAACATTTGCCCGCGTGCCGGAATTCGCGCGATCTGGGATTGCGCAATCCTCGGTCTTTCGCGAGTTCAAGCGAACCGCATTGGCGGAGGGGGCAGATGATGTGCCGTATCTGGTCGGCGGGGCCGGTCCGGGGGGGTATCGCGATGTGATCTCGCCGCCGGATGCCCGGGCGCTGCAGCACGCTGACATCCTGATGCTGGACACGGGCTGCGTCTGGGACGGTTACTACTGCGATTTTGACCGCAACTTTGCCATCGGCGGCGCCGACGATCAGTCCCGCCGGGCCTACGATGTTCTGT
>JBCCMP010000134.1:0-11507 GCA_039026295.1 Pseudomonadota bacterium | reverse complement strand
GGATGTTGTGAAGCAGGCCTTCATCTCGGCCGAGGACAAGAATTTCTATTCGCATCCTGGTGTCGATGCATCGGGCATATTGAAAGCGATCATTCGCTAAGGACGCGCCCGCGCCGCCGGACGCCGTGCAAGGTTGTCAGGCGCATCGACAATCACCCAGCAGGTGATGAAAAACTTCCTGGTCGGGGACGAACGTTCGGTCGAGCGAAAGATCAAAGAGGGGATCCTGGCCGTTCGCGTGGAAACCGCGATGAGCAAGGATCAGATTCTCGAGCTCTATCTCAACGAAATCCCGTTCGGTCAGCGCGCACACGGGATCGTTGCCGCAGCAGAGAACTACTTCGGCAAGACAATCGAGGAACTGGAACCGCACGAGGCTGCCTATCTGGCGGCGCTCCCGAAAGGCCCGAAAAACTATCATCCGATCAAGCACTACGACCGCGCCGTCGCGCGGCGGAACTACGTGCTGCGCGAAATGGCAGAAAATGGCGCGCTCACGAACGATCAGGCCAGGGCACTGTTAGAGAAGCCGTTGATCACGATCATCGACGAAAATCGTCCATCCCTGATCCAGCGGACAGCATCGACCTATTTCAGCGACGAGGTCAGGTCGCAGCTAATCCGTGAGGTCGGCACGAACATGCTGTACCATGGTGGCCTGACGGTTCGCGCCACCATCGACAACCAGTTGCAGGAAGAAGCGGCCAAAGCACTCCGCCGCGGGCTGGAGAAGTTCGATCGCGGCAAAGGCATTTATCGCGGCCCGATCGCCAATCTGCCTGAGATAGCAGCAGGCGAGGTCGGTCTCTGGCCGGAATTATTGTCAGCCGTGAACGCGCCCCGCGATGTGCCGGAATGGAAGCTGGCCGTGGTTCTGGACGTGGGCTCCAAGACGGCGTTGATCGGTGTCGAGGACACTGACGAAGCAGCAGAAGGACAGCCTGCGGGCCAGGTTCGACTTCGGCTCAGCCGTGAACGCGAATGGATCCGGCGCACGCCGATCCGCAGCGGCCGGCCGCGCACACCCGCAGACATCTGGGCGCGTGGAGACGTCGTCCATGTAAAACGCGAGGATGAGGGCTGGTCCTTGCGCCAGATCCCCGAGGTCCAGGGCGCGTTCATGGCAATGGACCCCCATTCAGGCCGTGTCCTCGCGCTGCAGGGCGGGTTCTCGCGCCAGCATTCTGCGTTCAATCGCGCGACTCAGGCGCAACGGCAGCCGGGCTCCAGCTTCAAGCCGTTCATCTACGCGGCGGCGCTCGACATCGGCTATACGCCAGAGACCATCGTCAACGACGCCCCGATCAAGATCGGCTCGGGCCGCCGGGCATGGACGCCAAAGAACTCCACCGGCAAGACATACGGCCCGGTCTCCATCCGCAAGGCATTGGAGCAGTCGCTTAACCTCGTGACCGTGCGCCTTGCCATGGACATCGGCATGGACCGTGTTGGCGAGTATGCCGAGCGGTTCGGTGTCTACAAGAACATGCCGGAGGATCTGTCCTACAGCCTGGGTGCAGGAGAGACGACGCTTTACAAAGTTGTTGCCGCCTACGGAATGTTTGCCAACGGCGGCAAGCGCGTTGCACCGACGGTGATCGACCGGGTGCAGGATCGCCACGGCAAGACCCTCTACAATCACGATCCGCGCTTCTGCCAGGGATGCTACGTCTCGGACTTTGGCACGGAACGCCAGCCGATCCTGTTTGATCAGCGCAGCCAGATCATGGATCCGAACACGGCCTACCAACTCGTCACGATGATGCAGGGCGTCGTCCAGCGGGGCACAGCGCGCAGGACGGTCGGCGGCCTCGGTTTCCCGGTGGCGGGCAAAACCGGAACCACCAATGACTCAAAAGATGCGTGGTTCGTCGGATTTACGAAGAACATCGTGGCCGGCTGCTACATCGGGTACGATACGCCGCGCAATATGGGGCGGGGCGCTTACGGTGGAACGCTTTGCGGTCCGGTCTTCAAGCAGTTTATGAAAGCGGCGCACAAGACCTACAGCCCCGGCAAATTCACAAAGCCGCGCGGCTGGGGCGACACGATTACGATCAAAGTGCATCGCGATACCGGCGAACGCCTGCCCGACGACGCCGAGGGCCCGCACGTGCTGGTTCAGACTTATCAGATGAGTGAAGAGCCGGAGATCCTGGTGACAGACCGCCGTATCATCAAGGACGAGTGGATCTTCAAGGGCGTTGCGGCGCAGCTTCTGAGCATCCTGCCGGAAGGCGATGACGTGCCGCTTGCCGCGACCGTCAGCACCGGCGGCAGTGGCAGCGGCGGCGGCTCCGGCGGTGCTGCCACGCAGCCCTCCAATGTCGGCCTTGGCACCGGCGGGCTCTACTGACGCCCTTTACTGACCATCGCTGCGACGCTATCTGAACCGACCCGCAACCGAAGGGCGGTCCCATGAAAGCCGAAACCGAATCCACCGTTGCTGAAATCGAAAAGTCGCTGGAGCTTTTGCGCCAGCGTCTGGGCTGGGACACGGCAGAGCACCGTCTGGAAGAATACAACGCGCGCGCCGAGGATCCGACCCTTTGGGACGACCCGGCCAGCGCACAGAAAATCATGCGCGAGCGTCAAAAGCTGGACGATGCAATATCCGGCTACAAGGAACTTGCCCAAGGTCTTGAAGACAATGTCGAATTAATCGAACTGGGCGAAGCGGAAGACGACGAGGAAATTGTCGCCGAAGCGGAAACTGCGCTGGCCGAACTGAAGGAAACGGCGGCGGCGAAAGAGATCGAGGCGCTGCTGTCCGGCGAGGTCGATGGCAATGACGCCTTTATCGAAATCCATTCCGGGGCAGGGGGCACCGAAAGCTGCGACTGGGCATCGATGCTTGCGCGCATGTACACCCGCTGGGCCGATACGCGCGGCTTCAAGGTCGAGCTGCAATCCGAGACACCGGGCGAAGAGGCCGGCATCAAATCGGTCACCTACCAGATCAAGGGTGACAGCGCATTTGGCTGGCTGAAGACGGAGTCAGGGGTCCACCGACTGGTCCGGATCAGCCCCTTCGACAGCCAGGCGCGGCGACACACGTCCTTCTCTTCGGTATGGGTTTATCCGGTGATCGACGACACCATCGAAATCGAGATCAACCCATCCGATATACGGATCGACACGTACCGTTCCTCCGGTGCCGGCGGGCAGCACGTCAACACGACCGACTCTGCGGTCCGCATCACGCACGAGCCGACCGGCATCGTTGTGACCTCTTCTGAAAAATCACAGCACCAGAACCGTGAGATTGCCATGAAGGCCCTGCGCGCACGGCTCTATGACATTGAAATGAAGAAGAAGACCCAGGCCATCCAGGATGCGCACGATGCCAAGTCGGACATCGGCTGGGGCCACCAGATACGCAGCTACTTCCTGCAACCCTATCAGTTGGTTAAGGACCTGCGCACCAAGGTCGAAACCTCTGACAGTCAGGGGGTTCTGGACGGAAAACTCGATCCATTCATGGCCGCGGCCCTGGCGCAGGACGTGGTCGGCAAGGCACCGGGCGAAATAGACGACGACATCTGAGCCCCGGATAGCACCACCTGAAATTGTGATTGGCCGCGCGCGACGGACAGCCCCATCTTGTCCGATAAGTCTTCGTGATCTCGCAGCAGCAGGAGCCGACCATGATCAGACTTGTCGCAATCACCGCAATGACCGCGCTACTATTTCCAACCCAGAGCGTCGTGGCAGACGACGATTGGGAGGACCCCTATGACCGATACGAACAGCAGCGCATCCTGCAGGCGGAAATGGACCAGGCCCGCGAAAGGGGCGGGTACAACAACCTGTTCACGGCACTGACCAATCTGTTCGCCGGTACGGCGACCGAACAGGACATCGCCCCGGCAATCAACAACCTTCAGGACGTGCCCGGTTACGAGGGCGTTTCGGTAAACAGGCGCGGCAAATTCTGAGGAATTCGGGCTGATTGGCTGAATTTTCACTAAATCTTAGTGAATCGTGCGTAATGCCATCCGCGACATGTCATGGCGTGGGGCCATATCAAAAGCCACATGCCCGGGACCCTTTGGAAAGGTTCCTGCGGTCGGCCGGCCGCGAATGTGACCTGCTTGGCGTCAAGGGCGCCCGCTACGCTTTGCTGTTCAAGGCTACAATGGCCCCTCCCGGACAGCCCGCACGAGACCTCACTGCAATGTCGATCCCCGGTCAGCAGCCTTTCGTCGTGCCTGTTACAGGTTTCGCCAAGGCTGCGGCGTAGATGACAGCGCCTGCCAGTTGGCAACTGCCCCTGGCCACTCTCGATCCGCTTCCGCCAGGAAATGCCCGATAATCCGTCCGGCGGCGCGCGCAACACTTGGCTGGTCCGCGCCCGGCGCGTCCGGCGCACTCAAGATCATCTCTGCCATCGCGGAATCGTTCAATGCCCCGAACGAGGTTTGCAGCTGCTTCACCCGCTTTCCGAAGGTCGCCATGGAGTCTGAGGGAAAGAGACTGCTGAAGCCATCAAGAACATAGCGTAGTTTCTTGATTTCCTTACGCATTTCGTGGCGCTCATCGATCGTCAGTGTCTCGATGCGGCTGCCATAGGCCGCCATCGCCTTCCACCTCTTGCGCAGGGTCTTGATGGCGTACGGAACGACCGGCTGCGCCAGCCGCAACGTCTGGTCGTGGTCATTCGCGTCCAGCCACCCCCGCGCCTCGACGAAGCCCGGCAGGCCGAAGGCGAAGTCGCAAGCCTCTTTGCCTGCCAGCCAAGGGCGCACTTTTGCAAACACCTCGCGACGCCGCTGCACCAGCGCATCGTGTAGCGCTTGGAATCCGGGCTCTTCCGGGAACCGGTCGATCATCGGCGCGACGATTTCAAACGCCATCACGTCAAGGTCGCGCAAGGCTCCTGCCTGCGCGCCGATTTCCCTCGCCTTTATGGCCCACGGCTCCAGGCCGCCACGCCCCAGAACTCCGCGAAAGGCTGAAAACGCGCTGCGCAGACGTCTCAGCCCGACACGCAGTTGATGCGGGCCGTTGACGTCTTCGCTGTCAATGGTGCGGGCAAGGTTCGACAGCGCATGATCGATGCCCTCCCGAAAGATCGCCGTCGCCGCGGCCTCTGCGGACATGCCGCCATTCAGTCTGACAGGGCGCGCCTTACGAAGAGGCGTGGCTGCCGGGGGATCTAGGTGGGGGAAAGCCCGCGCACGTTCCGACTTTGCGGCAACAGAGTAACGCACCGGGCCCTGCGTCAGCAGCATGGCGGCAGTCTTGTAGAGATCAGCCGCAGAACCGCGCTTCAGCTCGAGCTCGGCTTCCACAAAGTCTTCGGCACGCTCGCCGCTGATCAGCTGACCGGCATCGATCGCGAGTTCGATTTCCACGCCGTCCGTCGGAACCAGAATTCGCGACGTCCGTTTGAACTTGGTTTCCGCCACGACAGACAATCCGTCCCGCGACAGACCGATCAGTTCCTCTCGCAGGTCATGATCCGGAATGCGGCCCAGCGCCAGCTTGCGGCCGTCCACTGCGAACTCGATCTCGATCGGTTGCGACAGGCCGCTCTGCATGGCGCTGTCGGCCCGCTTGACTGTCTGAACCCACTGGCGACCGATCCGGCGCAGCCGCAGGGCGATCCCGGCCGCTTTCAGTTCATCGGCGTCGGTATCGTAGTAAAAACTGTGCAACACCCGGGTTTGCGATGGTCCAGCGGCCATGCTTCTGATCGCAGGCGCGGCCCGCAACCGGCGCAGCTGCGCGGCATCCAATACAAGCTTAAGCTCGATCTCGCGCACGAATATGCTCTTGTGTCAGGTGCTTGGCACGTGTTCCCGACGCAGTGCATGACACGCGGGGTGCGGCATGTCACGCGGATCCGGTGCCACCGGCGCGCGGATCAGCCGATCAGCGCCAGCCACTCTTCCTCGGTCAGCGTCTCGATCTCCAGATCGGTCGCCTTCTTCAGCTTTGACCCGGCCCCCGGGCCCGCGACCAGCAGGTCGGTCTTCGTCGAAACGGAACCTGAGACCTTGGCACCCAAAGACTCCGCCTTTGCTTTTGCCTCGGCCCGGCTCATCTGTTCCAGCGTGCCGGTGAACACCACGGTCTTGCCAGCCACCGGGCTGTCGGTGGATTGGGCTTCCGCATCTACGGGTGCAACCTCCCCCATCAGGCGCTCCATGGCGGCGATGCTGCCCTCGTCGGCAAAGAACGCAATCACGGCATCCGCCATAACCTCGCCCACGCCATCGATATCGACGACCTGATCTCTGGCCTCAGGATCATTGCCCGCGGCTGTCATGGCGCTGCTGAACCCCTGCCACGACGTGAATTGCCGGGCAAAAAGACCTGCTGTTGTCTCTCCGACATGGCGAATGCCAAGGGCGAAAATGAACCGCGCAAGCTCAGGCTTCCGGCAGGCGTCGATGGCGTCCAGCAGGTTGTCGACCGACTTCTGGTTGGTCGGTCGGCCCTTCGCATCTCGACGGAAGAGATCGATTTGCCCGGCATCAAGGCGGGTACGCAGGGTAAAGATATCTGCCGGTTCGGTGATCAGGCCATCCGCATGGAAGGCTTCGATCTGCTTCGCGCCCAGCCCGTCGATGTCCATCGCGCCGCGCGAGACAAAGTGCTTCAACTGCTCAACCGCCTGTGCCGGGCACGCGAACCCGATGGTGCAACGGCGCACCGCCTCGCCCGGATCGCGCACGGCAGGCGCGTCGCAGGCAGGGCAGATCTCCGGAAAGAGAAAAGGGACCGTGCCGCGCGGCTTCGTCGTGTCGATCTCCGTGACTTTCGGGATCACATCACCTGCACGATAGATCCGGACCGTGTCACCGATCATCAGGCGCCCGCCCTCGCGGATCGGGGCACCATTCGCATCGACGCCGTCGATGTAGTCTTCGTTGTGAAGGGTGGCGTTCGAGACAACGACGCCGCCCACGGTTACCGGTGCCAGCCGCGCGACCGGGGACAGTGCCCCGGTCCTTCCGACCTGAATGTCGATCCCCTCCAGGATGGTCGAGGCAAGTTCTGCCGGAAACTTGTGCGCAATCGCCCAGCGCGGGTTGTTCGACCGGAACCCGAGCCGCCCCTGCCAGTCCAGGCGGTCAACCTTGTAGACGACGCCGTCGATGTCATAGCCGAGCGAGGACCGCTGCCCCTCGATGCTGCGATAATGCGCGAGAAGGGCGTCCAGATCCTCAAACCTCTGCATCAGCGGGTTCGTCGGCAGGCCCCAGTCTGCAAAAGCCGCCACGACGCCGGACTGCGTCTCGGCGGGCAGGGCGCTGACATCGCCCCACGCGTAGGCGAAGAACTTCAGGGGCCGCGACGCGGTAATCGAAGGGTCCAGTTGGCGCAGAGATCCGGCGGCGAAATTGCGCGGATTGGCATAGACCTTCTCGCCTTTCGCGACCTGGTCCTCGTTCATTGCCGCGAAGTCCGCGTTGGCCATGTAAACCTCGCCGCGAACCTCAAACACCTCTGGCACATCGCCGTCCAGTTGATGCGGAACATCACTGATTGTCCGGGCGTTTGCGGTGACATTCTCACCCTCTGCGCCATCCCCGCGCGTGGCCGCCTCGACCAGTTTGCCCCACTCGTAGCGCAATGCCAGCGAGACACCGTCGATCTTCGGTTCGGCCGTCAGGGCGACCGTTTCGTCCCCCAGCGACAGGAATCGGCGGATCTGATCGGCGAAATCAGCGACGTCCTCGTCCGTGAATGCGTTGGACAGCGACAGCATCGGGACCCGGTGGCGGATCTTGGTGAAGCCTTCCGCCGGGGGCGCCCCCACAGATTGCGTCGGGGAGTTCGGGTCAGAAAGGTCAGGATGCGCCGCCTCCAGGGCCTGCAGGCGCGCCTTCATGGCGTCGTATTTGGCGTCCGATATCTCTGGCGTATCCGCCCGGTGATACGCCGTGTTGGCCGCATTCAGGCTGGCGGCGAGCAGTTTCATCTCCGCCTTGGCGGCCGTCGGGGAGAGTGTCTCTGGATCAGCGGTCATGGCCGCAAATGTGCCTGTGCCGCTCGGCGGGTCAAGGCCCGTCAATCAACGGTTTCGCGCCTCTGCCGATCTGTTCTAAGACGGGATCCATGTCGCAGGGGCGCCCCGAAATTCTGTTTCCGTTGTTCGCCGATCTGACCGGGTTGCCCGGCGTCGGGGCGAAGACGGCGAAGCTTTTCGACAAAATCGGCGCGGCGCGCGTGATCGATCTGGTTCTGACCCTGCCCACAGGGGTCGAGGATCGCCGTATACGCGACAACCTGCACGGCCTGCGCAGCGGCGAGACGGCAACGGTGCTCGCGGAAATCGTCGAACACCGGCCCGGACGCACTGCATCGCAACCCTATCGCGTGCTCGCCGAGGGGGGCGGGACCGTTTTCACCCTGATCTACTTTCGCGCAAAGCGCGACTGGATCGAAAAGCTGCTGCCGGTCGGGCAACGCCGCATCCTGTCCGGCAAGGTCGAGTTCTATGACGGCCACCTGCAGATGCCCCACCCGGACCTTGTTCTGCGCGAATCAGACGCCGGCAGCCTGTCTCCGTGGGAGCCGGTCTATCCCCTGACCCAAGGGCTTTATCAGCGCAACGTCGCCAAGGCGATGGCAGGCGCACTGCCTAAGCTGCCGGACCTTGAGGAATGGATCTCACCCGCCGTGCTGCACGATCGTCATTGGCCGGGCTGGTTCACGGCCATTCGTCTGGCCCACGCACCAGAGGGGGCGGAAGCACTGTCCCCCGGGAACCCGGCCCGCCAACGTCTGGCTTATGACGAACTGCTATCACACCAACTGGCTCTGCAACTGGTTCGCGCCCGCATGAAACGGGGCAAGGGACGGGTGAACACCGGCGACGGCGCGTTGCGCGATAGGGCTCTGGCAGCGTTCGGTCATTCCCCGACAGGCGCACAGACCCGTGCGATGGCGGAAATTGCCGGCGATATGGCCGATGAACACCGCATGATGCGCCTGCTGCAGGGCGATGTGGGCGCAGGCAAGACCCTTGTCGCCCTGATCGCCATGCTCACCGCGGTGGAGTCAGGCGGTCAGGCCGCCATGATGGCCCCGACGGAGATTCTCGCCCGCCAGCACGCGGCAGGACTGGCAGATCTGGCGGCGGTGTGCGATGTGCACCTGACGCTGCTGACCGGGCGCGACAGCGGTGCGGCCCGACGGGAAAAGCTCGAGGCCATCGAACAGGGCCGGGCCCAGATCATCATCGGAACCCATGCGCTGTTCCAGAAGGATGTCAGCTTCGATGACCTGCGTCTGATCATCGTTGACGAGCAGCACCGCTTCGGGGTGCGCCAACGGATGGAACTGGCCGAGAAGGCCCCGATGGGCGCTGATGTGCTGGTGATGACGGCGACGCCCATTCCCAGAACGCTCGCCCTCGCGGGCTATGGCGATCTGGATATCTCCGTGCTGGATGAAAAGCCGCCGGGTCGGCAGCCGATCGATACGGCCCTGGTTTCGATGGAGCGATACGATCAGGTGGTCGCCCGCCTGAAGGCCGCCATCGACGGCGGGCAGCGCGCCTATTGGGTGTGCCCGCTGGTGGAAGAGAGCGATGTCTCAGACCTCGTCGCGGCAGAGGACCGGTTCCGCGCGCTAAGCGACATCCTCGGGACCGACCGGGTGCGGCTGGTCCACGGTCAGATGCCTGCCACCGACAAAGACGCCGCCATGGCCGATTTCCAGGCCGGGCGTGCGCAAGTGCTGGTGGCAACAACGGTCATCGAAGTCGGGGTAGACGTGCCCGAGACGACCATCATGGTTGTCGAACAGGCTGAACATTTCGGGCTTGCTCAGCTCCACCAGCTCAGGGGCAGGGTCGGGCGCGGCGCGGACCGCTCCGCCTGCCTTTTGATGTATGCACCACCGTTGGGAGAGACGGCACGTGCGCGCCTGCAGATCATGCGAGAGACCGAAGACGGCTTTCGGATCGCCGAAGAAGACCTGAAGATCCGCGGGGCAGGTGATCTGATGGGGACCGCCCAGTCCGGCCTGCCAAGGTTTCGCGTCGCCGATCTGGCCCGGGACACGGGCCTTATGGAAATGGCCCGGGACGAGGCGCGGATGGTGTTGCATGAAGACCCGGACCTGACCGGCAGAAGGGCCAAGCCCTTGAAAACACTGCTCTACCTGATGGAACGGGATCAGTCCGTCCGTCTGTTGAAAGCAGGATGATCACCTAAAGTACACGTTTGTTCTATTTTTGTGCTTGACGATCTTTAAAATTTTATAGAACATATTGGCAACAAAGCACAAGACAGGAACAGGCACATGCGTACGATCCAGAGAGCCCGCACCATTCTGACCAGCCGGCCGAAAGAGGCGATGGCCGATGCCGTCGGCCTTGCCGTCGTCGCTGTCCTGATCTTCGCCGGATTTCTTGCCCCGGCCGTGGTTTGACCCATCTGAATCGCCTGCGGACCAGGGTGACAAGCGCCCGGGAATGATGTCCCCACTTCTGCCGGATCTGCTCTCCGGCCCCGATCATCGCGGACCTGCCCGCTCGCGGTGATCGCTTGTCCCTCACCTGGAACGCCAACTCGGCCGCCGGTCTGTCCGGCGGCCTTTTTCATTGGTGTTGGTCGGTCGAGGGCTTGCACCGAGGGCTTGCACCGAGGGCTTCCACAAGGGCGCTTGCATGCTGTGGCAGGCAAATGACGGTCCGATGGCCCCGGGCGATCTTTATTCCGCTCACGCAGCCATCGCCATCTGACCGCCATGCCGACTGCTACGTTTTTTCGCCTTGCGACGGCCATTTCCACGCAGGATTCCATCCACGGCTTTGGGCCTCCTGAAGATGTCATCCCGGTTGCTCTTGGCGACATCGATCAGATCCTGGATCGCTTGGCTCTGCCCCTTGAACTCCAGCCCGCTGCGGTTGATCAGTCCGGCGCCCACACCCTTCATCTTGTCGATGTAGATCCTGCCGCGCTCGAACTGCTGAAAGGATATCATGGTTCCCTTTTCATTGTAGATCTGCAGCAGCCGGATCTTGTCGCCCGCGATCCGGCTTCCCAAGGTCAGCGCGGCAATAACCGGCGCCTTCCGGGTGGCCGGGCGCAACCAGTCATTGAACCGTTTCGCGTCCAGATGGATGGCGGACAGGTCCGTCTCGCGATTGGCCCAATGGATCTTCGCCCGATTGATGAAGGTGTTGAGAACGCAATACTCGGCAAATCGCCAGACCAGCTTGGCAACGGATTGCAGAACAGCGGCAACCGCATCGACGATGGCCGCGCCACCGCAGGACGCGGCATTCAGGCCGATCGAGATGGAGCTTTTTGCGATCTTGCCCAGCCCTTCCCACATCGCGCGATTCATGCCGATCTTGATCCCGTCAAGCAGAGTCTTCGGATGTCCTTCCTCGATCTTGACGCGCCGCCCGGCGTGCCAGGTCGACAGCTTTTCGATAAACGCGCGCCCGCTTTGAGCCAGCCCGTCGATCAACTCGTTCGCCGCACCGATGAAAGGAGCGGCATTCTGCCAGATCTGACTGGCCGCAAAGACGACGATCG
>JBCCMP010000133.1:0-11532 GCA_039026295.1 Pseudomonadota bacterium | reverse complement strand
GCGAAAGGCTGCAGCACGAACCGTTGACGCCCTCGAAGCGGCAATCGTCATGGCGCTCAACTCCTTCAGCGCCAGCGAATGCGCAAACTACTTCACGAACTCTGGATACGAACCAGATTGATCGGAAAATGCTCTAGAACAAATAAATGAAGACAATCACTTACTGGTCTCCTGCTGTCCAAGTGCAAAACGGGAGAGAAGCGTCATTATTACATGTGCTTTAAAAAAGGACGTGAAAGCCTTAAATCCATCTCCGGTGATGATATAGAAGCCGTATTTGAGGATGTCCTGAAAACCATCACACGCGACCCGAAGCTCGCACCTCTGGAGCGTGCGATGTTCAATAAAGAACTCGGCCTGCATTTGTCCCGTCTCACGCGCGCCCACGCTGCTTTGGGACGCGCCTTGGTAGCGATTGATCGACAAATATGCGAGAAGCTCGATCAGATCATCGAATGCATTTCACGCACGGCGCAGCGAGCATTTGAGCGCCAGGTAGAAAGCCCTTAGTGGTAGAAGCTGTTTTGCAGGAGGATAGATCCGCAAAGCCGCGCCCGAAGCGGGGCTTCGGGAAAATGTTCGAACTCGCCGTGGGATTGTTTGCAAATCCGAGGAACTTATGGGTTTCGCCAGGCATTGAGGACAGGCGAAAAGTCTTGACACTGGCCTTCTCCGAGCGTCTTCCTTTCTGTCGAAAAACGAGATTTCGAAATCCAAAAATATCAATTATACTCAATGTGTTAGGAGGGAAAAACGATGTTGAGTGAAATGGCGGAGAGACAGGGATTCGAACCCTGGGTGGACTTGCGCCCACAACGGTTTTCGAGACCGCCCCGTTCGACCACTCCGGCACCTCTCCGCGGCTGATCTGTCGAGACGGCGGAAACTAGCCACCGGCCTCGATGGGCGCAAGCGGCAAAATTGCCTGGCATGACGGTTTTTGCGGCTTGGCAACGCTTGACTCGGCAGGTCTTTGTCTGAATAACGCGGCCTTCGCGGAAAGCTCTGCTTACGCGATCAAATTTGTTGTCGGCACACCGCCCGCACGGGCGCGCAGTTCTAGGCTGGTTGGCACCATCGTTTGCCGACCGTAAAGCGCCCTTCCCGGGCCGCCGAAGGGCGCGGATGAAAAGAGGAAGCACCATGTTCGCTGTCATCAAGACAGGGGGCAAACAGTACAAAGTCGCGTCTGGCGACGTGCTGGTTGTCGAAAAGCTCGCGGCAGAGGCCGGCGAGACGGTCCAATTCAACGATGTCCTCATGCTTGGCGGCGATAACCCCGCGGTGGGTGATCCAATGGTAGATGGCGCCGCCGTTCAGGCTGAAGTCGTCGGACAGGGTCGCGGAAAAAAGATCTACAGCTTCAAGAAACGCCGTCGGAAGCATGGATCGCAGCGCCTTAAAGGGCATCGGCAGTACCTGACAACATTGAAGGTTACCGATATCCTTTCATCAGGGGCCGACAAGACCGGGGTCAAGACGGCTCTGGGTGCTGCATCCTCGGGTGCGATGGCCGCAGCTGCAGCGTCCGCGGAACCGTCAAAGGCGGTGAAGGATGCCGAGCCTGCTGAAAAGAAGCCGACCAAGACCAAAGAAGCGGCGGAAAAGAAGCCTGTCGAGGCAGACGAACCAGCGGCTGCTGTCGAAGGCGTGAAGCCTGGCAATCTGCTCGATGAAGCTCAGGGCGAGCCTGACGATCTGACGCAGATTTCTGGCGTCGGGCCGAAACTGCTGACCAAACTGAACGAAAACGGTGTCTATCACTTCTGGCAGATCGCGGCATGGGGTCCGGAAGAGATTTCCTGGATGGATGACAAGCTATCCTTCAAGGGACGCATTGACCGCGACGGTTGGATTGAACAGGCGGACAAGATGTCCGGCGAAAAGACGAAGTAAGGAGACCACGCAATGGCACATAAAAAGGCAGGCGGTTCCTCTCGCAACGGTCGCGACAGCGCCGGGCGTCGTCTTGGCGTAAAGAAATTTGGCGGTGAGCTTGTCGTCCCGGGGAACATCATCTGTCGCCAGCGCGGCACAAAATGGTGGCCGGGCGAGGGCGTTGGCATCGGCAAAGACCATACGATCTTCGCGACCGTAGATGGCAATGTGAAGTTCCATAAGGGCTTCAAGGGCCGCACATTCATCTCCATCCTGCCATCGGCGGAGGCGGCTGAATAACCAGACCGGACATTCCGAAACATCAATGGGACCGGTCGCTTGACCGGTCCTTTTGTTTTCCGGCCAGGCGACCGGCGGGCCCTCCGAGGGGAAAACGCCATGGCCAGAGTTCATGAAATCGTTACACAGCGGCTTGCGATGCGGCCGCTGCAATATTCAGATGCAGATGCGATTTCCACGCTGATCGCTGATTGGGACATAGTGAGCATGCTTGCCCGCGCGCCGTGGCCATATGGCGCAAGTGATGCAAGGCATTATGTTTCGCAGGCCGTCGATTGGCCGTGGGAGTTCGCTGTCGTGACCAAAGGTGACATGCCTCGCCTTATTGGCGTCGCAAGCGTGACAGGTCATCTTGGTTATTGGCTGGGCCGGCCCTTCTGGGGGCACGGATACATGACCGAAGCCGCCGGTGCCCTGATCGACACCTATTTCGCCAACACAGGCGGCCCCAAAATCATCTCCGGCGTTTTTGTTGACAATCCAGCCTCGCAGAAAGTGCTCCTGAAGCTCGGTTTCCGCGAAACCGGCAGGTCGCAGCAGATGTGCCGGGCGCGGGGTGAAGAGGTAGAGCACATCAATATGTCTCTCTTTCGCGCAGACTGGACGGCGGTGAGATCCACATGACCTTATCGAGCATACTTTCCATCGATCGTCTGATCTTGCGGGATCTTCGTCCGCCCAATGTCATACTGATCCTCCTCTGTGCCGTCGTCACTCAGAGTGCCTCGGTCCAATCGATGATCTTAGTGGGCAAGGCGGGTTGACGGACCGAGCGGCGGGGGCGAAGGACAGGCCATGAAGTTTCTGGATCTCACCAAGGTTTATCTACGCTCTGGCGCTGGCGGTCCCGGATGCGTCAGCTTTCGGCGTGAAGCCTTTGTTGAATACGGCGGTCCCGATGGCGGCGATGGTGGTAAGGGCGGCGATGTCTGGGCTGAGGCCGTCGATGGACTGAACACTCTGATCGACTTTCGCTATCGTCAGCACTCCAAGGCCAGAAACGGCGAACATGGCATGGGGCGGCAGCGCACCGGTAAAAGCGCCGATGATGTGGTGTTGAAGGTCCCCGTTGGTACTGAGATCCTGGAGGAGGATCAGGAAACACTGATCGCGGATCTGGATGAGTTAGGCGAACGGGTGCTGCTGGCCAAAGGCGGAAATGGCGGTTTCGGCAACCTCCATTTCAAATCGTCGACAAATCAGGCACCCCGCCACGCGAATCCGGGTCAGGCGGCCGTGGAGCGGACCGTTTGGTTGCGGCTCAAGCTCATTGCCGATGCCGGACTGGTCGGTTTGCCGAATGCGGGCAAGTCGACCTTCCTGGCGGCGACTTCAAACGCCCGGCCCAAGATCGCAGATTATCCCTTCACGACCCTGCATCCCAACCTTGGTGTGGTTGGCGTGGACGATGCCGAGTTTGTCCTGGCTGACATCCCCGGTCTGATTGAGGGCGCATCCGAGGGGCGCGGCGTCGGTACGCGGTTCCTTGGCCACATCGAACGATGCGAGGTGTTGCTGCACCTGATCGATGGCACGTCGAATGATGTTCTTGGGGATTACCAAACAATCGTTGAAGAACTCGCCGCCTACGGAGGAGGCTTGGCCGATAAACCCTGCGTCATTGCCTTGAACAAGGCCGATGCACTGGGCGATGCAGCTGATGACCTCGCCATCCTGCTCCGCGAGGAGGGCGTGCCGGTAGACCACACTATCTCCGGCGTGACCGGAGAAGGCGTAACAGCGCTGATGCGTGATCTGCGCGGCCGGATCGAGGCCGCGCGGGCCCCTGCGGTCACGGATGTGCAATGGACGCCGTGACCCGGTCCGCAGGCCTGTCTGCTGCGCGGCGGGTTGTCGTCAAGGTTGGTTCGGCTCTTCTGGTTGATCAGACGACGGGCGAATTGAAGAAGGATTGGTTGGACGGGCTGGCCGAGGACGTCAGCGCCCTTCGGGCCAATGGAGCCGATTTGGTGATCGTATCGTCCGGTGCGATCGCTCTTGGCCGTTCGTTGCTTGGCTTCCCGTTCGGGGATCTTGCGCTTGATGATGCTCAGGCTGCAGCGGCCGTTGGGCAGACCCGCTTGTCGCGCGCATGGGAAGACGCGCTTTCTCGACACACACTCCGAACGGCACAGGTTCTTCTGACACTGGAGGATACCCAAAATCGCCGCCGCTATCTAAACGGGCGCGCGACACTTCGCACTCTGATCTCCAACGGCGTCATTCCCGTCGTGAACGAGAATGATACCGTCGCCACCGACGAAATCCGGTATGGCGACAATGATCGGCTTGCCGCGCGCGTGGCGCTTATGGCTGATGCAGACTTGCTGGTGCTGCTATCTGATGTGGATGGGCTGTATACTGCCGATCCGCGCGATGATGCGACTGCGCGGCACATGCCCGAGATCCACCATATTACGCCTGAGATCGAAGCCATGGCAGGTGGCACAGGCTCGGCCCAGGCAAAGGGCGGGATGCGGACCAAGATACTTGCCGCCAAGACGGCCATGCAGGGCGGGTGCGCGATGGCAATCATGCAGGGTGATGCGATCCGTCCTTTGACGGCTCTGGCCAACGGCGCGCGTGCCACGTGGTTCCAACCGCCGACGGAGCCCGCCGCTGCACGCAAGCGATGGATTGCCGGGATGAAACCTCTGGGCATTGTGACGATCGATTCGGGCGCCGTCGGTGCGCTTCGGCGGGGCAAATCGTTGCTGCCTGCCGGAGTTCTGGAGGTCAGTGGGTCGTTCCAGCGCGGAGACCCCGTTGCCATTGCCGGCCCCGAGGGCGGACCGGTGGGTGCAGCACTGGCTGGATACAATGCCGAGGAGGCCGCGGCCATCGCAGGCGTTCGCTCAGATGCAATCGCGGGCGTGCTGGGGTATCCTGTGCGCGCTGCGATGGTGCACGCAGACAATCTGGTGATCTGGGACAAATCCATGCCTGCGCCTGATGTGGCAGAGGAGACAGAGACATGATGGATAAACGCTCTGACGAAGCCGCAGGCGACATCGCGGCAGTCATGGACGGCATCGGCGCTGCTGCGCGGAAAGCCGCATCGGAACTTTCTTTTAGCTCGGCCGAAACCCGGGCCAAAGCGCTTACGGCAGCAGGCGAAGCCATCATGGATCAGGCCAAAGCGATCGAGGACGCGAATGCTCTGGACATGGAGTTTGGGCGTGAAAAGGGTCTGACAGGGGCGATGATGGATCGGCTGCTGCTGACCCCTGAGCGGATCGCCGGGATGAAAACAGGTCTTGATTCAGTTGCGGCACAGGCCGATCCGGTCGGGGCCGAAATCGCCGCATGGGAGATGCCATCTGGCTTGAAGATCCGCCGTGTGCGCACCCCTCTCGGCGTGATCGGCGTGATCTACGAGAGCCGTCCCAACGTCACTGCGGATGCTGGCGGGCTGTGTCTTAAGTCCGGCAACACAGCCATCCTGCGTGGTGGTTCGGAAAGCTTCCATTCGGCAGGCGCAATTCACGTGTGTCTGCGGCAGGGACTAGCAGCCGCCGGCCTTCCGGAAACGGCCATCCAGCGCGTGCCGACCCGCGACCGCGCGGCGGTGGCAGAACTGCTGCGCATGACCCAGCATATCGATGTGATCGTGCCACGGGGCGGTAAGGGCCTTGTCGGCCTGGTTCAGCGCGAGGCGCGCGTGCCGGTTTTCGCTCATCTGGAAGGCATCTGTCATATCTACATCGACAAGGCAGCCGATCCGAAAAAGGCCATCGAGGTGGTTTTGAACGCCAAGACCCGCCGCACCGGTATCTGCGGCGCAGCCGAGTGCCTGTTGCTGGATCGGGACGTTGTGGACGGTCTCGGCGCTGACATCATCAACGCCCTGGTCAAAGCTGGGGTCGAGGTACGCGCTGGCGATGGCATCAATGACTTGGAAGACGTCAAGACAGCGACAGATGCTGACTTTGGCTGCGAGTTCCTGGACATGATCATTGCAGCCAAGGTTGTCGATGGCGTGGACGGGGCGATCGACCATATCGCGCGCTTCGGCTCTCAGCACACAGATTGCGTGATCACCGAAGACGATAGTGTATGGGAGCGTTTTTCGTCCCGGCTCGACAGCGCGATCCTGATGCGCAATGCCTCAACCCAGTTCGCGGATGGCGGCGAGTTCGGAATGGGTGCCGAGATCGGGATTGCAACTGGAAAAATGCACGCCCGGGGCCCTGTTGGCGCGGAACAGTTGACCAGCTTCAAATACCTTGTCGAAGGGAACGGCAGCGTGCGTCCGTAGTGTTGGATGCGCGCCAGCAGATGCAGACTGCCTGGCGCGGGACATGCTGGCCGTTTGCATGACTTGCACAGCGCACAGATCAATCCCCTGCTGATTGCCCCAAGAGTTCTCGTGATCAGAACAGACTGGGATCGAGCGGCGAGGCGGCGGTCATACCGCCATCGATCGTAAACAACTGGCCTGTGGCAAAAGATGCTTCGTCAGAGGCAAGCCAGAGCGCCATTGCTGCAATATCCTCCGGCTTGCCGAACCGGTGCACCGCGTGCCGCGCAAGGGCATCTGTGCGTGCGGCTGCTGGATCATCTGCGAGATCGAAACCCGCATCCAACATCCCGGTCTCGATCCAGCCGGGGCAAATCGCATTGCAGCGAACATCCGGGCCGTGATCGATTGCAATTGACCGGGTCAAAGCATGCACGAATGCCTTGGACGCGTTGTATAGCGCCATCGACCGATCCGCGACCCGACCGGAAATTGATCCGATATTGATGATCGTGCCGCCCCGTCGCATCGCCGGGATCGCCGCTCGGCGGCAGTTGAACACGCCGCGCGCATTAGTTCCCATCACCAAGTCCCAGTCTGCATCGGTGGTGTCCAGAACAGTCTTTTCGATCTGCATACCCGCATTGTTGACCAGGACGTCGATGGGACCTGTTGCTGAAATCAGCGCCCGTGCCTGCGCCGGGTCAGAGATATCTGCCTGAACCCATGTAGCGCCAGGAACAGCAGCATCGCCGCGCCCGCAAGTTGTGACCAAGGCCCCTTCAGCCAGAAACCGTTCGACTATAGCGCGACCAATGCCCTGCCGACCGCCGGTGACGATTGCGGTTTTGCCTTGCAGCCTCACCGTCTTGATCCCGAGCTATGAATTGTCAAAGAGGCGGGGGTGCCTGCCGTTTTGTCGACCAATCGCCAGAGGGCGGAACCATTCTTGGTCATCAAACGCATTGTCTTATCTCTTCTGACCGCGAGCAATCAGATGGAAGGCCGCGCCGTCGCCGTCTGCAACCGAAAGGGAACGACCAGACTGCAGTTGGCCTTGGCCGAAGACAGAGCCTCGGTTCGCCCTCACATGATCCGCTGCGGCGTCCAGGTCGTTCACGGTGAACGCAATGGCCCAGTACTCGAATCCGCCCCGGTCATGGGAAGGGACAGTGTGTAACTCGGCATGCTGCCGACCACTATCGTCGACGAAGGCGACCAGATGATCGCCTTGGCGTACCGTCAGCCAACCAAACATTTCTGTGTAAAACGGGGCCACGGCATCAGCATTTGAGACGAGCAACGCATGGCCGGCCCGGGTGCCGGCCTCAGCATGGTCAGAGGCACCTGCCCGCATCGGTCCTTCGTAGATAGTGAAACCTGCCCCGAGTGGATCGCGGATAAGGGCGATCCGCCCGTCGGGTCCGTAGGACTCCTCGACCTCCACCTTGCCGCCAGTCGTCCTTGCCTTCGCAACGCAATCCTCAACCGAAGGCACGGCGACGTAGCTCATCCAGAAGCTGGGCATCCCCATGTCGCGAAACGTCTCGGGCATCTCGTAGATTGATGCAACGGGATCGCCGGTCGCTGTTGTTGCATCGCCTTCGCCGGACAATGACCATCCCAAAAGATCGCTGTAGAAACGTGCCGCCTGGCCTGTGTCATAGGCGGAAAGATCGCACCAGACGAACGCGGGACTGGCCATCGGTCAGTTCACTGTTTGAAGGTTTGCATACGCAGCGAACCGCGACTTCATCAGGTCTTCAGCACTGCGCACATACATGCCCGTCCTTGTTCTGTTGGCGATCATGAAAGAGTTAGGCACGGCAATCATTCCAACCGCTCTGGCAGGCCGCGTCCGTTATTCCACCACCGGTTCGGATTGTCCGACTTGGGGTCATAGTTCGCGCGGCTGACCCAGTCTTCGCGCACGAAGATCACGGGTTCTTCGTAGTGGTGTGCAGCGATAATCGCATCCATGACCGATGCCAGAACAGCCATGTCCCGTTCGATGGATATCTTTAGCTCGACCATTGGATATGTTTCGGTCGCACCGGCTTCGAATCCTTCCACGTGAGTCGTCGTGGTCGAGCCAGGGTTGGGCTGCGCCGTCTCCCGACCAATGGCAGAGATTGATGCATTCCGCCGATAGTTCCCATACTCCAACGGATGGACTGTCAGGATTTCATCAAGAATACGATCGGTGTCCTCCGGCAGTGTCTGCACCTCGATCGTGAAGACGGGCTCCAGCCGTCCAGACGCAGCGCGATACCCGGACAGATCAGCCATCAAAGCTGCATCTGCTGAACCTGCGCGCTGAGCCCGCCATCCAACACCCAAAGCTGCCCGGCGGCATAGCGCGCCTCGTCGGATGCCAACCAGGTCACCAGATTCGCGATATCCTCCGGTTGGCCATATCGGCGCATCGGGTGGACGTCGCGGGCGGCCTGCTTAAGGGTTTCAACTGTACCTCCGTGGCCGCCCTGGAAAAAGCTCTGTAGCATCGGCGTGTCGATGTAACCGGGGCAGATTGCATTCACCCGGATGCCCTCTGGCCCGTGATCGCAGGCCATCGCGCGGGTCAGGGCGTGAACAGCCCCCTTGGTTGCACAATATGCGGCGAGGCCAGGATCGGCGATGTAGCCGTCATAGGACCCGAAATTTATCACGCTGGACCCTGCCGGGTTCCGTTTGGCAGCCTTTCGCAGAACCGGCAGCGCATGTTTCGAGGTCAGGAACATGCCATCAACATTGATCGCGAACGACCGGCGCCATTCTTCAAGGCTGGTGTCCTCGATGGTCTTCTCGATTTCGATCCCGGCGGCGTTCACCAGAATGTCCAAATGCCCCCAGCGCTGCGCAATCCAGGCCATCCCGTCCTTGGCCGCCTCTTCCGAGGTCACGTCGTAGGAGACGACCTTCACGCCCTCCATATCGTCCGGCCAGGGCGCGATATCCGCCGCCATGACCTTCGCGCCCTCCCGCGCGAACCGTTCGCAAATCGCGCGGCCGATGCCGCCGCAGCCGCCGGTGACAAACGCAGTTTTCCCCTCAAGTCTGAGGGTCATTTGTCGGCGCCTGAGGTGTCAGCGCCGGGTGCGGGGTACTGCATCCTGTGGAGGACGTCGTCCCAGCTCACGTGGTTCCGCACGAACTCGTTCGCCGCATCACGGGGCGGCTGATAGTCCCAGGATGTCAAAGCCCCCGCCTGCATCGCCGCATGAACGGCACGGCGCTGTTTTTGTGTGGCAATTACATCCGCAGCGATTTTTTTCGAGTTCCAGCGCTCGCGCACCTCTGCTGCGAAATCGTCGCTTATCTGGGTATAGTCGTCCACCCCTGCCAGATTCTCTCGCTCGCCCGGATCTGCGACCACGTCGTAAAGTTGAGGGGGATCGGCGTCACAATGGATGTACTTCCACCGCCCGCGCCGGATCATAAAGACGGGAGTCGCCGGGGCCAGTTCGGCGCAGTATTCACCGATGACCACGCCTGCCTCTTCTGCAGTATCGGACACCGCGCCCGTCGCATAACCCCAAACCGAACTGCCATCAATCGGCGTGCCAAGATGCTTGTCGTCGACCCCGGCGATGTCCAGTAGCGTCGGCAGAACATCTACCAGCGAACAGGGCGTCTCGACGATGCGCTGGCTCAGACCGGGCCCGGCCATGATCAAGGGCACCCGCGCCGAATGTTCGAAGAAGGTCATCTTGTACCACAACCCCCGCTCTCCCAGCATGTCGCCGTGATCCGCGGTAACGATCACCACGGTGTTGTCCAACTGGTCGCTCTCTTCCAAGGCCTGGACGACCGCGCCAATCTTCGAGTCGAAGTAGGACGTGTTCGCATAGTAAGCATGGCGCGCGTTGCGCACTTCAGCGTCCGACACCGCCACGCTGTCCGCCTCGATCCCTTTCATCAGGCGCAGCGTATGCGGGTCTGGCGGCGGCGCGTCGCCGGGCATATCGACCGCGTCGTGATCGTATAGATCCCACCACTCAGGCCGCGCCACGTATGGATCATGAGGGTGGATGAAACTTACAACCATGCAGAACGGATCTACCTTTTGCATGGCGTATTCAAAGATCCGCCGCCGTGCGAGGAAAGCGGTTTCCTCGTCATATTCTATTTGAAAGGTTGTCGCCGCTTTCCCTGCGGTCTTAACCGCATCCATGTTGTGGTAAAAGCTGTCGATGCGCTCATCCGGTAGTTCCCAGTCCGGTGTCCAGGCGTGATCAGCCGGATAGATATCGGTGGTCAGCCGCTCTTCGAACCCGTGCAACTGGTCCGGGCCGACAAAATGCATCTTGCCGCTCAGGCAGGTGCGGTATCCGGCCTGCCGCAGGTAATGCGCAAAGGTCGGGATCGTCGCCGGAAACTCGCTGGCATTGTCATAGGCCGCGATCCGGGTGACCAGCTGTCCGGACATGAAGCTGAACCGGGACGGCGCACAGAGCGGGGCATTGCAATAGGCCGCGTCAAAGCGCGCACCGCGTGCGGCAAGGGCGTCCATGTGAGGGGTCTGAACCAATGGGTGTCCGTAGGCACCGGTGAAATGCGGTGCCAACTGGTCTGCCATGATGACGACTATGTTGGGGCGGGTCATTTCTGTGTCTCCTGAAGGGCATTAAGGGGTCAGCGCTTCAGGGCTTCCGGCGGAGGCTGATAATGCATGGGTTTGACATGCCCGTGAATCATGCAGCTTGCTTACCATAAGCGTCCAGAACCAGCCCATGGAAATGATGCACCGCATGTTCGGATTTTCCGGACCCGCCCGGGTCATGCACGATGCGGCCCTGGGCAAAGGCCGGGGTCTCCATCCCTCGCTGCACGCTTTCTACCAGACCGATGTCCTCGACTTGCAGCACCTCGTCGAGGTAGCGGATTGCATCCAACTCCATCTCGTCAGGCTCAGGCGTCTCCAGAAAAAAATCATAGGTCTCCAACGTCCGGTCAGGCCCGGCGGGGATTATGTTCAGAACAATCATCGAGGAGCGGCCCGGATAGCGCATCAAGCACGTGGTCGGCCACAGCCACCAGACAGCGTGCGTCTTCACGGTCGCATTCGACACATCATAGGCGCTGTTCGGCGCGTTGCCCGCATCTGCCATGTG
>JBCCMP010000132.1:0-11560 GCA_039026295.1 Pseudomonadota bacterium | reverse complement strand
CGACTGGATGCGCACGCCCAGCCAGCCGCGGCGAGTTTCGCCGAAATCCTGCAATTGCGCGACGATTTTCTTGGCCAGATTGGACGGTACCGAAAAGCCGATGCCGATCGATCCGCCTGTCGGCGAGACGATGGCCGTGTTCACGCCGATCACTTCGCCGTCCATGTTGAACAGCGGACCGCCGGAATTGCCGCGGTTTATCGCTGCATCTGTCTGGATGAAGTCGTCATACCGGCCCGCGTTGATGTCGCGGTTACGCGCCGAGATGATCCCGGCAGAGACGGACCCGACAAACCCGAACGGATTGCCGATCGCCAGAACCCAATCCCCGACCCGGGCGACGTCCGAGTCCCCGAAGGCCACGAAAGGCAGCGGGGCGTCGTGATTGACTTTAAGGACGGCAATGTCGGTCTGCGGATCGGTGCCGATCACGGTTGCGGTCAGCGACAATCCGTCAGGGAAGTTGACGGTGATCTCGTCCGCATCCTCGATCACGTGGTTGTTGGTGACCACCACGCCGTCGGGGCTGATCAGAAAGCCGGAACCGAGGGACTGCACCTTGCGGGGCCGCTCCGGTCCGCCGCGCGGATAGAGATCGCGGAACAGGTCTTCCAGCGGGGTGCCCTGGCGGTTACCGACGCCTTCGACATTCTGTGCTGTCGAAATGTTCACCACCGCGGGGCTAAGTTCCGCCGCGAGATCCGCAAAGCTTTCTGGCGCCGCGCGTGCCGCGCTGATTCCGGCATCGCCAATCGCCACCGCAAGACCGATGATCATCGCCGCCACCAGGCGCGCGCCTTGTCCTATGATTGCCGGTGTCCGGGGTTTCGAAAGCTGCACGATTTTATCTCCTTGTCGTCCGTCTTCTTGCGGGACGCCTGCGGCGTTGCACGGGAGGTGTTACGAATGGGTAACCATAACACGTCGCCCCGTCACGGAATACTTAAGCCGCGCGCGCGCGGATGCCCGGATTTTGACGATCTGTCACAGCATTGTCAGCGCCGAAAGTCCACCCTCAACTGACCCCGCCAACTGACCCCGTCAACTGACCCCGCGGACGGCAAGATACGCCCCGATGCCAAGCACCATGGCCGCAATGCCCACCCGGCGCAGGGTATCGGGATCCAGCCTGTCCAGCTCACCCAGCATCTGGGGGAGCGAGCGCGAAAACATTGCCAGCGACAGCCCCTCAAGCACCAGCATCAAGGCAAGCGCCGCCAGCAGGTCCATGTCAATCGCCCGACAGCGTATCCGATTTCAGGTAATCGAAGAACTCGCTGTCCGGAGAGATCACGAGCGTCGAATTCGAGCGCTTCAGGGACCGCTCATAGGCCGTCAATGACCGGTAGAAGGCAAAGAATTCCTGATCGCGTCCAAAGGCATCGGCGAAGATCCGGTTGCGTTCGGCATCTGCCTCGCCGCGGATGATTTCTGACTGGCGCTGTGCGTCCGAGACAAGCTCGATCGCCTCGCGATCAGCGGTCGCCTGAACTTCCTGCGCACGCTCGTTCCCACGGGCGCGTTCGTCGCGCGCCTCGCGCTCACGCTCGGCGTTCATGCGGTTGAAGGTGGCCTCGAGGTTCTGCACAGGAAGGTCGGCGCGGCGGATCCGCACGTCGACAATCTCGACCCCCAGCGACCGCGCCTGGTTCCGGGCTGAGTCGCGGATCCGGGTCATCAGAACCGTCCGCTCCGGGCTGAGCACGTCCGCCGACGGCACCTTACCCAGCACCTCGCGCAAGGAGGCGTTCAAAATCCGTTGCAAGCGCGGAACGGCAGCCGCTTCGACCTGAACGGCCTGCCGGAACAGCACGACATCGGTGATCCGCCAGCGCGCGAAGGCATCGACGACAAGGCGGCGTTCATCCGCCGGGGTGACTTCCAGCTCGGTCGTCTCCAGCGGCAGGATGCGGTCCTCATAGTAGACCACGTCCTGAATGAACGGGATCTTGAAGCCAAGCCCCGGCTCGGTCGCAACCTGCTTGACCTGACCGAACTGCATGACCAGTGCCTGCTTGCGTTCGTCCACGATGAAAATCGAAGACAACAGACCGACGACGATCAGGGCGAGAACGCCGATCAGAATGGGTAGACGGCGCATATCAGTTCCCTCCCTGGCGCAACTGGTTCAGCGGAAGATAGGGAACAACGCCCTGCCCGCCGCCGCCACCGACGGCGCTTTCATCGATGATGATCTTTTCCACATCACCCATCACCCGCTCCATTGTCTCGAGATAAAGACGTTTGCGGGTCACCTCGGGCGCCAGTTGATATTCTTCGTGCACGGCAATGAAACGCGCCGCCTCACCCTTTGCCTCGTTGACGACCTGGGCCCGGTAACCTTCTGCTTCCTGAAGGATCTGCGCGACCTGACCGCGGGCCTCGGCCAGCTTCTGGTTGGCATAGGCTTCGGCCTGCTTTTCCTTGGTATCACGGTCCTGTTCCGCCGCCTGAACGTCGCGGAAGGCGTCGATGACCTGCGCCGGGGGGTCGGCACCGTCGAAGTTGACACGGACAATGTTGACGCCGGAATTGTAGCTGTCCAGCGTCGTCTGGATCAGTTCCGACACTTCCTGGCTGATCGCCTGACGATCGCGCGACAGGATCGGCTTCAGCTGCGAGCGCGCGATGACCTCGCGCATGGCCGACTCGGACACCGCTTTGATCGTCGCACTTGGATCAGCGAGGTTGAACAGGAACCGGCCCGGATCGTTGATGTTCCAGACCACCTGAAAATCGATGTCGACGATGTTCTCGTCGCCGGTCAGCATCAGACCTTCTTCGCCGCGTGCACCGCCGATGGCGTTGCCGATATCGATCGTGTTCTCGCGCGTCACGCCGACCTTTTCGTAGGTGACGAGCGGCCACGGCGCGAAGTTAAGACCGGGCTCGCCGACTGACGAGAATTCCCCCAGGAAAAGCTCGACCGATTTTTCCTCAGGCTTGACGGAATAGAAGCTCTGAACCACCCATGCGATGACCAGCACGATCGGCACCAGCACCGGCAGCAGCTTTTCAAGGCCGCCGCCGCCACCACCGCCCGAACCGCCGCCGGACGTACCGCCGCCCTTGCCGCCCAACACGACGCGCAGCTGATCACGGCCCTTTCGCAGCAGGTCGTCCAGATCGGGGCCTTGCGGATTGTTTCCGCCGCCCCCGCCGCCGCCGCCCCAGGGGTTCTTGCCGCCGCCGCGGTTTCCACCGCCGCCGCCGCCCCAAGGGCCGCCGCCACCGCCGTTGTTGCTGCTATATGGCATTTATCTCTCGCATCTCAGGGTAGATTCGGGTGTCCTATAGCGGTTTGTTCCCGCTTTGTCGGCATTTATGTGTGCCGTCCTCAGGTGGGGGATGACGGCGCGAAGTCAAGGTGCATCGCTGCATCACGGATGCGACCGCCGGGCGCACAGGTGAGCGCGCTGGCGCGCCGACCGGTCAAGCCAGGGTTCGATGCACGGTCACGCCCGGTCTTCAACGCACTGGCGTCTTCATCGTCACCAGTTCTTCCGATGCCGTGGGGTGCACCGCGACCGTCCGGTCAAAGTCAGCCTTGGTCGCGCCCATCTTCACGGCAACACCGGCCAGCTGGATCATCTCACCCGAGCCGTGACCCACAATGTGCACGCCCAGAACCTTCTGGCTGTCCTTGGCGACGATCATCTTCATCAGCATCTTTTCTTCGCGGCCTGACAGGGTGGCCATCATCGGGCGGAACGCCGCCGAATAGACCTCGATCTCGCCCTCTTCGCGGGCCTGCTCTTCGGTCAGGCCGGTCGTCCCGATCTCTGGCTGGGTGAACACCGCCGTGGGCACCAGCGCGTGGTCGGCAGCCACAGGCTGGCTGGCAAAGATCGTCTCGGCAAAGGCCTGCCCCTCGCGGATGGCAACGGGCGTCAGGGCCAGCCGGTCGGTGACATCGCCGACCGCGAAAATCGACGGAACATTGGTCTGCGAATAGGCGTCCACGACCACCTCGCCGCCCTTGCCCAGGACCACACCGGCCCCTTCCAGGCCGATCCCCTTCGTGTTCGGGATGCGGCCCGTGGCATAGAGCACCTGATCGGCCTCGGCCTCTGACCCGTCCGAATAGCTGACGACCAGATGATCGCCCTCTTTGCGCAGGGCGGTGATGTCAGTGTTGTAGCGGAAGGTGACTCCCCTGGCCGCCATCTCGTCCGAGACATGCTGGCGAACCTCGTCATCGAACCCGCGCAGGATCAGATCACGGCGGTAGACCTGCGTAACCGCGGCCCCCAGACCATTCAGGATCCCGGCGAATTCGCTGGCGATATATCCGCCGCCGACGATGACCGCGCGCTTCGGCATCTGGTCCAGGTGGAAAATCTCGTTGGAGGTAATGGCCAGCTCCGAGCCGGGAAATTCCGGCACGAACGGCGTGCCGCCCGTGGCGACCAGAATGTACTTGGTCGAAAAGGTCTGCCCGTCCGCCAACCGCACGGTGTGGGGGTCAACCACGACGGCCCGCTGCTTGTGATGGGTCACCCCGGCGCCATCCATCAGGCGGCCGTAGATCCCCTCAAGCCGGTCGATTTCCGTGTCCTTGTTGGCGATCAGCTTGGACCAGTCGAAAGACGTCTGACCCACGGTCCAGCCGAACCCGGCGGCATCCTCGAACGCGTCCGAAAAGCTGGACGCGTAGACCATCAGCTTTTTAGGCACGCAGCCCCGGATGACGCACGTTCCGCCATAGCGGTACTCTTCAGCCACCCCGACCTTCGCCCCGTGCTGGGCAGAGATCCGCGCCGCCCGAACGCCGCCGGACCCTGCGCCGATGACAAAAAGATCAAAGTCGAATTCGGCCATGGCGGGTCCTCTGGATTATTCTGGTCGGGGGGCGGAGATAGCGATTACATGGCTGATTGCCAAGGTGGGGGACACGTGGGCGTGAGGCGTTGAAGCAATCACATGTACTGATGGCGCACGCACCAGAGCTGTCCCATGCGGCTAACGAAGCATCCTTCGCGATATCGAAGCGTGGCGCAGATTGCTCAACAATCTAAGCGCTGACCCCCTCAATCATTCGCGTCATCCCGCCCGGCTCTCCGATGATCACGACCGAGGCCAGGCCGCAGAAGAGGCCCGTCTCCACGACGCCAGGCACCTGGTTCAGCGAAATCCCAAGGATGTCCGGGTCGCCGATGCGACCGAGTTTCAGGTCGAAGATGTAGTGGCCCTCGTCCGTCACGTAAGGCTGATCGCCCTCCATCCGCATGACGATCTCTCGGCCGTCGACATCGGCAGGCTCCAGCACCTCGGCGATCGCTCCGACTGTCGCCTGCCAGCCGAAGCGCACCACCTCCACCGGCAGGTCATAGGCACCCAGGGATGCGACCTCTTTCGATGGATCGGTGATCACCACCATCCTGTCCGAGGATGAGGCCACGATCTTTTCCTGCAGCAGCGCTCCGCCGCCGCCTTTGATCAGATTCAGTGCCGGATCGAACTCGTCCGCACCGTCTATCGTCACATCCAGCGATCCAAGCTCGCCCAGCGTGGACAGCGGGATGCCCAGCCCCTCTGCCTGCGCCCGGGTCCGCGACGAGGTCGGAACCCCGACCACCCTTTTGCCCGTCTCCGCCAGATGCGGTGCCAGAAGATCGACGAACCATTTGGCCGTGGACCCGGTGCCAAGGCCAAGTTTCATGCCATCCTCGACCCACTCCAGCGCCTTGATGGCGGCAGCGCGCTTTCCCTGCTCGGCGGCGGAAAGGGCGTCAGGTGATTGGGTGTTCGCGATATCTTCTGCCATGATCATCATCCGTGGATTCCTCCACGGGCTCCTCCCGGGTCGCGATGGGGCCGTGCTGTGTCGGCTTTGCCGGATGACAACGGCGTCGATGGCCTTATGTCCCGGCTCGCGAGAGTTCACAAGGTCGCCCATGTTCCTTTCGGTCTTCGATATCTTCAAGGTCGGCATCGGCCCGTCCTCGTCGCACACCATGGGCCCCATGGTGGCGGCGGCGCGGTTTCTGGACGACCTGCGCGCGGGCCGCGACCGCATTCCCGGGGCCGGGGCACCGGTGCGGGTCTCGTGCCGCCTGCACGGCTCGCTCGCCCTGACCGGGAAGGGCCACGCCACCGACAAAGCGGTGGTGCTGGGTCTGGCCGGGTTCTCCCCCGACACCCTGGATGCCGAAAAGGCCGCGGCAGAGCAGATCCGCATCACGGCCGAAAAGACCGTGCGGCCCGAAGGTCTTGATCTGGCGTTCGACCCGCACCGGGATATCATCTTCGATTTCGGCCCGCCCCTGCCCCTGCATACGAACGGTCTGGTGCTGGAGGCGCACGACGCCCGCGACACCCTCGCCCACCGATGCACCTACTTTTCCATCGGCGGCGGATTTGTGCGGACCGAAGCAGAGATGCACGCTGATCAGGCCGACATCCGCCCGCCCGACGTGCCGTTCCCGTTCATGAACGGGGCAGAGATGCTGGCCATGTCGGCGCAATCGGGCCTGTCGATCGCTGCCATGAAGCGCGTAAATGAAGAGACGCAGCGCCCCCGCGCCGAGGTTAACCGCGGCATCGACCGGCTTTGGCAGGTGATGAAGGACTGTATGGACCGCGGTCTGGACACCGGCGGCATCCTGCCCGGCGGCCTCAATGTGCGCCGCCGCGCGCCCGGCATTCACGCGCAATTGATCGACGAGGCGGGCCGCAACCAGCTGATGCCGCACATCGCCAATGACTGGCTGTCCGTCTACGCGATGGCGGTGAACGAGGAAAATGCGGCCGGTGGCCAGGTCGTCACGGCCCCCACGAACGGCGCGGCAGGCGTTGTCCCGGCGGTTCTGCGCTACTACCGCGATCACATCGTCGGCGCGTCAGAGGACGGCCTGCGGGAGATGATGCTGACCGCCGCCGCCATCGGAGGGCTGGTCAAGCACAACGCCTCGATCTCCGGCGCCGAGTGCGGCTGCCAGGCCGAGGTCGGCTCGGCTTCCGCCATGGGAGCAGCAGCCCTGTGCTCAGCCATGGGGGGAACACCGCGGCAGGTCGAGAATGCCGCCGAGATTGCCCTGGAGCATCACCTCGGCATGACCTGCGATCCGATCGCCGGCCTGGTGCAGGTCCCCTGCATCGAGCGCAACGGCCTCGGCGCGATCAAGGCGGTCTCTGCCGCGTCCCTGGCCCTGCGCGGCGACGGCGAGCACCTCGTGTCGCTGGATGCCTGCATCAAGACCATGAAAGACACCGGCGCAGACATGTCCGAGAAATACAAGGAAACATCGCTAGGCGGGCTCGCCGTGAATGTGGCCGCTTGTTGAACCGCACAGGCCCGCCTGATCGTTGCTGGCATACAGCCGCGCACCATAGACGCGGCTGTTGTTTTGAGTTTGAAGCGCGGATCGCTACCAGCGGCGGATTGACCGCAATTTGTAGTGGGTACCCGCGAGCACACCGTCTTTGGGATAGGCGGTAACCTTCACGCGGTTCGACTGATTGCCGCCAAGCGTCGCGACCTTGTCTCCCAGATCTTCGACGAAAAAGCCGACATGACCTCCGACACCGACGCGTTCGTAGACGACGATGTCGCCTTCGCGGGGCGCGCCCGTGACATCCATACCCCAGCCTTCCCAGTCTAGTGCCCGTTGGCTGTCAGTGCCGTCAAGGCCTGCCCGCTCGACACAGTAGTTCACGAAGGACGAACACCAGGCAACGGCGTCGTCGGTTCCGCTCCAGTGATTGGTTGTTTCGTGGTACATGACGACCCGGGGGTTGTTGCCTGCTCCCGGAACCTCGCGAATATCCAGCGCGAGCTCAGCCAACGCGACCGAGTATGGATTGCCGACGATCGCGCTCGCGAGCGCCGATGGCGGCGTGGGAGGTGTTGGCGGGGTCGGAGGCGTCGGCGGGGTCGGAGGTGTCGGCGGGGTCGGCGGCACAGCGCTGATCATCGGCACAGGAAGACCGCCAGAAACCGGGGTCAGGTAGTCGCCATGCATGTGCCCGTCCACGAGCCCGTCGCCCTCGACGTCGACCAGCACCCAATCGCCTGTTCTCGCCAGCGCATGAACCAGCGTGCCGCGTGGCAGCGTGCGTTCTACGGCGTATTGCTGGCCGGCTCCGCGCCGTAAATTCAACCCGCTTCGCGCCGTGACCTCCATCATGGCGACCGGGTTTGCGGCGGGCGGTCCAAGAACCGGGGCCGCCCCGCCGCCGGGCGTGAACTGCCCGAAATCCGGCCACGCTGGAGATAGGATGTTGCCGTCATGCGGCAGGGGAACGTCGATCGGCGGCCACTTCTGAAACAGCGCCCAAGCCGTGGTTGGCAACATGGCCTGCGTGCCGGACCAGCCACGCGCTGCTGCAAGCCAGATCAGCTCAGCAAATCCTGCATCCCGGACGCGCTTCGCCACTGTCCCCGACCCGTAAACGCCGACTTTGTAATCGCCACCGAATGCGGCGTGCACCGCGCCGAAATAGTCCTCGATCGACGCCAGATCAGCAGGCCTGTAATAGTCGTGATCAACCGCAAAGTAGATGCCGGAACCGGCTGGCTGACCGATCCGTCCGGCCAACTCCAGAGCGCGCTCTGCGTCCCTGGTGCCGCTATCGGCATCCAGATCCGAGATGTTGCCACCGGCGCCGCCGCGCTGCTGAAACACCGCAGCCAGGGTCATGCCCGCACCCGCAATCGCCGCGGCTTCGGCCAGTTCTACCCGCTTCTCTGGCAGTGTGTTTGAATTCTGCCGATTGTAGTAGCGAATGATCGTCTCGACCCCGCCCGCTCGAAGTTTTGACAGGTAGGCAGTCGTGTTCCATGGCGTATCAATGACTTTGTGCATAACCTCACTCCTTAACTACGGTTTTGCCGATGCGCGGTAAGTCAGCCCCGCTCGCCTAGTTTGCGGTGGCAGGCGGCGTGCAGTCTTTCGTGGCTTTCCCTTCGGACAGTTTGCACGCGAAACCGGCTGCAAGTTTTTTGGCCGCATCGCCGGTTGCGAAGAATTTGCCCAGCCCGACCTGCAGTCCGGGCTGCTGCCCGTCAGAAGCTGGTGCGCCATTAGCAGCGTTGACCTCGAACTGCCCGAAGACTGAGAACGTGCCCTCGAAAACACCGTCTTCGGAAGGCGATTTGCTGCCGATAGGCACCTGGTCTCCGTCTTTTGTCGTCAAGGCCGTGGGCAAGACGGCGATATTGACATCCTTGTAACCCAGCACGAATTCAGGAGACTGCGTGTTGGCCGATTGACCAAGCGAGATGCCCACGGTCGTCGCCTGTCCGAAAACCACCGGGTTGGTGATTTCACCGATGCAGCCCGACAGCAGCGTTGCGCCGCATAACGGAACGAACGCCTTCTTGAAAAATGCGTATTTCATTTGATCATCTCCGCTCTTAGCTTGAGGATTGAATACACACCGTCTCAAGGTCCTGGACGGCCTGACGAATTGCGCTGGCTTCAGACGCATCGTTCACGAAAAAGACTGCTCCACATCCATCAACGGGAAGGCAGAACACATCGCTGGAGCGATACCCCATGTGCAGTGTTTCGAAGCCGAAAGCGGCCCCCAGCATCGTTGTTCGGACACGTTGCAGATCGCCCGAGCATTCGAATGCGGAGGACAGACCAAGATGGAAGCCTCGGTGAGTGACTTCGCCGTTGGCGACCACCTCGGAATACGTACAACCCGTTTGGCAAAGCACGACAGCAAGAGCCGACACCGCCAGGCGGGAAGATCGCCTTGGGCCAGCAACACTCCGAAAAGGCTCAAGCGCTGTTCCAGCATTCATGGTCGTTGCCCGGTCTTTACTTAAACGCTGGGCAACATTCGTGAGGAAAAGCGGCGCGCGCATCCCCCGATTTGTCTATTTTCTCGGACTCGACGTGCTAATTTCGGCGTCGTCGAGATCTGCGTAAACGGTGCGCCACGCGCGTTGTCGCATTGCGGCAGCATAGCAGACGGCCCATCGGTGACGCACCCGGGCACCGGGAACAGAACGCGCGGCGTCACCGTGCGGGGCGGTGCATCACCAGGAAGTCACGGCCAATCGGTGTATTCTAAAGCAGCCCCGTCGCGCGGAAGCTGACGTCTTCCTCTTTCCCGATGATGACATGGTCATGGACCACCACGCCCAATGCCTTTGCCGCTCGTTCGATCTGCCGGGTCATGTCGATGTCGGCCTTCGACGGCGTCGGATCGCCGGAGGGATGGTTGTGCACCAGGATCAGCGCCGAAGCATTGAGCTCCAGCGACCGCTTCACGACCTCTCGCGGATAGACCGGAACGTGATCGACCGTGCCCTTGGCCTGTTCCTCGTCGGCGATCAGAACGTTCTTCTTGTCGAGAAAGAGTATGCGGAACTGTTCGGTGTCCCGATGCGCCATCGAGGTTTTGCAGTAGTCCATCAGCGCCGACCAGCTGCTCAGCGCACAGCGGTTCATCACCTTGGCCCGTGCCAGCCGGTGCGCCGCCGCCTCGACGATTTTCAGCTCCAGAATGACCGCCTCGCCGATGCCGGAGACTGCATTCAGGCGCTGCACCGGGGCAGAGATGACGCCGTTGAAATCGGCAAACTCTTCGATCAGCCGCTTGGCAAGCGGTTTGACGTCCCGCCGCGGGATCGCCCGGAACAGCAACAGCTCGAGCATCTCGTAGTCGGCAACACTCGCCGCCCCGGCTGACATGAACCGCTCCCGCAGCCGGGCGCGGTGTCCCTTGCGGTGATCATCGATCTTCCGGGGACGCTTGGATGGCCCTGCCTCCGGCATGTCCACCGGGGTTGCCGGAACAGGCTGCGGCTCAATCGCCTCTGCACCCGACGTCAGATCGTCCAGCAGAGACGACAGCGACAGGGACTTCCCGGCAACCGAGGTGGCGAAATCCACCCCCATGCGCTCGGTAAAGCCTTCGCCGTCCTGATCGATCTCGGTTTTGTCCGGCATTGTGTCGCCTCTGTTTGAGAGCGCTCAAAAAGCCGGATCATGATTTCCAACTGGTTAACGCGGCGCGATCCCCGCGGGCGGCCTCATGCCGGACCAATGGCGGACCAATGCCGAACCAATGGCAGACCTTACGCCTGATCGCGCAGCACAAACCGCTGGATCTTGCCGCTCGGCGTCTTCGGCAGCGCCTCGGCAAAGGCGATCTCGCGGGGATAGGCGTGGCCACCCAGGCGGTTGCGCACGTGCAGGCGCAGTTCCTCTGACAATGCATCCGACGCCTCGAACCCGGCATTCAGCACGACAAAGGCTTTGACGATGTGCCCCCGCTCCAGGTCCGGTTTGCCGACCACGCCGGATTCCAGCACGGCCTCGTGCTCGATCAGGCAGCTTTCCACATCGAACGGGCCGATCCGGTAGCCTGCCGAACTGATCACATCGTCGCTGCGTCCGACGAAGGTGAAATAGCCGTCTGCGCTCCGCTCGACCGAGTCGCCGGTCAGGTAGTAATCGCCGGTCCAGTCCTCGCCCTCGCGCCCCATGTAGCCCTCGAAGACGAAAAGCGGCGAGCGGCTGCGGTCGATGGCCAGAATCCCCGTCTCCCCATCGGGCACGGCATTGCCATCCTCGTCCAGCACCGCCAGCGCGAAGCCCGG
>JBCCMP010000131.1:0-11629 GCA_039026295.1 Pseudomonadota bacterium | reverse complement strand
TCAAGTTCGGTGAAGGTGATGCTGGGGGCTGTCCTCTGCGCCCATTCAAGCTTCGAGATGATCATGTAGGGCACGGGAACCATCGAGCTTCCCATGGGCGTCAGGCACACATCCGGCGCGAGGCAAGAGATGATCGCGCCTTTCCCGCTGTGCCGTGCGGCGGTTTGCGTGAGCATGGTTCTATCCCTTTCTCTTGCCGGATGACCGCATTGGCAAAGGCATCTTATGCGCTTTCAGCGAATTGCACACGTTCGGCAAATATCTCGGCGGCGTCGAAACGGTCGGGCTCTGCCACGTGACCGCGCCAGATCAGCGTCATCAGGTGATCGCCTGGGGCCTCGGACCGCAAATCCAGCTGCACCGTATCCAGCACCAGCCCGACCGTCGCGCGCGCGTCGCCGCTGAAATCGACCCAGACCTGCAACGAGGGCAGTCTGGCAACGACCTTTGAGTCCGTGAATGACACGCCGGAGACGGTGATCAACTCGTCGCCGTCCAGCGCCTCGGCGCACTGCAAAGCGGCGGGCGCCGCATTCCAGAACCTCAGGGAGTAATCATGAGGCATGCGCGGGTGCCTCTCTTGCTTCCAGGCATCATCGAAAGTCCCGGCATGCGCGCGCCGCGGCAGCCATGCCTTGGCGATCGGCGCGGTTCCGTGAACGGTCATGGGTTTGTCTGGCCGCGCCGATATGAATTCGGCAAGATCGCCAATCTGCGGCGCAGGGAACGGATCACGTCGCTGCAATCGCTCCGGCGTGACGAACCCTATTCCAGCAGGATTCTCGGATGTCGCGACCAGTTCGTTTTCTTTGCCAAGCGAAGTCCCGCCATAGGCGAGGGAGTAAGTGAGCGGGACGGCTGTAACCGGCTCTGGCGCGGAAAGTGCCCACCCGGTGCCGTTCGGTTCCCAAAACGACGGGCCCCGCACCTGAAAGGCATAATTCAGCCGCCTTTCGACGTCGATCTGCACCGGCCAGTCGGTGACCGCCTGTCCGCCGGATTTTCGCGCAACGCCAAGTATCTGGATGTCCGCCCCGATTTTGCCAGGTGCGAGATCCTGTTCCTGTTGCAGCGGGCTGGTGCCGGGGTCACCGGCGAACGTATCGTCCAGCACGATGTTCGGCGGCTTTGACAGCCCGCGGAAGGTGTCAGGACCAGATCGCTGAAACTGTGCCTTGGCAACGATCACACCAACTTCGGACCCGTCGGTGTGCCAATGCCGAAAACAGAGATGTCCGAATGGAAACGAGGATGTAACCTTCAATTGTCCGTGTCTCCATCCAGGCGCGATTACATGCCATTACATGATCTAATTTGACGGCGGATGCCAGAGCCAGGAGTGCCGAAGTCGACATCACTGCTTCTTTTAGAGCAGTCGAGACTTTGGGGTTTACAGCCAAAGTGGCACTCGACGCGCTGTGAGGCGACCGGATGGTTAAAGAAATTGCCGGCAAGCATCAGGTGCATCCGAACCAGGTGATCACGTCGAGGCGACAGGTTGTCGAAGGCATGGCGGATGTGTCTGCGCGCGGCTGCAGGCCTGAGAGGCCGACCAGGGTGAAGGTGAAGGAAATGCACGCCAAGACCGGGCGTCTGGCGGTTAATAAGGATCTTTTAGCGCAAGGGCTGAAGCGATCAGCCCGACAAGGAAACGCGCAGTGATCAAACGGGATCACCCTGACTTCGGCATTGGCCATCAGTGCAAGCCAGTACGGCTTAGGCGCTCCGCATTACACTATGCGCCGATTGGGATCGACGCGGGTACGCTGGCAAAGAAGAAAGTCATCGACCGGCCCAATCAGATCCTCCTCTCGCCCCGCGCTGCTCAAGGGTCTGCCGAGGAAAGGGTCCGCCGACACTACCTTCCTGCCGGTGCGCAACGCTCCCGCGGTCTCGGCATTCAGAGGTTTTTCAACGCAGGCCGGGCGTCGCCAAGACCCAACCGCCACATAGCAGCCAGCGTCGAAAAACCTTCAGAATTGCCGGGAAGTACGCATTTTTGCTTTGGACCAATTACAAACTTCAATTTCTGGGAAGCGGCGAAGTGTTTCAGTGAAGCCCACGGCACTAAAAAAGAAAGTTACACTCATTCGCTTGACGCTCCGCCGATAAACGACACTTAGCGGCGGGTTGGGCGAATGCGGCGCTGCTGATTAAGATCTCAGTTGCACATTCGACGTCAAAGTTTCTCGGGGTGCCAAATGTCTTCGAAGATACCATTCGTGCTGCTGATCGATGACGAGGGCGTCGACAGAATGATCTACCGCCGGGTCCTGGAACGGTCAGGCCTGGTCGGCGAAATTACGATGTTCGAGTATGCAGACGATGCTCTGGATTTTCTGAAGTTAACCGAGCGACCGAAAGTCGATGTCATCTTTTTAGACATAAATATGCCCCGGATGAACGGCTTTGAATTTCTAGAAGCAGCCAGCCGCGAGATCGGTGATAACTTTGCCGACGCGGTGATCGTGATGCTCACCACATCGCTTGATCCCAAAGACCATGACCGCGCCATGGGCTACGACGTTGTGAAAGACTTCATCAACAAGCCTTTGACAATCGAGCATGTTCAGCAGGTCGCAAAGCTGTTGCGAGACGGCGATGGGCTTTGAATTCGGACGGGCTTTGAATTCGTCCGTTCACTGGGGCACGAAACGATTTCCTGTCAGGAAAGCCAGTCTGGCCCAGTTCCGCAGAAACACGTAATTGCTGCGCGCCTGCCACTCACGCGCGTTTTCTTCCTGAATGCGATGCCGCAGCACGAGAAGTTCTGTCGCGACGCCCGATTCGACGGACCTGCGCGCGGAGCTCAGCAGGTCAGTTGCAGCCGAGACCGCCCGATCTGCTTTTCCAATCAATCCGCGCAGAGATTTGAGCCGTTGGTCGAGGCTGCGGACTTCGATGTCCAACTCGCGCCGCAGCAGTGTTTCCGACAGAACTGCCGCCCGCAGATCGCTCTGTTCCTCAAAGCTCTGATAGCCGGTGCCGTTTGCATTGAAGAGCGGCACCGACACGCGAACGCCGAAATTCTGATCGAAGGTCACCGATCCGCCGCCAAACCGACTTGCCGCACGGTCTTCATATTCAGCCGAGGCAAAGAGATTGACGGTTGGTGCAAAGTCTTCGGCGAACTGGCGGCGAACCTCCTGGCGTTGTTGCAGGGTTGCCAGGCGGCGCTGTTGCATATCCGGGTTGTCGCGAAGTGCCTTTCTCACCAGATCTTCGGTGCTGTGCAGCGCGGCCGTCTGAAGCATCTGATCCCCGGCGCGCATGTCCACCAGATCGGTAACGGTCTGGCCAATGAGTTTTCCCAGAGACACAACCGCCGTGTCGTATTCCTGCTGGTACTGAAGGCGCTCGACCTCGGTCTGACCAATCTGAACTTCCAGCAACTGCCTGGTCGCGGGCGTCGACAGGCCAAACTCGATCAGGTCGTCCTCTACAGCGACCTGCTGGGCCAGCAAGCCTGACCTGGCGGTGACGCTGTCCAGTTTCGCCTTGGCCTCCAGGGCCAGAAGATAAGCGGTTGCCGCGTCGAATGCGGAACCCTGGACCGCAGCGATATAGGCGCGCTCCGTCGCTTTTTCTGCTGTGTCCGCAACGCGTATCGCCAAGAGGCTTGAGAAATCGAGCAGAGGTTGTGTCGCTTCCACGCGACCGTTGAGCACGTTGAACTCGGCCACGCCGGCTTGGAAGACCGCATTGTCCGTCCGGATGACGTCCTGGCGGACACGGTTGAATTCGCCTGTCGCGGTGATGCTTGGAAGATAGCCAAACACCGCATTGACGGCTGCAATCTCTGACTTGTTCAAAGCCTCGTTGGCCAGTGCGGCTTCGATGCTGTTGACCATGGCCGCCTTCACCGCTGCATCGAAAGAAAGCGGAGCGGCGGCTGCATCCGGCGTATCGTAGGGCGCGGGCGTCTCCTCCATGTCGACCTGCCACGTCGAAATCTCCGGCAGCCCCATACGTACCGACTTCCAAAGCGGTGACTTTCCGGATGCGGCTTCGGGTGAGTACCGGCGCGCCAGTTCACGCGATGTCGGGGACGTCGCGGCCTCGCCCGCTGCCACCGCGAGGGCGGCAGATGTGCTTGAAGGGGGCGGGCCGAAAGCGGTCACGGCACCGGGCGCGCCGATCGCACGTTGTTCCGCGTTGTCCGAAGCACATCCGAGCAAAAGAAGCAAAGCGGCAGGTGCAGAGAACTGCAGCTTAAGTCGAATGTTCTTCATGTGGTCCGTGCCCCCAGCCAGGATCGATTTTCGCCACCGATATGTACGATTCGCGTTGATCACAAGCGAAAGCTCCGAAGGACGAAGCGATTTGCAACCGATGCGTTCAACTCTGCGAAACGCGCCGACAATTGCGTGCATTGTGTTAACGGGCTGTGTAGCGATGGCACGCTCCAACCGTTCAAATTACGGAAATACCTAAATTTTTTGCCTTTCTTTGGGAGAATCGAAGGTTTCGAATTTCTTTCGGGAATCCATCAGCTTATCTTTCAGACGCTGCATTGTGAGCGCAGGCCGGGGCCTGCAGCTTTCGGGGAAGTCTGGGGTGCCTAGGGGTAGGCGCGCTCAGTTACCGCTTCGTTGCGGTAAGGGCGGCCGACAGAGTGTCGGTTGAAGAGGGAAGGGTTCTGTGTTTTGATTTCAAGGCATCGTGCGTTTTTACTGGCCGCAGGCTGCGTGGCCATTCTGACCTCAACGTCTGCCGGTGCGCAGACGACACTCTCCGTTCCGAACACATTGACAGCCGCCCAGGCCAACGATCAGCCAAAGGCCGAGATTGCCGAAACAGCGATGAACTGTGCGATCCGCCCCTCTCGCGTGGTCGAGGTTGCTTCGGTTGTCGACGGCGTCTTGGCAGAAGTGTTTGTCCGGCCCGGGCAACGGGTTGAGGCGGGGGACCTGATCGCCCGTGTCGACTCTGACATCGCCCGCGCGGAGTTGGCGAACGCCGCGGTGCGGGCAGGTGCCACCGGGGCCCTGCGCTCGGCCCAGGCGCGGGCGACAGCTGCGGGTGCACAGCTGAGCGTCCAGCGCAAGGGGTACCAGCGCAAGGTTGTGAGCCGGGCCGATTTCGAGCGTGCCCGCGGTGAATTTGCGGTCGCCAAGGAAGAAGTCACGGCGCAGCAGGAAGCCATCGGCGTGGCGGAGGCGGATCAAAGCCGCATGGAAGTCATCCTCTCAAAGGCAGAAATTCGTGCCCCATTCGGCGGGATCATCGGCGAAGATCTGATGGACCCCAGCGAAGCGACTTCTGGCAGAGCGATTGCACAGCTGATCGTGACCGATCCGATGCGCGTCGAAGTCTTCGCACCGATCGGTGAGGCCGAGAAGATCCGCGATGGCCGTGACTATGTCGTCATCGCCGGAGGTTCGGATCCGGTCATGCTAAGGCCCGTTCTTGATTATATCTCGCCTGTGGCGGAGTCCGCGTCCCAGACCATTCGCGTTTACTACCACCTTGAAACCGACATGGTTTCGCCCGGTTTCCGGTGCCAGTTGGTGCCGCGCGGGCAGGCCGACGCCTTTTTGGGCGATCAAGACGGCCGCACGAACTGAGAGAGAATTCCATGAAAGACCTGGTCGAAGATCGTTCGGCAAACAGCCAAGACGAGATAATGGCTGAAATCGCTGACGGCATCACACTGATGGAGCCGCGCATCCTGCTGGATGCGGTGCTGAACCTTGATCCAGGCCTGACAGACGGTGATGCACTGATCGCCGCCGCCGCCGCGCTGAAGGCGCACGATTCCGAGTTCGACCGCGTGCTGGAGGGGATAGAGAGCAGCTTTGCCCAGTCCATCGGCGGCGTAGCGGGCGCGTATGACAGCGATTCAAATACCGGTTTTGGCGACGCTGGAGCGGGCGAAGTTGTTGCAGACAAGGTTTTCAAAGCCGTCCGCGAAGCGGTTGACGCATCCCTAGTCGCCTTCGAGACAAACCTGCAGGACTTTGCCCAGGCGCAGGGGCAGTTGCTTTTGGATGCCGTGAACGCGTCGCTGCACAGCCTGATCGGCTTTGTGCCGTCGACCATCGATACCGTGGCGGATCTTCAAAGCTACCTGACCGTCGATTTGGTCTCGGACATTGATGCGCTCAACACGGCGGCTTCTGTTCTTGGCGGCGACACGGCGGCCTTCAATGGCCAGCTGATCCTGAACGGCGTGATGACTTACGCGACCGCGAACAACTTGACCGCAGACCTGTTCGAAATCGACCTGCAGGACGCCCAGGTTGCGACCGGCAGTTTCATCGGTATTCCGACTGGTTTCGTCGATGTCTCTTACACGCAGGATGGCGATGATGTCCGGGTCTCGGTCGGGGCACCGAACCTGACGCTGGACATCGACGAGGGTACAGAAGGCAGTCCATTTGACGAATTGGACAATGTCTCGACCCCGGTTCGGGACTTCGCGTTTGATTTCGATCTTGGTGCCACGGTGACGGCGGACGAGCTGCGCATTGGGTCCAGCGATTTCGCGCTGGCCGAATTCAAGATCGGAGATCCGGATACAAAGACCCAGTTTGTCGGTGCGACCGAGGTTATCACCAACATCGCGCAGCTTGGGTTCCAGGCGCAGGGCTTTGGCGATCTGAACATCGCCGGTCTCTATGACAAGAACATCGAGGCTTCCGGCGGTCTTACCGGCGAGGCCGCGCTGAGCTTCGCCACGACGATCACGGGGCCCTTTGACGACACCTTTTCTCCGGTCGATGTCGGCGGCTCCGGCGTCATCATCCATCACGATGTCCGGTTGTTCGGGGCTACAATCACGACCGCTCCGGTCAGCACGGTCGTCCAGCCGACCGCGCCGGTCGCATTCCAGGCGGGCACGCCAGCAGGGGGTGGCACCGGGTTTGGCGGGGCCGGGTCCGGCAATGCCAACGAGAACATCGCCGATGCCGGGCTTATCTTCGGTGGGCTCGCTGCAATTCTGGAGGAAGCCGACAACGCGATTGACGCCGTACTTGAAGCTACAGCGCTGCCGATCATCGGGGACAATCTTGGGCTGGGCTTCACGCTATTCGACGATCTGCGCTTTGACCTTATCCCGCAGACCAGCGCCCAGTCGGGCAGTGCAAACTCGGACGGCTCGCCCAAGACCACTGCGGATCTGCTGGAGAACGAACTCAATACCGGCCTGAACGCCGTGCTGGGCACTTCGAACGTGCGCTACGTCGAGGCGGAGATCGTCGGCTTCGCCGACACTTCGCAGAACTTCCTGCACGGCAATCTGGGCTTCACGACCAAGATTTTTGATGCCCAGATCGCCAGCCCGTTTGATTTCGGGGTAGATCTGCCGGGGCTGGATTTCGACTTCGAAAACGGCTCGCCGCTTACGTTGACCACGTTCGCCGATCTGAACATCGGCTTTGGTGTCGATGGCAGCGGTTTCTTCCTGCTGAACGACACGGACCAGTCGGAAATCTCGCTGACATTCGAGGTTGATGCCGGAGATTTCGAAGGTCAGTTCTCGGTAGGCGGGCTATTGGATTTCAGCGCCGTCGCGGTAAAGGACCCGACGCAACTGGCGACCTTTGACTTTGCAGAGGCACCGGCATCGGGTGAAAAGGGCGACGTCAAGCTGACGGCCACGCTGGGGGCCGATCTCTTTGCGGATTTCGGCACCGCAACAGCCAAGGATCTTACCGGGATCACCGCTACCAAGGGCAACGGAACGGTGGTCACATGGGAGCACGAAGTTCGCTTTGACGAAATCAACAGAGCGACTGCGTTGGGCCAGAGCATTGTCGAGACGGATCTGTCGGCCAATGCCGACATCAACCTGCAACTGACCGGGAATGTTCTGGACCCGACGACAGGCAAGCCGGTCAGCATCACCGTCGACACCGATGACGGCCCGCGCGACGTAAACGTGCTGCCGACGTTGATGACTGAACTGGTGATCGATGCCTCGCTGACGCCGGGTGGGGCCGGTATTCAGCTTGATCAGGTAATCTTGAACGATCTGCGGCTGGATGCAGCGGATCTTTATCTCGGCGTCATCGAGCCGTTCATCGACCCGCTGCAACCATTTGTCGAGCCGATCCAGGGGCTCTATGACGTGATCAACACCCAGCCGTTCTCGACCGTTTTGCCATTGGCGGCGACCGCCGTCCCGGCGATCGGGTTGGCGAGCGACATCGTCACGATCGCAAACAAGTTCGCTGACATTGTGCAGGGTCTCAACGAAACCGACGGGTTCGTTCTGGCGGGCGACGTTTTCTTTGAAAACGGCGTGCCGACATTCAAGGCCGATATCAACGCCTCGAACGGCGACCCCGATAATGCTCCGCAGAGCTTCGAGGATTATCTTGCCGAAGCGGGTGTCACAAAGCCGACGACCAATTCGCTTAGCATCGACATTCCAATACTGACCGACGTCAGCAATATGCTGGCGCTGATCCAGGGGAATTTCGATCAGGTCGAACTTGTGACCGCGGAATTCGTCGGGTTGGATTTCGATATCAACTCCAAGAGCATCACCAGCTTCATCACCGACGAGATCGATGATCTTGGCATCGACAGCCGCGTTATCGAAGCCATCATTGGCGAATTCAGCGCCAGCGCCAGCATCGAGGCGTTCTTTGGTTTTCAGGCTGACTACGATCTTTCGGGCCTGCAGGGCTTTGTCGACAGCCAGGATATCGGCGCGCTACTGAGCGGTGTCTTCATTGATACTGATGCGCCGAACGGTGATGGCGGGATCCTTGATTTCTCGGCCAGCGCTTCGCTGAACTTCAGCAAGGGGCTGGATATCGGCGTTGCCTCGGGCGAGGCGGGGCTGAAGGCCTCCGGCGGGGGATCGGCCTCGGTCTCGCTTGATGACCCGAACGGCGACGGCAAGTTGCGGCTGAACGAGATTACGAAACTGCTGTCGGAGATCGATCCGACGGATTTCGACGAGTACATGACGGCGTTCTTTGACGGCTCGCTGGACTTCGACTTTTCTTTCCGGATCTTCGGGAACATCAAAGCGGTCGGCGTGACGGTCTTTGATGAGTCGATCACCTTCATAAAAATCGAAGAAGATCTCAGCTTCAACGGCGGCGGCGGTGTCAATCTGGTGCTGTCCGACAATCTGCCGGGCGACACGACCGTACTGAATATCGGCTCAAAAGCCGCGGACAGCTTTGCCGTCAGGAACGTTACCGAGTTTTCAAACACGGTAGAGCAGATCAACCTGCACGGGGATGCGAACCAGGTCTTGGCGACCTGGATCCGCGTGCACGACGGCAGCCCCGATTTCGTGGTGTCGACGCCGGCACTGATCGACACGTTCGAAGCGAATGCCGTAATCGTTCCTGGGGGCGAGGGTATCAACATCGTCGATTCATCAGGCCTCAGCAATGTCGATACGCTGACCTATCTGGGTGACGGTCTGCCGTTCAACAACAACATCGATCTGTCGACCACAGGCTTCCATGTCGTCTTTGGTGGCGATACCGGCAACGATGTCAGGGCGCTGGGCAACGTTGCGGACGATGCAACCTATTGGGTCTTCGGCGGCCGGGGCGACGACAATGTCGTGATCGAAGGCGGAAACTCGCTGTTCTTTGCCGAAGATTTCTACGGAGTACGCGACGCATTCGGGGCGGCGTTCAAGAATGGCGGTTTCAGCCAAGCGGCGGCAGAGGCGGTCTTTGCCAGCCACATGCAAAGCCAGGGAATCGGTGACGGCACGTTTGCTGGCGCTCTCGCAGCGCTGAAAGATCATCACACGATCAATACGCAGCTGACAGCGGCGACCGCGACAAACCTATGGACGGCTGGGCGAGATGGTCATGATGTCGGCACCCATGTGGGCTTTGGCGGCGCGGGCCATGACAGTTTCATCGTTCGCGGCGCCGATACAGCCACGGCGCTGACCGGGGCAGGGGATGACAACATCCAACTGACCACGGCCAATGGCGGCTTTGGCGAAGGTGGCGCGGGGTCCGATTTCGTCACCGCCAATGATGGCGATGACGAGGTCTATGGATTTGCCAAGGCAGCCGAGGCCAGCAGCTTTCTGGACAGCGGGGCGAACCGGGCGCTGCTCTATCAGGATGGCAACGATCACATCTTCCTGGGCAGCGGCGATGACAGCGCTTTTGGCCAGTTCGGCGACGATGTCATCGAAGGTTCGGCTGGCGATGACCGGGTCGACGGCGGCCAGGGAAATGACATTGTCGCCGGCGGTAAGATCATCGCGAAGAAAGCCGATGGCAGCATTCTGTCGATCAGCGATTTGACCGTCCAAGGGGCAGAGGGAACGACCATCTCTGCATTGACCGATGTTAGCCAGCTCGTGCCGCTTGCGGCGAGTCTGGTGTTCAACGACGGCAAAGACAGCGTCGGTGGCGGCGATGGCGATGACATTGTGTTGGGCGGGTTTGATGCCGATACGCTGACAGCGACTTCCGGCAACAATGTCATCATCGGAGACAACGCGGCGATTGAATTCATCAGCGCGGGCGTCATCAAATCGATCATCTCGCAGGATGTCGGGTCCGACCAGAACGGCGGGGACAGCATCTTCGGCGGCTCGGGCTTTGACCTGATCGTGGGCGGCGGCAGCGCCATCGCGACCGCGTCCGGTTTCAACTCGGAGTGGGTTCAGGACACGGCAAGTGCAAATATCCTGATCGGCGACGATGCCGAAATCTTCTCGGACACCAATGTCCTGGGCGATGTCACGCTGATCCGTTCCGTCGCGGGCGCAGGTGACGATGCGCGCGATAACCTGTTCAGCGGCGCAGGCAGCATTCTGATTGGTGGCGAAGGCAGCGATCAGATGCGCAGTCGTCTGGGTGGCAGCATCCTGATCGGCGACCTGGGAACCGTAGACTTCGTCGCGGGCAAGATCACCTCGACCGACACTGACACGTTCGGCCATGACAGCATCGCCTTCTCGGTTGCGGGTAACGCTGGCACTGTGGGTGCCGCGAACTTCATCATTGGCGGTGGTGGCAGCGATCTGGTCGGGGGGACTGCATTTACCGACTATGCAATTGCCGACAGCGGCGAGATCACGTTCGACGCTGCGATCTGGGAAGAAATGAAGTCGCACACATTCATTCAGGACCGCGCGGCTGCCTCGGCGGCGGAACTGGCTGAAGAAGACGCGGCCCTCGCCCGGTTCGAAGGTCTGGTCAGCAAGATGACGTCGGCGGGGTTGGAAAGTGATGGCGACGACAACTTCCGCCTGCGCGAGGGCGGCGACAGGCTGATCGCGGGCGGCGGCAATGATGGCCCCACCCAAAGCACCACCGGTGTGATCCTGGAGGTAAACGGCCGCGGCTTTGGCGACGGCATCTTTGTGCTGGATTCAGGGACCATCGACCTGGCGAACGGCACGGCTGAGGCAGTGTCGAACGAATACGCTGGGAACGACGCAATATCGACCGGCGCAGGCAATCACATCATTCTGGCCGGTGGCGGCGACGACTTGGTCGAACTGGGGCGGCACGATTTCACATCCCGCGCCATGACGGCCGAAGAGTTTGCGACCAGGAACGGCAATGGCAACCACGCCATCCTGGGCGACAGCGGTACGATCACGTGGGATGTCGCCACTGGCGCGATCAAGGTGCTGAATTCACTCTCGAGGGCGACCGACGGCAACGATACCGTCGGG